>JAAXQD010000081.1 GCA_012974475.1 Desulfobacterales bacterium
TCGTATCCACAGATGCAAATTCCGGTTCATGGAGCGGCAGCAATATATCCGCCATATCCTTGACCTTAAGCATCATGTCGTACGACGCATATACATCGATATGGATGCCCGGGAGAATGGCGGTGTCTTAAAGCGGCGGCTCTCGGTGAGGGCAAATTCGAAGAACCCTCTTCAGTGGTAGCATTTGTAAAATGCGAATGTCCCGGGCGAACACTGGTTCCGAATACGGGAATGGCCATTAAATTATCGGAGATCAAACCCGATAAGATTTATTTAAGTTCCTGTCTTGTGAATGCCAGACCGGATTGCCCGTATTCCACGGCTGAAGAAAAGGCCGAAATGCTGGAGAACAAAACCGGTATTAAAGTCGTCATGGGAACCCATGATTATCATTAACCTGATTTTCCCATAAAGAATTTGTACGTGTTCAGGATTTGTCGGAGCATTTCAGATCCGCGAGTTATCCAGGGTTGAATCTTTTATAATTCCCAATTCAATTTCTGAAAATAGCCTATGATGAATCAGCTCTCGGTCTTCGTTCTCAGGAACCACGACCGCCATTCCGTTGTCTCCAAACGGCCTCTTAAAAAAGTCCGATTCCATGGTGAACTTTGTGCCCAACAAACCAAGATTCTCCAGGCCTCTCTTTTGTGCATTCTTGCATGTTTCTTCTATGATGCTCGGTCACAATTTGCGACCACATCTTATAAGACACTAACGCCGCTCTTGCAGCCCCATCAATTCGCCATCGGCTGAAAGAGCCTTGTTGGGTCGCTATTACTATTGTCTGGGACTGCACCGTGTTTCTTTTGTCTTTGAAACACTGAAATCAAATAGGTTAAAAATGACTTTCGTTTCTATCGCTGCTCCCAAACCATGCGATTCCCACTTAGCACGCTCCGGGCAATTATCATCGGTCGCTTCTCCCGTCTCCGTCCAGTAGATAATCGAATCGTCCTTAATTTCGATTGGATCCGACCATGATCCTTCGTAAACCTTCTTCCGCTTCTTCAAATCCCAAATTGTGAGACCACTCGGTCCGGGACCCGTGGTGCTGTCGAGAATAAGAAAATTACCCGCCAACCCGGCGAAGTATTCGGCCCATTCGTTTTTAATCTCAAAATCGTAATTTCCGAAAAGATAACTGCATGGCAGCTTTTCGTCTGCCGTTGATTTGTATTTAACCAAGAAGTCAGTACCTCCCCTGCTTTCAAGATCTTTCGCAACCACAAAATACCTTGTTGATTGATAACACCGGACCTGATTCATTTCGGCAGAAATGATTTGCTTCCTAACCCTGTCGACGACTTCCACCTGACCTTTTTCATCTGCCATTAAGAAGACAGGACAATTGAAGAGATAAATCGCAGCAACAAAGAAAAAATAGAGTGTTTTCAAACTAATCTTCATAAGATCTTCGACCCGGCGTCGGGGCTTTGCGGCGATGGAACCGAGTTCGCCGACCGCCCATGGTTAGCAGTTTCTGACTGTATTTATGAACTCCTTCATCATTTTAAAATCTTTAACTCCGTCGTTTTCAACACCGCTGGACACATCAACTCCAAAGGGTTTTATATCTTGGATCACGGAACAGACATTTTCTATATTTAGACCCCCGGCCACAATAACTTTTCCTGACATGTCTTTCACCCATGTTGGGAATGGATGGAAAACACCGCTACCTATGCTGGCATCATAAATAAAATATTCATAATTGAGGTCCAAGGGAGGCTTTTCCTTTGATGCCAATACCAGGTTCGGGACCTGCCTTGCTTCATATATTTGTGTATAATCGAACACACCTGCAACTTCTTCTACGTCACCATAGGTGATTCCTACGACGAAGCTTTTTATTCTTCCTTTTGCATAGTCTGCCAGTTCGATTGCGTTCTGAGTAGAACAATATCGTTTACTTTTTGGATAGGTTACAATTCCGATTGCGTCATATCCATACGCTATGGCTTTATCGATCTGTTCTTTCGTTTTTAACCCACATACTTTTGCGAACATGTTCTTTCCTTTACCCATGGAGATATTCGTTATTTTTGCTTATAATACACCACTGCTTTTTATTGCTGACTTTTAGCTAAACTACAAGATAAAAACATTTTTCCCAAGGATTTATACCCTTTATTAACACCTCAGTTTATACCGCAACAAACAGATCATCATACTAACACCAGAAATCCACAACAATAAAATAATTCAAATCCGACTAAGGGTGTATCCTTTTTATCCCTTTCATCGTCTATAGGGTTAAAAAGGAGGTAATTCTGATGCATAATTCAGCTAAAAAAACGGAGGTTCAGTTGTCGAAGGATATCTTTCCCGCCGAAACATGGGATCTAATATCAAATTACAAGGAGGGCGACAACCTGGTCATCATAGACGTCAGCACTCCTCAGGAATACGAATATCTGCATCTGGAAGGGGCCATCAATATAAATATCCTTTCGAGATTTTTCAAGACCCGGCTGGATGTCATGAATAAAAATAGGACTTATGTGATCTACTGCAAAGTAGGGGGGCGAAGCAAAATCGCCCAGAAGTTAATGCAGCAGTTAGGATTCCAAACAGTTTACAACATTGTCGGTGGAACACTCTTGTGGGAGGAAGAGGGATTACCTTTCGCGTCGGAGACAGAAGGTGTAAACAAATTCTCATTCTGTCCGTTTTTTATTTCGATCGTAACGTTCAGAAAGATCAAAAAGGTTCTGCATAGTGTATTATCACGCTTTGAAAAAAAGCCTTATATAAGAACAAAACATTTTTTTAAAACATCAAAATTATAGGTAGATTTAAAATGAAAACAGAAGAAACTAAAGGCAAAGGTGCTGACTTTGGATGTTGTAACCCGGAGAATTTTAAAGAAATGTTTGAAAAAATGAGCAAGTGCTTTCCGGGCCATGACGGTTCTGCTGATTGTTGCGCTATGAAAGGCGGCATGATGAAAAAAATGATGGAAATATGTTGCCCATCTAAAGCAACCGATATCAAAGAGAATACTGAACTCCAAAAAGAGCACGATGAGGAGACGAAAGGGTTCAATGATGTGCGGATTTGGCTCCCGCGACACAAATATTCATCAAATCAGCGCTTCAGATTCAGCAATAGATATTCTCGACAAACGGTATGCTTTTGGAGATATAAGCAAGAAGGAATATGAAGATAGAAAAAGAACGGTAACAGATACCAAAAATCAATAGTTGAGGATATTATTATGAAACGCGGGACATTTTTTTCTTGACATGTGCATATGTGTGCATTAATGTACAACCATGGAAACAACACTGACCCACAGACAAAAAAAAATCGCAGAAGAACTGGTTGGAGTTTTGGATTCAAAATTTTTTAAAACCCTGAGCGAACCGGTTCGAGTTCAGATATTGAAGTTCCTTATGTTAAACGGCCGAGCCGATATCGGGAGCATAGCGGAAAATATGCCCCAGGACCGATCGGTTATCTCCAGACACCTCAACCTTATGCAAGAGACCGGTATCCTGATAAGCGAAAAAGAGAGTCGCCATGTGTTCTACAGCGTCAATGGTCAACCCTTCCTGGAAAAACTGGTTGATATTACAGAGAAGATAAACAAATGTATCAAGGAGTGTTGCCCCGACTGTTGCAAGCAGTAACAGTCATTTTTTTTAATCTCATATGTGCATATGGGCGCATAAAAACATTTACCACAAAGGAGATCACAATGAAAACAAGAGACAAAGAAGAGATTAGACAGGCTGTTCGAGATAGTTATGGAAAAGTTGCAAGGCTCGGAACGAAAGCATCAGGATTAAGCCCTTCATTATCATGCTGTGGCGAACAGAGGATATCAGACACGAAAATATCGCCCGCTTCTTGTTGCGGAGCACCGGAGTTCCCACATGAACAGATATCCAAAGCCATGGGGTATTCGAAGGATGACCTCGAGAGCACCCCCGAGGGGGCGAATCTGGGCCTGGGTTGCGGTAACCCCGTGGCATTGGCATCTCTCAAACCTGGGGAGACCGTGGTGGATCTGGGCAGTGGTGGAGGGTTTGATTGCTTCCTGGCTGCAAATGAAGTCGGAAAGGACGGCAAAGTGATTGGTGTTGATATGACGCCTGACATGATCAGCAAAGCCAGAAAGATCGCCCAAGACGCAGACATTGATAATGTGAAGTTTAGACTGGGCGAGATCGAACACCTGCCCGTTGCTGATAACAGCGCGGATATTATCATGTCCAATTGTGTGATTAATCTCTCCCCTGACAAACAGAGTGTTTATAAAGATGCATTCAGAGCGCTTAAACCTGGTGGCAGATTGGCAATTTCAGATATTCTGGCGACTCGGGAATTACCTGCCGAAGTAAAAAATGATCTGGCTCTGCATTCTGCATGTGTTGGCGGAGCTGGAACTGTAGAGTCTACCGTCACCATGCTGGAGCAAACAGGATTTAGAGATATAATAATTGATGTAAAGGACGAGAGCAAAAAAATCATTAATGAATGGATGCCGGGAAGTAATATAGGGGATTATATTGTATCGGCCTATATTGAAGCAAAAAAGCCTGAATAACCGACCATTATTAAATATTAGAGGAGAAATTAGCATATGGACTCAACAATAATACTTGAATCATTTTTAAGCGCCATAGACATCGGTGTTGTTTTCGAATCAATGAATAATTACCGGAAACGCAGTTGGCAAGTGGATCTTGGAGAAATTATAAAATATATGATCATCGGAAAAGGATACACCCATCTTACGCCGCCTCAAACGAGTCGTTTATTATTAGAAAACGAAGATAATGTTCGCATTGTCGATCTTCGGGAAACCGAGACTTATGAGAAAAATCATATCAATGGATCGATATCCAGACCGATTGATGATTTTTTAAAAGAAATATTTGAAGGCACTTATTCTTCTTCAAAAACAGACCTAAAGATTGTCCTGGTGTGCGACACAGGACAATTAAGCAAAGTGGCAGCGGCCATTATGACAGAAGAAGGCTTTACACAGGTTTATAGCATCAAAGGCGGCATGAGGCGTTGGAACCGCTGGATGAAACTTTCCAGAAAGATGTTATTTGCAAAAATCGCATCGTGCTGTACTCAGGTCCCTTAATGAGTATCCTTTCCTCCACCCTGCCATCCACCTCTCCATGGGCCTATTCATGGAGAGAGATTAGGTGGTGATAACTGTTATCGATTACCGGGTCTGAACCATTTAAATATTCTGTGTCGTATGATGATATCTGTGAAAGAAGAAAGTTGCAGATCAGTAATGGAAAACACATGAATCGGATCTTTTTCGTTCTTGTGCTGACTCCAACGAATTGCTAGATTTGACGGCTTCGTAAAAAGTCTTTTGTGAGCGACATCGAGCAATTTTGGAGAAAGATTCATGAGGAGTCTGGCGTTAAAAATT
>JAAXQD010000129.1 GCA_012974475.1 Desulfobacterales bacterium
TCGTCGGCAGCGTCAGATGTGTATAAGAGACAGTCCAAACAGTGTCTGTACGACGTTTCCCAACTTTCAGATCTCTGTAATTCTTAAGCTTTTCACTCGAATCCTTGGACCCTTGACCCCTTGGATCCTTTCAGAATTATCAACGCTTTTAAAGATGATTCGAAATTTAATAGCTTGACAACATCCGAGAAAATACGTAGTTTGTTTGCGAGTATATACTCATAAAAAAACAGGAATGGCGGAGTCTTATGGCACGACCTAAAAAACGTCGTATGGTGGCGTTTAACCCGGATATCAACTATTTCAAACCCAGGGGCATTCCCATGCGCGATCTTTCCGAGGTGCGCCTCACGGTGGATGAACTGGAGGCCATCCGGCTTGCCGATCTTCTCGGCATGTCCCACGAAGCGGGCGGCCGTCAAATGCATGTTTCGAGGGCCACCTTCGGGCGGATCATCGAGCGGGCCAGAAGGGTGGTTGCAGACGCTTTGATCAACGGGAAAGCCATCAATGTGGAAGGCGGAAACTACAAGATGGTCGATCGGATTCGGACGTTCGGATGTCGAAAATGCAATCACAGATGGGTGGAGCCTTGGGGTACGGGAAGGCCGGAAAACTGCCCGAGATGCAACAATGAAGATTTTTATCGGTGCAGAACTTAGATCAAAGAAATTAGGAGATAAAGATTATGGTTCAAATTCATGACAATGTTGAGGATGCACAGACGCCGAAAAAGGCGCAGACGGAACAGGACGTTTCTGTGGATCGATCCTTAAAAAAAATAAAAAACAAATTCATAATTCTGAGCGGAAAGGGGGGCGTGGGCAAGACGAGCACCTCGGTTAATCTGTCCCTGGCTCTGGCCAAAAAAGGGTTCGATGTCGGGATTATGGATGTTGACCTGCATGGCCCGGACGTACCGAGAATGCTCGGCCTTACGGGCATGCTGGATCTGAATAAAAACAACAAGCTGAATCCGATGAAGTATTCGGATCATTTAAAGGCGGTCTCCATAGAGTCTCTCATCGCCAGCAAAGACGATGCCATCATATGGCGGGGACCCCTCAAGTATTCCGCCATCCGACAGTTTATTGGAGAAGTGGAGTGGGGTGATCTCGATTTTTTGATTATCGATTCTCCTCCCGGAACCGGCGATGAACCGTTGACCATCGCTCAGACCATTAAGGATGCCAAAGCCGTCATTGTCACGACCCCCCAGGAAGTTTCTCTGGCGGACGTTCGGAAATCCATAAGTTTCTGCAGAACCCTAAAGATGGATATCTATGGTCTTATCGAGAACATGAGCGGCTTTACCTGCCCCCACTGCGATAAAATGGTCGACCTGTTCGGGTCCGGCGGCGGCGAGAAAACCGCCCGGACAGCCGGTATTCCATTTCTGGGAAGGATACCGTTTGACCCCAATTTTGTAACGTGCGGAGACAACGGCATCTCGTTTCAGGAAAAATATGCGGACTCCCAGGTGGCCCGGGCGTTTGCGGAGATTGCCGAGAAAATATCCAATTCCTAAATGTCGAAAAGAAATCCCAATGGGTTTAAAAATTTGTATCAATTTAACCCGTTGAAAAAAATATCGTATTCAGATAATCTGGTTTTTAACGGCTCAGACAGTGACCCGCTTAAAAACCGGATCACCTGAATACTTCTCACCCGCATTGTTCAATCCAGTGAAACATATTTCTCAGATTTTGAACCCTTTTGATTTTTTATGGATTTTAAGATATATGTATCAAGGGTCACGATAACGAAAGGAAGGCGACCCTGTAAGCAAAGGATCCCTGCCGGGAGCTCTCTGTGAATCCCGTCAGGCTTTCCGTTTAACTATTTAAAGAGGAAGAATGTATCATGAAAAGAAGAAGTGTGATTATAGTCCTATGTTTGCTCATCTCCATCCCCATCCTTTTCGGTGGTTGTGCCAACATGACACCGGCTCAAGAGGGTGCTGTCGGTGGGGCGGCAGTGGGGGCCATTGCCGGACAGTTAATCGGCGGTAACACGACGGGTACCTTGATCGGTGCGGGAGTGGGTGCTCTTGGAGGAGCCCTGCTTAATGATGAGTTGAAAAAGAATAAAAAATAGATTTTTTTTCGAAACGGTTACAGTGACTTAGCAAGGGAGGTCTGAAATGGAATCTTTACCCAGGGAAAAATTGACGCTCCATGAGCGGATAGAAAGAGTTGAGAAGCAAAACCGACGTTTGAAAAGTTACATGGTTTTCTTGGTCTTATCTTTTCTGGCCCTCGTTGTGATAGGCGCCAAGGCGGGACCGAGTGACGGGCATTTCCGTCAAGTCATTGTAGAGGGAATATCCATTGTCGATGGTGCAGGCCAGGAGGTTATACTTATTGGTTCAAGTGAAGAGGGGACTGGAATAAGGGTCCTTAACAAGGCGGGAAAAAGAGTCTTGGGTATCGGAATTGCCGCTGATGAAGAGGGTAGTGGTATTCTGGTCGCTGATAAAGAAGGAAGACCTCGAATCGGTTTGGGGATGGATAAGGGTCTGCCCAGCGTCGCGATGGTCGATGGAAACGGGAAGAAGATTATGGCCATGGGGGGAGACGAGAAAGGATACGGCCTGGTCATCATGGATGAAAATGAAGTGGAACGGGCCGGTCTGGGTTTCAAAGAAGGGAATACCGGAGTCATGATCTTTGATGATAACGGGCAATACGTGAGGGGCATGATCCGGCAAAAAAACGGGATCCACTACTCTTCCTATGTGGATGAAAATGGAAAAGAGATCATTGTGAGATGAAGCTGTCCGAAGTCCCACATGATCATTAATTAACTTGCAATGGATGGCTAACATGAAGAACAATCGAAAGATATTAATCATTATCTTTATCCTGTCAGCGTTGCTGCTGTCAGGATGTGCCACAAGCTATAAACGCAATCCCTTGCCGGAAGCTTACGGAGACATTGCTCAGATACCTTACATCCCCAATGCTCGATTCTGGGGAGATACACTGCCGTCCGGGATTCAGGAAAATCTTGCCGAGATCAAAGAAGAGATCAGAGAAAAAGAGCCAGAAGCGAAATACAAGCCGATAGATTACCTGGCAATTTCCGGTGGCGGTGCCAACGGTGCTTTCGGTGCCGGCCTGCTGGTGGGTTGGACAGCTGCCGGAAACCGACCGGAGTTCAGGGTCGTCACCGGCATTAGTACTGGTGCTCTCATGGCACCGTTTGCCTTTCTTGGCAAAGAGTATGATGCGAAACTAAAGAAGCTTTATACCACCACATCCACAAAAGATATCCTGGAGAAGCGCTCACTGTTATCGATCCTAACAGCCGATTCTGCAGCCGACACAAAACCCATGCGAGAATTGCTGGAAGATGCAATTGACGTGAAGATGCTTGAAGATATTGTCGTCGAACATGACAAAGGCCGGCGGTTGTTTGTCGGCACCACTAACTTGGATGCCAAGCGTCCGGTCATTTGGAACATCGGAATCATCGCAAAAAGCGGCGCTCCCAACGCCCTGCAGTTGGTTCGCGACATCATGGTGGCTTCAGCCTCCATACCCGGTGCATTCACACCAATATACATCGAGGTGGAAGCCGACGGACATCGCTACGACGAAATCCACGTAGACGGAGGGACATCGTCTCAGGTTTTCCTATACCCCGCTTCACTGGATATGCGATGGGCAATGAGACAAGCCGGATTGAAAGGGAAATCCCGGATATATGTTATTCGTAACTCGCGTATGGAACCGGATTGGAAAACCGTTAAGCCCAAGATAATACCCATCTTGGACAATACCATCTCCACTTTAATCCGAACACAGGGGATGGGTGATCTCTACAGGATTTACCTTGGTGCCCAGCGGGACGGCATGGATTACAACCTATCTTTCATTCCTTCTGATTTTAATGAAAAGCCGAAAGAAGTGTTCGATCCTGAGTACATGGGCAAATTGTTTGACTTGGGCTACCAGATGACCAAAAACGGCTATCCATGGGAAAAAGTACCCCCCGGATTCGAACCACCGTAATAACAGCGTGGATTGACGTTATTGAGAACCTAAATTATCCTTGGATAAAGTGGATCATCCTCCAAATCTACCAAGATCCATCCAGGTTTTCCTCCCTTGCAATTCCACCCCATTTATAATAAACTAAACTCATCTTTTACAGCTGTTTGAGTCGCATTGCTCATACTCCTTCAATGCTAATCCTTACAGCCGCACACCATCTTAGGCAGAATGGGATCATCCGATTCAGGGAAGTCGATGAACTATGAAAACACACCGTAAAGAGACTGCGAGAAACAGTATCCGAGCTCCTCGGGAAATGCGACTCGCCTTGGCCCTTCTCGTTCTTTCCTCCTGGCTGGTGTTCAGCGCCTCATCTTTTGCATCGGAGTCGGGCGAGACGAAACGAGTTCTTATCCTGTATTCGTTCAGATACGGACTGTCCGGAAATGAGCTTATGGATTCGAACAAGATTACCAGTAGCGCTATTCAAGCGACCATGGAAGAGGGGATGGCGCACGGGATCGCATTTCACAGCGAACGGATGAACATATCAGCCCTGTCGGAAAATCGCTACTTCGAAGAGTTGCGGGACGCATATCGCAAGAAATATGATGGCCTACCAATAGATCTCATCATTGCCGTGAACTATCGGGCCTTGAATTTCTTGAACAATCACGGCGAGGAACTCTGGCCGAAGACCCCGATCCTCTTTTGTGGGATAGAAAAAGGTCGACGGGAGCAGTTGAAGCAACTGAGGCCAAATATAACCGGCCTTTTTGCAGACGCTCGTTTTGGAGACATGCTGGACACGATATTCAAGATACATCCCAAAACTCAAAAAATTACCGTGATCATAGGCACATCGGAGACTGAACGCTTTATTGAGACCAGGGTGCGCCAATCGTTTCGCGAGTACATCGGACGAGCTGATTTCATCTCTCTAAGTAATTTCGGGTTCGATGCCGTCTTGAGAAGAGTGTCAAATCTTCCTCCGAATTCCATTGTTTTGTTTCTAACTCTGTTTCAGGACGGCGAAGGCAAATTGGTCCCCGAGAATGCGCTGCATCTAATTTCCCGCGTGTCGAACGTTCCGGTCTATGGATTGTTTGATGTGTATTTGGGTCACGGAATTGTGGGTGGAAGCCTATACAGTGTCGAGAATCGGGGAATTATGATTGGGAAAATGGGGGTGCGTATTCTGGCAGGGGAAAAGCCCAGGGACTGTCTCTTATACACATCT
>JAAXQD010000262.1 GCA_012974475.1 Desulfobacterales bacterium
AGATGTGTATAAGAGACAGGCTTTTAGTAAAATAAATATGCCTTGAACGGATGGCCAAACCGGAAAAAGCCCATATGATGGCGGCCGTTACGCCGCAAATCGTCGCTGGAGCTGTGCCCAAGGGCGCTCCAAAAAAAGCAAGCACAAAAACATAGAACAATAGGTTCTCAGCCGTAATTTTCTTATTTTTGTGAAAGGCCGTCAGCACAGTAGTATTCATTGGATTCAATTGCCTTTCTCAACAACACGTCATTGATAGTGAGTCGTTTCCGTTCATGTTCTTTGTGCCAGAGGTGGTAGCAAACCGCCATGAAGGGGTGCTCCCTCCTTTTAATCCCGTATTTATATAGCCGGACAGCCAACTCGGAATCTTCACGACCCCATCCTATGAAATTCTGGTTAAAGCCATTGACCGCAAAAATATCCTCCCTAAAAAAACCCATGTTACAACTTCGAATTCCCCCTAAGCGGGTGGAAGAATATGCAGGGAACCCAGGCCACCTGATGACGTGATGGCCATTTGATACATTTCGTGAAAAAATATATTTGACCATTTTACTAAAGGAGTTTCCATCTTCATATGTAAAGGCTTGGGAGAGCCTTCTATTGATCAGAATCCTTTTCCCCTGGAAGAAGAATCCTTTTTTTGCCAGTGATAGATGATCTTTAATAAAATGTTTTCCAGGAATACAGTCCCCATCCAGTAAAATTATATATTGTCCATCCGATTTATTTATGGCCTTATTTCGAATCCTTGCCGCTCTGAACCCACGATCTTCCTGCCAAACGTGATAAAGCGGATACATAAATGACTGCATAAATCGATGAACAATTTCTTTCGTTTGGGCACCAGACCCGTCATCGGCAACAATAACTTCATCTGCCGATCTGGTTTGATATTCCAGCCCTTCCAACACTTTCAACAACATGTCAGGCCGGTTATACGTCGTTATGATCACGGATGTTTTCATATAAAGCTATACGCACATCGACTGAGGGCTCGCGTAAAAACAACTTCACATTTTTGCATCTCACCTTCAGCCCAACTTATGGATTGCATCGACAACCTGTTGTACGCTGATTTGCTCCATGCAGTCTATGGTCTTGCATTCCCGCTTAAAGCAGGGGCTGCATTCCGGTCCGCCCCTTACAATCTGATGGCCGGTTCCGAACGGACCGGTTCTCCAGGGGGCTGTTGGACCGAAAAGCGCCACCACAGGAATTCCGACAGCGGCAGCCATATGCATGGGGCCCGTATCGGTGGATACCACAAAGTCCACTTTTTGGTAAAGCGCCGCCAGCATTTTCAAGGTTGTATGACCGGCCAGATTTACAGCATGACCTTTCATGGCGGCCATGATATCCTGAATTGTCGGACCATCATCAGGGCCGCCGGTAAATACTATCTTTGCATCATATCGGTCGATGAGGATATCGGCCAATTGAGAAAATTTCTTGTTGGCCCAGAGTTTTGTTTCCCACTTGGCAACGGGATTGATGGCGACTATCGGCTTTGCGCCCAACATTCCGTACGTTCTCATAAGACCATCGACCTTTTCGTGATCATAACTGGAAACCGGCAGTTTGTATTCCACCGTGTTCGAGGGAATGCCCAGTGCATCGATCAGCATCATCCCCCTTGAAAGGGCGTGAATCTCCATGTCCACCGCAGGAATGCGTTCGTTCAAAAAAATATAGCTATGCTCCATATGCTCGAGGCCTTTGCCAAATCCGATTTTCCGTTGACCTCTGGCAATCGCAATAAGGACACCGCTTTTCAGCAACGCCTGAAAATCGAGTATCATATCATAATCGGTGTCTCGCAATGCCTTTATAAAACGGTATATTTCGCTTAGGGTGCTGAAAAACGACGACGTTCGCAATCCTCTCATCCACCGCTTACGTTTGGAAACAAGAACACGATCCAATGCTTCATGACCTTCAACAAGGGGCACAGCCGCTTCCTCCACCAGCCAAGTAATATGGGCATCCGGGCAGTGGCTTCTGATGGCATTCAAGGCAGGTAGTGTATGAATCACATCTCCAATGGCACTCAGTTTCACAATGAGAATGTTCACAAAATTTCCTTTACAACATCAAAAATCATATCCACACTAATTTGATCCATACAATTAAGGTGGCCTCTGGGGCATTCTGGTTTAAGGCATGGACTGCATTCCATCGGGACCTGAACCACCCTGCTGTTAGAACTCAAGGGACCTGTCGTTGTAGAATTGGTGGATCCGAAAATAGCAATAAGCGGGACATCGAGCGCCGCAGCCACATGCATCAAGCCTGAATCATTGGTAATAAAAAGGCCGCATCTTTCAATCAAGGCCATGGCTTCGCCAAGGGTGGTCCTGCCGGTAAGATCGATGGGACGATGCCGCATTTTCCGAGAAATATCTTTTCCAAGCCTTCCGTCTTGGGGTCCACCAAAAACGATGACCCGGGCATTTGTATGCTCGCTGATCAGATCGGCCAGACGGGCATAACGATCGATGGGCCATTGCTTGGCAGGTCCGAATGTTGCACTGGGGTTTATTCCAACCCATTTAAAATCGCCGGATATACCCTGTTCCATCAAGATTTTTCCTGCCCGGAGCCGATCCTCTTGGCTCAACTGCAGATAAAGATCACGGTTGCCGGCATCCATGCCTATTCCACTGAGAATGTTGAGATAATACTTGGTTTGATGTTTTTTTTTGATTTCATTCGTGCACGAAATTGCATGGGTCAACAACATTTGTCGTGCATCCGTGTTATATCCGATCCGAACGGGAATACCCGATAGAAAAGCAATCAGCGCCGCTTCAAAAGCATTCTGTAATAGGATCGCCGCATCAAAACCGTATCTTCTTAAATCTCTGGCAAGACGCAGTTTACCGAAATTTCCTTTGTGGCGTCCTTCTCCATCATAAATTACCAGATTATCTATATGTGGGCTGTGCTCAAAAACCGGCGCAACCCATGGTTTTACCAGAATGCTGATCTGGGCATTCGGAAAGCCTTTTCGGATGGCCCGAATCGCCGGTGTGGTCATAATGGCATCACCCACCCAGTTGGTAGAACGAATAAGAAGGCGTTTAATTTTTTTGGGTTTTATTGTTTTTAGTGCCATATTTTTTATCGAAAACAACGGGTACGGATTGAAGGGATTTGGACAGTTTGTCATAGGTTTATTTGTCAGTAATTTTGGGCCAGGGGTGGTACGGTTTCGTCTTCCAGCGTTGGTGTACCCAAAACCATTGTTCAGGGTAACGGAGAACCATCTCTTCAATGATTCTGTTGTACTGCAGAGTATTCAACTCAACATCCTTTCTCTTGTCGCCGGTTTTAATCAACGGAATTTCCGGCCCGAACTCTGCCCTAAAGCCTGTTTTTTCGCGGATTAAAAAAACGGGAACCACCGGTGTCTGTGTTTTTAAGGCCAAAAGGGCCAATCCGCTGCTGGTGCAAGCCAGACGACCCATAAAATCCACAAAAACGCCTTCGTACCAGTCCACATTCTGATCCATCAGCAATACAATTATTTCTTTGCGATCGAGACTCCTTAGGATCGCACGAAAAGAGCGCTGCTTGGGAATGATCTTTGCCCCGAAGCGTGTCCTCAAGTCCACAAAAAAGCGATCCAGCGGTTTAAAACTTAAAGGACGAGCCACCATACTCAAAGGATATTTGTTCATAGCGCCGATGACTGTCAGAAGCTCAAAGTTCCCAAAATGGGCCGTAAGTGCCAAAAGACCTCTATCTTTTTCATAGGCATTTTTAACATTCGATATTCCGTCAATCGTAAAATATTTCCTAAGCTGTTTCTCATCCAGACTTAGGGACCAGGCGGTTTCAAAAATAATTAGCACCAGATTCATAAACACTCGCTTGGCGAGAATCCGGATTTCAAATCGATTTTTTTGACGGCCAAAAGCATGGGTTAAATTGTCAATAACGATCCTGCGGTGCCGTCTGTCTGCCAAAAAAACAATTCGGCCCAGAAAGTCAGCTGATAATCGCTGCCATTTCTGTGGAATAAGGCCCAGGAGTCTGAACAGTATCTTGATACCCTTGTAGACGGTTCTTTCCATATCAAACACAACTCAACTTCAGAAGTATATACTTATGCAAATCAGTGAACGAAAAAAGCCAAAGCTTAAAATATTGTAACATTTTAGCCCGTTGGAAATTATGATCCCAAGGACTGTATCTATAAAAATTTTATGCGACGCGTTATTTTTATTAAAGCTCCTCGCCGCCCCGTATAGACCGGATCTTTGCCCCGGTTAAACAAAAAATACAGATGCACAGGGTCAACTTCGATTCAACCCTCCTTAACGGGATCTTCGACAAGGTTGCGGGGAATGCGATCGCCGTTGCAGTTCAGCTTGCTTTGAATGAACGCATGAAAGGCATCGTTCTCATCACCAAAGGTGATCTTGATACCCAACACGACGAGATCAACAGGATATGTATTTCTGTAAGAAATCCGGACATAATCCTTTTCGGTGGTAACGAGACAATCGCCATTTGCTTGTCGTGCTGACTGAAATATGTTTTCAATATCCACTCCCGAGTATGAATGATGATCAGGAAATTCCATACAGCCCGACACAACACAGTCAAGGCTTCGGACGGTCCGGTGAAAATTATCGTTATCTGCCAAACCTGAAAAAACAAAGGCTTTGCGTCCTTTTAAAAACTCCGGCCTGCATGTCGATACGCTTTGTGATTTTTCCTCAGACGTACTGCTTTCCCCTTTTATCACTTTATGGATATACGGGACGTGAAACGCCCTGAAAACCGGCTTGTCCGCAGTTAAAGCGCCAGATTTTAGGCGATGGATAGCTTCTTTAGGATCCGGTACAACATCGGATCTTGTTAATATCAAAGCATCTGCCCGTGAAAGCGCTGAAACCGGCTCTCTCATAATACCTCTGGGCAACATGTGCCCATTGCCGAAAGGGCGGTGGCAATCCAAGAGTACCAAATCAAGATCACGCTCAAGTTTCAGATGCTGGAAAGCATCGTCGAGCACAAGGACTTCGGGCTTAAACGTCCGCACCGCCAGCATGCCGGCCTCAAACCGATTTTTGCCTACGATTACCGGCACATTTTTCAGTTTTACGGCCATCATATACGGCTCGTCACCGGCGGTCTCAGGTCCCATCAATAAAACCTTTCCATCGCTCACGATCCCCCCGGCCTTTTCCGCACGCCCCTTATATCCTCGACTGATAACCACAGCCTTGTTC
>JAAXQD010000033.1 GCA_012974475.1 Desulfobacterales bacterium
AGATGTGTATAAGAGACAGGATTAGAAAATCCTTCAAGAAAAAGAAGGATGCTCAGGCCGAGCTTGGCAAGCGGGTGTCCCTTATTGCTGAGGGGCGGTATCTGGACGTTAAGAAGGAATATAGCACAACCCTTGGAGAGCTGCTTGACAAATATGTTGAGAACTTCCAGCATCAGGCCAGCTATAAGACCGGCAAGAAATATCATATCGAACACATCCGCAATCATTTTGGAGAGGAAACCCTTTTATCAAACATCAGATACTTGAACCTTGAAACCTACCGGAACCACCTTAAAGACTCGCTAACAGTTAATAAAACCATCAGAAAAGATGCGAGTATCAACAGGGCTATGTCATGTTTGAGGCATATATTCGCAAAGGCGGTTGAATGGGAAATGATCGAGCAAAGCCCTTTTGACAAGGGGAAATCCCTTATCTTGAAGGAAAACAATAAGCGGATGCGCTTTCTTACCGAAGATGAGATTAAAAGCCTTCTGGATGCCTGTAATGATTCTTTGATTCCCATTGTGGAGTGTGCTTTAAATACCGGTATGCGAAAAGGGGAGATCCTTGGTTTAAGGTGGGATCAGATCAGGAACGGGTTTATCTATCTGGATAAAACCAAAACAAACGAAGCAAGACAGATACCCGTCAATGACTCTTTGGAAATGCTCTTTAAGCGTATAAGGCGGAAACAGCACCTTACATCAAGGTATGTTTTCACATATCGGGGAAAGCGTGTTGATAGTGTCAAGACTGCGTTTAATGCAGCGGTAAGGCGGGCCGGTATTGTTGATTTCCGATTTCACGACCTGAGACATACGTTTGCAAGCCAACTGCTAATGAAGGGCGGAACCTTGAAGGATGTTCAAGAACTTTTAGGCCATAAGACAATGACCATGACTTTAAGATATGCCCACCTTACCCAAGAGCATAAAAGAAAAGCGGTCAACCTGTTAAATGGATTGACCGCCTCAAATGAAAATGGGTTTTGTCACAAAACTGTCACATTTTCAAACTCCCCTGTTCCAGCCTCGCCCTAACCCTCTGTAATCATTGGTGGAGCTGAACGGGGTCGAACCGTCGGCCTCATGACTGCCAGTCATGCGCTCTCCCAGCTGAGCTACAGCCCCATATAAAAATTGAAAATTAACAAAAGGTGCTGTTGGTGTCAATAATTATTTTGGGCGAGAATTTACGACGAGAAGGTATTGACAAACGTGACGATGAAAAATAATATAGGTGTCTTGCAAATTACAACTTACTGAACATACAAGATTTTAACTTAGATGAGCGTCAACGCTATTGAGACGATCAATAAAAACAAATATTATATAAGGTAAAACAATGGATCCGAAAAGCTTTATGGGAATACCAGGAACTTTTACCTCTCAGGCCAAAGAAAACGCCGCCTTTCGGGAGTTTGATGCCACTGAGCTATACTGTCCAACGTGCAAACGCCCGGTTCCGGTTCGCAAACGCCTTCTGCTTGTGTTGCCGGAAGGCGATAAATATGAATATCTGTGCGGGTTCTGCTCCGAGTCTGTTGGATCTAAGATCGATCGGCACTTGAAGCCCCCAACGGTCATTATCTAAACTGAACACAACATACAGGTAGAAAGGATTTTTATGCTCAGGTTAATGCGGAAACAAGCGGGCAGCTGGCTAATTAAAATACTTTTAGGTGCGATTGTTATCGTGTTTGTATTCTGGGGTGTCGGAAGTTTCAGGTCACAAAGAGGCGACCGGATTGCCACCGTCAACGGTGATTCGATTACACTGGACGAATATAGAGATGCTTTCGATAATCTTATTGATCAGTTGCGCAGGAGATTCGGAAACAGCCTGGATGAAAATATGATTAAGAATCTTCAGGTAAAAAAGCAGGCCTTAAATCAGCTGATCAACAACACGCTGTTGCTCCAGGAAGCCAAAAGGCTTAAATTTCGAGTTTCCGACACAGAGCTTGCCAGCGCAATTTCGGAAATCACGGCTTTTCAGAGAGCCGGAAGGTTTGATAAGCAACTTTATAGAAATGTTCTGGAGCGTCTGAGAATGACCCCTGAAGAGTTTGAAGTGGTCCAAAGCAATGCGATGATGATTGAAAAATTATCGACGCTCGTTACCAGTGGTGTCAAGATTTCAGACCGGGAAGCCATGGAATGGTTCAACTGGGCCAATGCATCTGTAAATATCGATTTCGTACTGTTCGAGCCCGACCGCTACAAAAATGTCAACCCTCCTTTGGAGGAAACCAAAACATTCTTTGAGCGTCATAAAGAGAATTACAAAACGGAAGCGATGGTAAAAGTCCGCTACTTGCATTTTAACCCGGACACATATCGTTCTAAAGTGACGTTTTCCGATGAAGAACTGCTTGAATATTACAACGAAAACCAGGAAGCGTTTAAAACACCGAAAACTGTTGAGGCCAGACACATTCTTTTTACAGTTGATGAAAATGCCACCCCTGAAGCTGTGAAAAAGATACAAGAACGCGCGCTCGACATATTGAAGTTGGCCAAGGAAGGCAAAGATTTTGCCGAACTGGCCAAACAATATTCAGAAGGGCCGACACGAGACAGTGGCGGATACCTTGGCAAATTCAGAAAGGAAGCCATGGTTAAACCCTTTGCAGATATGGCCTTTTCCTTGAAAGCAGGAGAAATCGGCGGACCGGTTCGCACGCAATTCGGATGGCACATCATTAAAGTTGAAAAGGTAAACGAAGCATCTATTCTTTCTTTTGACGAAGCTAAAGCGCAAATAAAAGAGAACCTGACCGAAGAAAGGGTTAAAAATCTTGCTTATGACGATGCAGAGGCGGTGTCCGATGTTTCCTTTCAAGAAGACGATCTTTTAAAATTAGCAAAAGAAAGAAATCTGAAAGTTTTAACCACGGATTTCTTTTCAAGAAAAGGCCCGGAAAAAGGAATAAGCAACCCTTCAAATTTCGCATCGATTGCGTTTAACCTCGCAGTTGGGGAAATCAGCGATATCCAGGAAATCGAAAACGGATATTATATTATCCAGCTTATGGAAAAAATTCCGCCGAAGATACCTGAATTCACCCAGGTAAAGGAAACGGTCACGGCGGCCTTGGTCCAGGAAAAACAGGAAGAAAAAGCAAAAGCGGATGCAGATTCATTTCTGGCAGCTTTAAAAAGTGGCAAATCCATGGATGCGGAAAGCAAACATTTTAATTTAACGCCGACAACCACCGGTTTTTTTAAGCGCGGTGACTCAATTCCTAAAATTGGTCCTGACCGCGAGATCGCCGAGGCTGCTTTTCAGCTGACCGACGAAAAAAAATTGGGGGAAAACATCATAAAGGGTGCCAAAGGATATTATATTATTCGATTCAACGGCAGAAAAGCACCGGAAGCTGAAAATTTTAACAAAGAAAAAGGAGACATCGAGAAAAAACTGTTGGCCCAAAAGCAATCCAGAACTTTTGATGCACTCCTGACACAAATTAGAAGCAAAAGTGAAATTTCGATCAAAGACGGGTTCTTGGAATAAATTTTTTCCATTTCTGATCCGGATTTCAAAAACTTTTGTGTCTTGGTCTTCTCTTTTTCCCCGAATCCAGCGCCGTACCGCTAACGGATAAAGATGACATTCTAAAGGACAGCCGATGAAAAATGAAAGCTTCAAAGATCAATGCTCTGATATGACCAAAGCCTTTAATATACAGATCCCCTGTAAACTCGCCGAAAGAGTCGAAGCCTATGCATCTGCCAACAATACGACACACAACAGTATCGTGATCGAAGCATTGGATTCATTTTTAAGAAATCAGACAAACAGGGTGGATTGAGGTGTTAAAGGAGGCATGGAACGCAGGCATTGGGCGTTGGACGCATGTTTAAGATGGTTTCTAATAATCCGGTTCGTTGAGCCATCGCTCTGATTGCGTGTGGCGTCGTCCGAACCCATAATATTTTCTCGATACGTACCGGCTTCATTTTTGGCACATACCGGAGATGCCATTAATTAAGTGCCACCTCAAACTCCCTTTTTAAGTATAACCTTTGGAGGCTTTCCGCCATCACATGGTTTTTTATAGGTGTTGAAGTCGGGTGGCACTTATTGGTATAAATGCTGCCTTGAACCTCCCCACAACCCCGTTGAAACGGGATTTACGCTCCGCTTCACCCCCGCTTAACAGGATCTTCGACAAGCGTACGGGGAATGCACTTGCCCAGTTGAATCCCCGAAATTCAACTGGGCGAGCTGTTGCAGTTCAAAGCGTGTTTTCTGCTTTATTTAGAATTAAGCAGAAACCATGCCAAAGCCATCAAACACCCCGAACAAAACGAAAAATCAATAAATTCCAATCGGTTAACTTAAACAACCACATTTTACACCCAACGTATTCGACAATATTTAGCAGTTCCGGTGTCATTCTTTGACACCTGCTGCAGGGTTTTTGGAGAACACACAAAAATGAACCTCGGGAAGACAACGTATATTGAGGAAGATGGGCCGAATAGGTGGACAAACGATTATTTCAACATTAACGGATCGTATTCAGCATGCTGAATTAAGGCTCAAACCCACGAATGGGAGGTTTTGAAACAGCTTCTAAAGGATTTTTCGTTTTGTGTTCAAGGCTTCTTCATCCACAAAATTTCCCATAACATAGAGCCTAATTTTTTTACTTCCGGGGAATTCCCTCTTTAACCGGAAAGTCCTTTGAGGATAAGATTTTTTTGTTTTTCTTTGTTCCGTTTGTCCTTTTCAACAAAAATCGGTTTCCCGCTGTCATAGGCTTTCCCCGTATAGTACATCAGGGTTGCCGGCGTCGACGGAGAAGGCGTAAAAATCTGAATCTGCCGGGGTTTAAACTTGAGGATCCTGCGGCTGAAACGGTTTAAAAGCTCCATGTCTTGGCGTGTACATCCCGGATAAGCCGCGATAAAATAACAGGTTAAGAACTGTTTTTTTCCCATCCTGCGGTTGATCTTTTGAAAACGGCGAAAGAATTCCACAAAGCTCTCAATGGAGGGTTTTCCCATGAGCGCAAGGATATGATCTTCGGAATGCTCGGGTGCGACCTTCAGTTGTCCGGAAATATGATGCCGGACAATCTCTTCAAGATATTGAAGGCCGTATGTTTGATCTTCCAGCACCAGATCATGGCGTATTCCGGAACCGATGAAAACCTTTTTAACCTTCGGCA
>JAAXQD010000157.1 GCA_012974475.1 Desulfobacterales bacterium
ATCCTGAATGAGGCCATGACTCGTGACGGAAAGCTTGCAACTGACCCAAGCAACCACCGGCTCCGTTCAACGCTGGCCCATGTCGACGATCTGCCTTTTCTGGCCATTGAAGGCGACGGATCGCCGTTCCCCCAAATTATCAATGCCAATCTGGAAGCGTTCTGTTTGAGGGCGGAGCGTTTGCACAATAGCATGCTTGAAGTCAAAAATAGATTAAAGGCCAAACGAAATTAAAAATTAAACGCTTGAAAAATCGAGCCGAATGTTGTCTCAAAAAGCTTGCACCAGGGAAAGGGGGTAAAATCCGGGAGTTTTGACAAAACTTATTGAAATAACAATGGAAAGTGAATCCATGGATGATCGGACAAAATTTTCTTGACAGTGAACCCTGAAACACATAGATTCATTGGTCGATCCGATATTATTAAATTTATCGCTTGCTTCCTCTAAAATAAAATACTATGAGCCGGAAGAGAAAAAAGCCGGTTCAACGTTAAGGAGGGTCTTTCAAAATGAACGAATTGCTGGCTCCGGGCGGCAGTCTTGCTATGGTGGAAGCCGTATTAGACAGCGGCGCCGATGCCGTTTATGTAGGAGCAAGAGGTTTCAGCCGGAGAAAATGCGCTTGGGAACTGGAAGACAGCGAAATCAGAGAAGCGGTTCGCATTGCCGATTCCCGGGGTGGAAAAATACGGGTGGCCATTAATGCGGAAATTCAGGAAAAGCATTTTATTCGGGTGCTGAACAAAGTCTCCAAGTGGGCACAGTATGGGATAGAAGGGGTTATCGTCAAAACTCCGGATCTCATGCGGCTCATTCACCGCAACTATCCGGAACTGGTCATCCACGCCAGTGTTGGCTGTAATATCCAGAACCGGGAAGAGATGGAATATTATCGAGACGCCGGTGCCACACAGATTGTGACCAGTACCGAAATCGATACCGTTCAAAAATTAAGCAAATTCAAAAAAGAGGCTGACGAAGTTGGTGCTCTCACCGAAATTTTGATCCATGGCAACCGTTGCATTGGTGGTGTCGGAAATTGTTTGTTTCATGAATTTACCAGCGACTCTTATGTAAAAAAAGTTTACCATGATGAAGACGGCAATGAAATCGTTGAGTATGAAGGTTGGCCGGACAGAAGCGGAAGCTGTTTCCGTTTTTGCCTTCTTACGGAGCCCCAGAGGGAAAAAGTAATGCGCCGAAAGGGGAAAAGCCTCCAAGAAATTACCGACATCAATGAAAGAATCCGCCACCGACCGAACCACGCCTTTGCCATCACCGGTGAAGAGCTGAGGCAGTATGCGGATCTGGGTTTGCAGACCCTTAAAGTGCAAGGCCGTGAATATCCAATTTCCATGATTTCAGAGATGATTCATGCGTATCGTCTTCTTATTGACGGATTTACCGGGAAGAAAAAATACAGTGATTCGGAAATGATAGCTGCAGATGAAATTATCCATCGACTGGCTAAAGAGCGCGACCGGGCACGTATGGAAAAAACCAGAGAATTACACCAGCTGATTAAAGGGATTTAGATCTCAAAAACAAAAATTTAGCCTTTTAGATCCAAAAAGGAATCTTATTCATTTAACCGCTTGAAGTGCTTAAAATGATTCAACGTTTCAAGAATTAAGACCGCCCATCATTTTATGAATTGCAGCACCGAAAGCGCACGTCTTAATCTGAGCCCACTTTTATCCGGACAAACAATATATTTAACATCAACAAAAAATTGTCGAAATAATTTTTCCAAGCGCCGATATATATGGAGGCTCGAAACATGACCGCCAAAGTATACGTTGTTCGTCACGGGCAGACCGCCTGGAATCTGGAAGAGGTTTTTAGAGGACGTATGGATATTCCTCTGGATGAAACCGGGAAAAAAGAAGTGCATCTGGCGGGGGAGGCTTTAAAAGACGAAACCCTCCACGCAATATACAGCAGTCCTCTCTCCCGCTCCATGGAAACCGCTGAAAATATAGCCAAATTCCAGAATATTGTCGTCACGCCCCTTGAAGCTATTATCGACATCAGCTACGGTGAATGGGAAGGCGTCAGCCGGGTCGAGGTTCAGAAAAAATATCCGGACCTTTATGATCTCTGGTTGAAAGCACCCCATAAGGTTACCTTCCCCAAAGGTGAAAGCCTTGAAGCGGTTCGCGTGCGCACCATGGGTGCCATTGAAAATCTGCTTGAAAAACACAAAAACGAAAACATTGCTCTGGTGGCCCATCGCGCGCCGAACAAAGTGATCTGCTGCAGCCTTATCGGAATCGACAACAGCAACTTCTGGCGATTGCAACAGGATACGGCAAGTACCAACCTTTTTGTTTATAAAAACGAACAGTGGATCATTTCGTATTTGAATGACACCGCTTACCTCAAAGTTTTGGGGAAACCCACCCTGTCCGATTTTTAGTAATAAAATCGAAAAGCAATACAATTATTCAGCCACTAAGACACCAAGGCACGAAGAAGAAAAATGAATTAGATCATAAACTTCGTGTCTTGGTGGCTCTGGAGGTCATTATGAAAAAAACCGGTGTGTTCTACCATCCCAGCTTCAGTCGAAGAAGTTACCTTACCCGGGGTGCCCGTCTGGAAGATTTCCCCGAAGCCATAGACCACCTGCTGACGCGCGACAACGTTATTTTGTATGAATCGCCGCCCATTGAGGAGGAATGGATCCTGAAAGTGCACACTCCGGAACTCATCCGGGGAGTGGAATCAGACCATCTCTGTTCAACAGCATGGCATTCTGTGGGCGGTGTGGTTCTGGCCGGAGAGAAGATCTGTACCGGGGAGATCGACAATGCATTTGCCCTCATTGGTGCCGGCGGCCATCATTCTGGAAAAACCTATTTCGGGGGGTATTGCTGTTTCAATGATGTGGTGATCACCATCACCTATCTGCGGGAGATTCACAACATCCGGCGTTTTGCAATTATGGATACAGACGCCCACCATGGAGACGGCACTCGAGACCTGCTCAGAAACGACCCGGATGTGCTCCACGTCTGCTGCTGCGGCATGGAGTCTGAATCTGAAGACGGCACCAAAGTGGACATTCAAGCACCCGGCAGCGCCTGGGGATTCTGGGGCAGGGACCAAAAAGTAAATAATATAGACGAACAATATGCCAACAACATAAAGACCGAGTTCTATCCCCGGGTTAAAGATTTTAAACCGGATCTTATTTTCTGGTACTTCGGTTTTGACACCCACCAGGGAGATTACGGAAGTCTGGGATTGAGCGGCCGCTGCTTTCAGGAGATTGCACGCTTTATGAAAAAGACTGCCGAAGAGGTGTCCGGCGGCCGTTTGGAAGTGGTTTTGGGCGGCGGTTCCCAAACGGATATCGCCACCAATGTCATCCCACCCATCATAGAAATATTAGCTGAGTAACTTAAAGAGACCTGACGAACCAACGTATTATATTTTTTGGGAACTGAAGCCTTGGCTTCAAAGTTTTCCTACCGTGATTAAATACAACACCGTCTCTTCTTCACCATCAACGCCCAACAATTGGTTGATGTCATCATCGAACAGGGCGCCGATCGGACAAGAGCCTAAGCCCATGGCCGTTGCAGCCAACTGAACGTTCTGACAGACATGCCCCAGATCCATGGGGATATACCGCACTGCCCGATCCCGGTATTTAACCATGCATCTGAGCATCATTGCGGTCCAGATGAAAACAACGGCGGCACGTCGAACCACCGGCTGCTTCAGGCTGGCAGCGGTAATATCCCTGTTAAAATTTCCCTCCTTCAAACGTTCCAAAACAAAGTCGGCAACATTAAAATGATAAAGCCCTTGGGGAATTTCTTCAACCCGGTCAACGTAAAGATATGTTTCAAAGGGATAAAGGGCACCGGCTGAAGGCGCAGTGCGGAGCAGATGGCTCCCGGCTCTTGCGGTTACGCCTTGGGCCGCCCAAAGCAGCCTGACAAAATCGTCAAGACTAAGGGGATCCGATGAATAATTTCGTTCCGACCGCCTTCGGGCTAAACACTGCCAAAGATCGGCCGGTCGGCTCAGGTCGGGTTGGGGCAATTGCACACGCGCTGCATCCGGATAGTTTTTATAACGATGGGTTGCCGGGATAGAACCCAGATCATCTCTCATCGGGCGATCCCGGTGATACTTGGTGCCTTGTATATAACGAAAAGCTATACCCTGTTTATACGACGGCATGGCTCGCTCCTTTCATGTGATTTTTTTGGGATAACGCATCGGCCTCGAAACAGACGGACAACTTTATTTATCCTCTTTATCCTGTTATGGTGTCAAAGAAATTATTTTTGGGATTATAACAATCTATCAAAAATAACAAAAAAGATGGAAAAATTTCAAAACAAAGCGCTGGAATTGGCTTGGGAGGCCCTAAATTGGACAGACCAAGCCATTCAGGAATTTACGTCACTCGAGTCCCTGCCAGAACCCTTGGACTGCAAGCCGGGTTGCCATTATTGCTGTTATAATCTACCCATTGTGACCGCTCCGGAAGCGCTGTTTATCGGATATCATGTGGAGCAGAACTTCACGGATCAAGCAAAAAAAGAGATTAGCGGCAGTGTTGAAATGATACTGGAACGCATAAAGGATCTAAGCCCTTATGACGTGGCAATGATTCGGCATGAGCTGCCCTGTATCTTTTTGAAAGATGGTGTGTGCAGGGTGTATCCGGTGAGGCCTGCCGTGTGTCGAGCATGCTCTTCCACAAGTGCAGAGCACTGTAAAATAATTTTTGAGTCCAAGGATCACAGGGCCAGACTCCGTTGTTACCAACAGATTCGCGAAATCTTTCAAACGGTCCATTCACGTTTAATCGATCGTTCCCGGAAAATGGGGTGTCAAGCGGATGCGTTGCCCTTGGCAGTGGCCATCAGAGATTTTTTCAGGCACCCTGATCCCATCGATTCGTGGCTACACGGTGAGACCGTCTTTTACCTAAATCACTCAACTTAGGCTTTACGTTCACACCTATCCCGAATTCCGATTTTGGTAAAAGTGTCTTGACAAAACGCTGTTGAAAAGTAAAGATTCCGGCTTTGTATGCATATCTTTATAAGACCTAACCCGGATAAACTGGAAAAAACAAATACCAAATCACAAAAAACAAATAATATCCAATGACCAAAAAGAAAAATTCAAAACCAAGATAACCTATTAAATATACGAATTAAAGTTTTGGTCATTGAAATTTGGAATTTCGAT
>JAAXQD010000163.1 GCA_012974475.1 Desulfobacterales bacterium
CATTCAATGAAAAGATCTGTGCAAAGATCTGATCGTTGTCGAATCCTTTGAGATGGATGGCCCCGGATCGACAAGAGGCGACGCAAAGACCGCAGCCTTTACACAGAACCGGATTGATTTGGGTCTTTCCGGTAAAAGGTCCCTCTTCAATGAAACTGGGTGCTGAATAAGGACATTCGGAAACACATACCCCGCAGGAACTGCAATGGGCAGGGTTTGTTTCAGCGACAATGCCGCTGGTCTGGAACACCTTTTTGGCCAAAACTGTTACGGCACGGGAAGCGGCGGCCTGTCCCTGAACGATGGATTCATCGATGGGTTTGGGCGCGTGGGCCAGACCGCACACGAAAACGCCGTCCGTGGCAAAATCCATTGGCCGTAGTTTGACATGGGCTTCGGCAAAAAATCCATCGGCATTCTGGGGGACCTTATACATCTGCGCCAGTGGGTTTTTAGAATCGGGAACAATGGCCGAAGCCAGAACCAAAAGTTCAGGCTGTATCTCCATCATCCGTCCCAGAACCCGGTCGGTGAAACTGACCTTGAGCCCCCCGTCTTCCGTTGCGACGTTGAGCTCTTTTTCCGAGTTATAACGGATAAATATAATACCTTCAGTGCGCGCTCGACGGTAAAGATCTTCTCTGAGACCATAGGGACGTAAATCCCTGTAAAGAATAAAAACGTCCATTTGCGGATTGGTTTCTTTAAGTTTCAGAGCGCTTTTAATGGATTGTGTGCAGCAGACCTTGGAACAGTAAGGTCTGTCCGGGATTCTGGAGCCGACACACTGAACAAACACCGCCGTATCGATTTCCTTGATGGACGGGTCGTTGTCGATAAACCGCTGCTGAAGCTCCAGCCCCGTTACGACGCGGGCATCTTCTGGGTATAAATATCCGTCGGGCTTGAATTCCGAAGCCCCCGAGGCGATTAGGGTCACGCCGTGCTCCAGGACGTTGTCTTCGCCGTTGCAGGAGATGGTCGTTTTAAAGTTCCCTACAAATCCGTCAACATGGGTAAGTTTGGCATTCAGAAAAATCGTTATGTTATCATCGGACTGAACCGCAGACGTCAAACTTGTCAAATATTCCTGAATGTCCTCACCCCGCCAGGTTTCATGGAGATGACGCGCTTGCCCCCCAAGAGCATCGGTCTTTTCAACCAGAAATGTCTGATATCCCTGTTCCGACATGTTTTTGGCGGCCGCCATCCCGGAAACCCCGCCGCCGACAACCAAAACCGACTGGTTGATCTCCATGGTCGATTCCGACAACGGCTCCTGAAGCATTGCCTTGGCCACGGCCATCCTGAGGATATCTTTCGATTTTTCAGTGGCCTTGGCCGGGTCGTCTTTATGAACCCACGAACACTGGTTCCGAATGTTGGCCATCTCAAATAGATACTTGTTGATACCCGCGTTAATTAAGGTCTCCTGAAATAGGGGCTCATGAGTCTTTGGGGTGCAGGCGGCAACCACCACCCGATTCAGTCGATGCGCTTTGATGACCTCGGTCATCTTATCCTGTGTGTCCTGGGAGCAGCTGAACATGTTCTCCTCTACGTGGGCAACGCCGGGGAGGTCTTTTGCAAACTCCACAACTTTGGGGACATCGACGATTCCCGCGATATTGGTTCCGCATCGGCAGACAAAAACACCGATCCGGGGCGGGTCACCCCGGACATCCGTTTCGTCCGGGATTTCTCTGGTTTTTGTGAGGGTCCACCGAGACTCGGCCAACCGGCTGCCTGCCACACCCGCAGCAGCGCTGGAATCGATCACCGAAGACGGGATGTCTTTGGGCGCTTGAAAAATACCGCAGGCATATATCCCGGGCCTGGAGGTCTGAACCGGATCAAAGCTGCTGCTGCTGGCAAAGTTGTAATGATCCAATTCGATGCCCCATTTTTTTGCCTGGACCGTTGTTTGCATAGATGCCGTCAGCCCCACGGACAGAACCACCATGTCAAATTCTTCTTCCACACGCTTGCCGGTCTCGTCTACATACCGGATAATCTGCATCCCCGTCTGTTCATCCGGGTCGATATGGGTCACTTTGGATTTGATGAAACGAACCCCCTGTTCATCCTTGGCACGGTTGTAGTATCTCTCAAAGTCTTTTCCGTACGTGCGGATGTCGATATAAAAAACAGCCGCATCCAGGTCTTCGCTGCTATGCTCTTTGGCCAGCATGGCCTCCTTGATGGCATACGTGCAGCATACCCCGGAACAGTAGCCATTGGCACCCACATGGACATCCCTGGACCCGATGCACTGCAGCCAGGCAATTTTTTTCGGCTCTTTATGATCCGAAGGCCGCACCATATGCCCGCCATAGGGTCCGGAAGCCGAAAGAATCCGCTCAAACTCCATGGACGTTACCACGTTGGGATGTTTTGTGTATCCGTAGATGTCGTGTTGCGCAGGATCATACGGTTCACCTCCCGGCGTCAGAATGATGGAACCCGCATCGATCTCAATAGTTTCATCCTTCTGGGAATGGGTATTGAGGGTGAGCGCTTCGGCCTTGCAAACCTTTACACACTCGAGACACTCACAGCATACCATGCAGTTCAGGCATTTTTTGGCCTCGGTAACCGCCGCCGCTTCACTCAGACCCCGTTCAACCTCGGCAAAGCTTGTTTTCCGCGCTTCCATGGAAATTCTGGGCATTTTGGCCCTTGTAACCCTTGGGATATCTTTTTCAATGGGGTTGAAATTTTTCTGGGGAATCTCAATGGGTTTTCGCCCTTCTTTTAAATCTGAGCCATCAAGATATCTGGATATGGAAATTGCGGCCTCTCGTCCGGCAGCCACCGCTCCAATGGCGATCCAAGCGCCGGTCTGTGCATCACCGCCTGCAAACACGCCTTTTCTGGTGGTTTCGAAGCTCACCGGGTCGACGTCGATGTTGTTCCATCGGTCCAAATCAACACCCGTTGAGCCTTTAAGAAAAGCGGTGTCGGTACGCTGGCCGATGGCCGGAATGATAACATCCGTATCGACGACAAATTCACTGCCTTCAAGCGGAACCGGGCGACGACGGCCGCTTTTATCCGGCGCTCCCAATTTCATTTTAATGCATTTGAGCCCCACAGCCTTACTGTCTTTTTCCATCACCTCTACCGGGGCCATAAGGAACTGAATATCGATCCCTTCTTCAAGGGAATCTTCGATCTCTTCCACCCGAGCCGGCATCTCTGTACGGGTCCGCCTGTAAATGATGCTGACTTTATCCGCACCCAGGCGTAAAGCTGATCTCGCAGCATCGATTGCCACATCCCCGCCGCCGACGATGGCAACATTCCCCTTGACTTCCTTGATATCGCCAAGTGCCGCATCTCTTAAGAATTTTACTCCAGGGATGACACCCTCCGTATCTTCTTTGGGGATGTTAAGTTTCATATTGGCATGACAGCCAACGGCGAGATAAACCGATTTGTATCCGTCGTCCATCAAACTATCAATGGTGATGTCTCGTCCAAGAGCGGTATTGAATTTTATATCAACGCCGAGCCGGGTAATCCACTCGATCTCTTTTTCAAGAACGTCCGGTGGGAGCCTGTAATCCGGAATTCCGACTCTGAGCATGCCACCGGCGACAGGAAGGGCCTCGAAAATTGTAACCTTGAAACCATCTTGCGCCAGAAAATATGCCGCGGTCAGGCCGGCAGGTCCGGCGCCGATGATCGCGATCTTTTCGTCCCTTGGCGTGATCTCGGTTAAGGGGAGGTCATGGATATCAACCTGGTCTGCTGTAAAACGTTTGAGTGTGCAAATGGAGATCGGTTCATCCACGTCTTTCCGTCGGCACACGTCTTCGCACGGGTGGGGACAGATTCGGCCGAGAACACCCGGGAGGGGCAGGGTCCTGGTGATAACCTCGAGTGCCTCCGTATATTTTCCCTGGGCAATCATGGCCACATATCCGTGAGCATTTACATGGTTCGGACAGGCATGGGTGCACGGCGAAGGATCTCTTTTGTCTATGGAATAGGCTCCGGGTACGGCCTGAGCATACGGCTTATAAACCGCTTTCCGGTCGAGGAGGCGCTCATCGTAGAGACTGGGAAGACTGACCGGACAAACTTCGGTACAATCTCCGCACCCCGTACATTTGTCAAGATCGATATATCGCGCACTTTTGTTCAGGGTGACCTTAAAATTACCGGCTTCGCCGGATATTTCTTTAACTTCGGTGATGGTGTGGAGCTCTATGTTTATGTGTCGGCCGACCTCGACCAGTTTGGGCGAGATAATTCACATGGCACAGTCATTGGTGGGAAAGGTCTTGTCCAGCTGTGACATTATGCCGCCGATGGCCGGTGACTTTTCTGCGAGGTGAACATAAAACCCGGAATCCGCTAAATCCAAAGCAGATTGCATTCCTGTAATTCCGCCTCCCACAACCAGTACCGATCCGGTTATATCTTTGGACATGGTTTAATTCTCCTGATGAAAATATAGCATAATTCTAATGATATTCGTATTTGATGGCCTTGCAAACGGTCAAGAAAGGGGTCTTTTTTACGAGATTGTTTTGTATTTAGCACAAAAAGCAATTACTATATGGTGTAAAAAAGCATGTCAATAGAATTTAGAGCTTGGTTTTTCGTCTTCTTGACGGTGTCGAAATGTTGGATTATCATCCTAAACACGGAAGGGCCGTAACCGAAAATTTTGTCATAAAAAGCAAAAATTTACAACCCGGGAACTCATTATGAAAAATTATAAACATAAAGCGGTTGAAACTTCGGAATTCTTGAAAAAACATATCAAAAAACTACCTCAAGTTGGGCTCATAACCGGCACCGGTCTCGGAGAAAGTTCGAAATTTTTTGATATATCAATATCTTTTGAATATGATGATATTCCGCATTTTGCCACATCAACGGTTGAGAGCCATTATGGGAGGCTTCTTTTCGGAGAAATTCGGGATAAACAGATCATGGCCATGCAGGGGCGTTTTCATCTTTACGAAGGCTATTCCCCGCTCGAAGTGACCTTCCCCATACGGGTGATGCAGGAGCTCGGTGTTAAAACGCTCATCCTTTCAAATGCCGCCGGCGGTCTGAACCCAGAATTTAATGTCGGTGACATTATGATCATTAGCGATCATATCAATTTAACCGGATCAAACCCTTTGATCGGCCCCAATGAAGCGCACTGGGGGATTCGGTTCCCGGATATGAATGTGGCCTACGACAAAGGGCTGATGGACGCCGATGCCGTAGCTTTTTCAATCATACAGGAAGTCATCGCGGCGATCCATGCAGGGATAAAGGTGCTCGGCCTTTCGACCATAACCAACGTGCACGATCCGGATCGACCTCTTCCCGCAACGGTTGAAGAAATTATAGCCGTGGCCCAACAGGCCGCTCCAAAGCTTGAAGCGATTATCAAAAATGTGATTGAAAGAAATTGACCCGGGGACCCTCGGCTTGCCCCGGAAAATCTTTAATCGCTGGAAAAACAGGTCATTGATGAATCCTCTTGACAGGAGATTCAATAAGTCGATATCATTCTTTCAAAATCGATACTCATTATTTTTCCATTCCATTATTCCATGTCCGAGTTAAGAATGTAAATCTAAACATTCCATTATATTCAATAGATTGTAGAAAATGCGAGACGTTTTATAAATCAGTAACGGTGAATAAAGGAGGAGTTTATGCGTTATGTCATTACGTTGTTATTTTCATTATGTCTAGTTTTCATGGTGGCGACTGTTGCATCGGCAGGGGAGTCTTTGGTCGACACGGTGGCAAAGGGCTGCGAAAAAGAACTCAATTCCTATTGCGCTAATGTTACGCCCGGTGAGGGCCGAATTCTGGCCTGTTTGTATGCATATGGGGACAAACTTTCCGGTCAGTGTGAATATGCGCTTTACGATGCGGCGGTCCAACTGGAGCGTGCCGTAGCAGCGTTATCCTACCTCGCCAATGAATGTGACGCGGATTTGGAGAAATACTGTTCATCGGTTACCCCCGGCCAAGGGCGATTGATCGACTGTCTCGAAAAAAATTCCAAGAACATCAGCAAGCGTTGCAAACAGGCCGTCAAGGACGTCGGTCTGAAATAAACCCTGACGTTTTGCAACTATAGGATAAACAGCGAACACGCCGATGGGCCGACGAGGAACCACCGGAACGCCTGTCTCGACGCCTCATCGGCCGGTGATGTTAAACCGCAGTTATTTATGACACCCAAGACTTGACCTGAACAGATTTTTCCCTGGAGTGTGCGATTACCTCATCGAGATCCAGGGTCAGTAATTTGCGATCTTCCATGACCAGTTTGCCGTTGATCACCGAGTGTGTGACATCGTTTCCACTTGCAGCATAGACCAGATGGGACGTTGCATTATACATGGGCGTGAGGTGGGGTTTATGGGTATCGATGACAATAACATCCGCCTTTTTGCCGATTTCCAATGAACCGGTGATATCTTGAAGCCCTAAAGCTCTCGCGCCTTCGATGGTTGCCATTCTCAGAACGGTAACGGCATCCACGGCCGTCGGATCCATTGCATGAACCTTGTGAAGTTTCGCAGCGGTATCCATCTCTGAAAATAAATCCAGGTTATTGTTGGATGCGCATCCATCTGTTCCCAAGCCAACCGTCACGCCCTGCTTGATCAGTTCCGGGATCGGCGCGATACCCGACGCCAGCTTCATATTGCTTTCCGGATTATGAACCACCTTTACGCCGTGTTCCGCCATTTTCGTAATCTCCGATTGTCCCAGGTGAACACAATGGTCTGCAATCAAATGGGCACCCAAAAGCCCCAGGGAATCGAGATGCTCTATGGGTGTTTTTGCATATTTTCTTTTTATTTCAGAGACTTCATTTAACGTCTCAGCCACATGGATAATTAGCGGGACACGATGCTTCAATGCCAGTTCATTGGACGCCATCAGCAGTTCCGGGCTACAGGTAAAAAGGGAATGGGGTTCTACCGCTATGGACACAATGGGATCATCCCGCCATTTTTGAATCAACGATTCCGTATACTCCAGGCCGTTTTCCACCGACCCGTAGTTTGGCGATGGAAAATCATACAGGACTTCTCCCGCCAGACATCTTACACCCGCTTTTTTAGCGGCCTTTGCCACTTCTTCCTCAAACAGATACATGTCGCAAAACGTCGTCGTGCCGGACAGTATCATTTCGGCAAGGGCAAGCTGGGTCCCGGTATAAACAAACTCTGCATCCATATTGCGCTCTGCCGGGAAAATATAGTTTTCAAGCCATTGCATCAACGGAAGATCATCGGCAAGGCCCCTGAAAAGGGTCATGGCTGCATGGGTATGACCGTTCACCAGGCCGGGGAGAACCAAACCGTCTTTGGCGTCAATGATCTTCCCTGCACTAATAGAAGGCATGTCTCCGGTTCCCATGTGGGAAATGCTGTCGCCGCGAATCACTAAAAATCCGTTTTTAAGAATTGAGTTTTTAGAATTCATGGTCAAAATGGTGCTGTTTTTTATGATGAGATCCGCGTCTTGCATCAGCCATTCCCCCGTCGTTGTTCACGCTGTTTGAGCTTCAGAGCTACTATTCTGGTATGTGTTCCATACTTTAAGTTAAGGGTGATTATCCGTCAACCTCTCTTGACAATAAAATGGTATTGTATCATGAAGGAAAGCAAATGGTTTTTGATATGGTCATACATAACGGCGTCATCCTTACCGCAAATCGTGATTTTGATATCATTGAAGACGGTATCGTCTGCATAAAGAACGGAGAAATTGCAGAGATTTTAGCACGGGCAAACGATTCTCCTGTGCCTGAAGGGAAAGAGATGCTGGATGCACACGGCGGCATTATTATGCCGGGTCTTGTGAATGCTCACACCCATCTTCCCATGTCGCTTTTCAGAGGCCTATCGGATGATCTGCCCCTTTCCGCATGGTTGAATGAATGCATCTTTCCTGCTGAAGCGAAGCATATTAACCCCGAATCCGTCAGATTCGGTACTCTCCTGTCTTGTGCAGAAATGTTACTGTCGGGGACGACCACATGCTGTGACGGATACTTTTATGAAGATGTTGTTGCCGCCGCGGTCGATGAAATCGGGATGAGAGGCGTATTGGGGCAGGGTGTTATTGATTTTCCGGCACCGGGGGTGCCGGACCCGGCGGATAACATAAAAAACGCTGTGGCGTATGCTGAAAAATGGCAAGGATTGTCTCATCTGATACATCCTTCGATATTGTGTCATTCCCCGTATACGTGTTCTGAAGAGACATTAAAACGGGCGAAAGCCGCCGCTGATTCAAAAGGGCTTGTTTTTCAGATTCATGTGGCTGAAACCCAAGACGAATACGTTCAGTTTCAGACAGAACATCGTATAACACCGGTAAGATATCTGGACAGAATCGGCATTCTCGACCCAAATACCCTGCTGATTCATGCCATATGGCTCGACCATGACGACATCGAAATTATTTCCAAACGCAACGCAAAAGTCTCCCATAATCCTGAGAGCAATATGAAACTTGCTTCGGGGATTGCGCCGGTTTTAGATCTATTGAAGGCCGGTGTAACCGTTGGCCTTGGCACCGACGGGTGTGCCAGCAACAATGATTTAGATCTTTTTCGGGAAATGGACACTGCGGCAAAGCTTCATAAGGTGAACGCCCTCGATTCCACCGTCATGAATGCCCGGACCATACTCAATATGGCGACCATCGGCGGCGCCAAAGCCATCGGCCTTGACGACGCTATCGGATCCCTTGAAGCCGGAAAACAGGCGGATGTCGTTGTTGTCGATACCTATAAGCCCCACCTCGTTCCGCTATACAACCCCGTATCCCAAATCGTTTATGCCGCCAACGGCCAGGATGTGCGGGATGTCATTGTTTCCGGAAATATTCTTGTCCGGAATCGGGAACTGTTGACCGTGGATCTGGAGGATATACTCGAAAAGGTTGGCAAGATAAGCGATGACATAAAGGAGAAATGAGATAAAGAATATGTTCTTGTCCGAGTTGGAGAATTTATATGGATTTGAAACGCATTATCAGGGCAGCACGGGGTGATGAAACGGCAGATCTTCTTTTGACCCATGCCCGAATCGTCAATGTCTTTTCGGGTGAAATCGTTTCCGGTGATATTGCCGTCGCCTGGGGGCGTATCGTGGGATTT
>JAAXQD010000245.1 GCA_012974475.1 Desulfobacterales bacterium
GATTCATATCGAGTAAAAATTTCTTGACAACCCTTCAATTAATTCATAAATTAGTCATTTTTAAATATAATATCTTATAAAAAGGAGTTAATTGAAAATTGGCCAACCATAAATCTGCATTAAAGCGTGCGCGCCAGAACGAGGTGAGGCGGATACGCAATAAGTCGACAAAAACCAGGATTAAAAATATCGTAAAAGATGTGCGACTTGATGTGAGCGAAAAATCGAAAGAATCGGCGTTGACCAAACTCGATACCGCAAAATCTATCATCGATAAAGCAGCAAAAAAAGGTGTGATTCACAAAAAAACCGCGTCAAGGAAAATTTCCCGTCTCTCCAAAAATGTAAACGCCATCTCTGCCTAACCGGTAAACCTCGCATTTTTTATGAAGCGCTCGTCTGGCGTTTAATACGATTGTTGCGTGTGTCCCTTGAGGACCGGCGGTGTTATGCCCGAGCAACAGAGTTTTAAAAATTGTCTGTTAAGCGATTGTATGCGGTTTCTGCAAGTCGTTTAGACAGAATTTCGAGGGCATGGCGCTTGTTTCGTTCGGTGATCTGATTGTTGGCCCCCACATCATAGGCTTCGCTGTCAGAAATGCCTGACCTGGACCATATCACCCGATCGCCCCGATCCGTCAACTTCAGACTGATGGTAATCTGGACCCGTCTTTCGAGGGGGTCCAGCTGCCCTTGACGGGATATGGTCCGTATGCGCTCAGATACAATCACCCCGGTAAGGAATGCGTCCGTATTGTCTTTGCTTTTCTGTACGGCCCGTCCATTTCTGGTGAATTCGTATATCAGGTCATTTGTAACGGTATTTTCATAACCGGTTTCCACCGTACGGTTTTCGAGGACCTCGATGAAGATGCTCTGTACGCCGGATGGGAGATTTCCACTCCCGGAAAACCGGTAGCCGCAAGCTGAAAAAAACACCCCCATAAAAAGAACCGGCAAAATATATTTCCTACAATAAGACACGGCTATTCCATTCTTTGAGTTCGTCAATTAAACCACAATGTTCACGAGCTTTTTCTTGACAACAATAACTTTTTTGACAGGTTTACCATCGATAAATTTCTGGACGCGTTCATCTGAAAGGGCCATCTCCCGAATGGCATCGTCGTCTGCATCTACATCCACATTGAATCTGCTTCTGAGCTTGCCGTTCACCTGCACAACGATCAAGAGTTCATCCTTGACCAAGGCATCTTCCCGGTATGACGGCCACGATGCAAGCAAAATACTGGTTTCAAATCCCAGGGCGTTCCACAGTTCTTCGGTAAAATGTGGAACAATGGGTGACAAGAGAAGCGTCACAGACTCCATGGCGAACCGAATGACCGCAATTTTTTGAGGGCTTTTGTCCAGATCCACCCCGTACAGGGTGTTCACAAGCTCCATAATCGCACTGATGGCGGTATTGAAATGGAATCTGTCTTCGATATCTTTGGTAACTTTTTTAATGGTTTCATGGGTCTTTTTGACGACATCGCGAGCATCGCCCTCCACCTGGTCCGGGCCACCGTCAAAAGGTTCGGCCTCGCGGATTGAATCCATCCATCGCTGGGCAAGACGCCAAACGCGGTTCAAGAAGCGATAACCGCCTTCAACCCCTTGTTCACTCCATTCCAGATCCCTTTCCGGAGGGGCCGCAAATAGGCAGAAGAGTCTCGTGGTATCCGCACCATATTTTTCCAGAAAAATGTTCGGATCGATGACGTTTTTTTTCGACTTGGACATCTTCTCAACCCGGCCCACCGTGGTCACCTGTCCGCATTTTTTACACCGCCGGTCTTCACCGGTTCCGTCCACCTCTTCGGAAAGAAGAAATCCGTGTTCCGGGCAGGAAACCGTCTCTTTACAGACCATCCCCTGGGTCAACAGCCGTGTGAAGGGCTCTTTATATTTGACCAACCCAAAGTCTTTGAGCACCCGGGTATAATACCGGGAATAAAGCAGATGTAAAATGGCATGCTCCACACCGCCGATATACTGATCGACCGGCATCCAGTAATCCACAGATTTGGTGTCAAACATTCCGCTGTCGTAATTCGGGCTGCAATATCTCTCATAGTACCATGAGGATTCCACAAAGGTATCCATTGTGTCGGTTTCCCGTCTGGCTTCACGGCTGCCGCAAATCGGACAGGTCGTGTTCACAAAAGATTCGAGGGTCGGGAGGGGCGATTTCCCTCCTTCCAAAAGACCGACATCCTCAGGAAGCAGAATGGGAAGATCTTCTTCGGGAACAGGGACGATGTTACATGTTTTGCAATGAATTATCGGGATAGGCGCCCCCCAGTACCGCTGTCTCGATATCCCCCAGTCCCTCAACCTGAAACTCACCGTTTTCTTTCCCAAGCCTTTTTGTTCGAGATAAGAAGCGATCTCATCCAGGGCCTTGATATTATCCATGCCGTTGAACGGGCCGGAATTAACCATGATGCCTTCTCCGGCATAGGCCTCGGTCATGGAGACGGGATCAAGGTCATCATCATCCGGTTTTACGACCACGACGATGTCGAGGTCGTATTTACGGGCAAATTCAAAATCCCGCTGATCGTGTGCCGGAACGGACATGACGGCACCGGTACCATATTCCATGAGGGCGAAATTGGCCGTAAAGATCGGCATGCGAACACCGCTTAAGGGATTGAGGCAATATACACCGGTAAAAACCCCCTCTTTTTCATAGCTGTCCACCGCTCTGCTGGAACGGTCCTGGCTGGATATGCGGTCGATGAACTCGGAGACGTCTTTCTCCTGTTGGGTCCCCTTGGACAGTTTGATCACCAGCGGATGCTCCGGCGCAAGGCACATGAACGTCGCTCCGCAAACCGTATCCTGTCGGGTTGTAAAGACGGGTATTTGTTCGTCGGCATTTTCTATGGGAAACTGTATTTCCGCGCCGACGCTCTTCCCGATCCAGTTTTTCTGCATGGTGATAACCTTGTCCGGCCAGCCGGGAAGTTTTTCGCAGTATGACAAAAGGTCCTCGGCATAATCGGTAATACGGAAAAACCATTGCCAGAGCTTCTTCTGACGGACCTGTTCGCCGCACCGCCAACACAGGCCGGCTTCAACCTGTTCGTTGGCCAGAACGGTCTGACAGTCTTCACACCAGTTTACAAAAGACTCTTTGCGATAGGCCATCCCTTTTTCATACATTTTTAAAAAAAGCCACTGCTCCCAGTGATAATACTCGGGACGGCACGTTGCGATTTCCCTTTCCCAGTCGTAGGAAAAACCGAGAGATTTCAACTGGAATCGCATGGCATCGATATTTTCATACGTCCACTTGGCCGGGTGACTGTTATTGGCAATTGCAGCGTTTTCCGCCGGCATGCCAAATGCATCCCATCCCATGGGATGGAGGACGTTAAGTCCCTGCATCCGTTTATACCTTGCAACAACATCTCCGATGGTATAGTTTCTCACATGTCCCATGTGGATGTTGCCGGACGGATAGGGAAACATCTCGAGAAGATAATATTTTTCTCGGTCAGGGTTTTCTTCGACCTTGAAAAGTTTTGTCTCTTCCCAGATTTTTTGCCACTTGGATTCCAATGCCCTGGGTTCGTATCTTTCTTCCATTTTAAATAGGTTGCCTCTATTCAATTATTTTACGTCCCGGAATTTCTACAATTATTTGAAATTAAAGATCTTTAGCTCCTGGTTTATGCCACTTCCATGGAATGCCGGAATCTTGGAATAGTGGAACGTTGGGCTGAAGGAACAATATCATTTTAATTCCTACAGTTACTCATGATTCCATTATTCCATCATTCCAATTGTGACCTGCCCGCTCGTGCCTTGCAATGGCAGGCGGGGTGAAGCGAACTAACTTGTCTCATATCATCCACAATGACAGAATATGTCGTCCCTATAAACTTACATGCTTGCAACACGCTAATTTCACATGTCATTATCGCCGGTTCAAACAATAACTTCTCATGCCACAACATCGGGGAAATAGCAAGTGATAAGACTTGAATCTTCCAGGCACGATTCAGATAAAAAATCATTTGACTTGTATAGTACAATTTCATATTCATTTTAAAAAGTAAGTCCTTGAGATTAAAACTTGTTTCCCTTCAGAAGCAATCCTTTAATTTCGACCCATAAAATTTAACTCCAATTTAGTACAAACACAATGAAAGCAAATAGTTTATGAGCAGTAACATCTTAATCGATGCCATAGATTCCGAGGATTGCAGGATTGCAAAGGTAATCGACACCAAGCTTGAAGAATTTCATATCGAAAGCTCGGGAAGAGAAAGTATCCATGGAAATATCTATAAAGCTGTCATCGCCCATATCGAACCCAGCCTTCAGGCCGCATTTGTGGACTATGGCGCAGAACGACACGGTTTTTTGCAGAAGCATGAAATCCACAGCGATTATTTCCAGGACAATCTTTCAAAGGATCGATCCATACTAAAAATGATCAAGCGGGGTCAAGAACTTCTGGTACAGGTTACCAAAGACCCCCACATGAAAAAAGGCGCCATGCTCACCACGTATATATCGCTTCCGGGACGGCACCTTGTGCTGATGCCCGGCATCGATAAGCGTGGGATCTCGCGCAAAATTGAAGATGAAGAGGAACGCAAACGTCTCAAAAGTATTGTCGGCAGCCTCAAGATTCCGGAGGGTTTCGGCCTCATTGTCCGCACTGCGGGGATACAAAGTAAAAAAACATACCTGTCCAAAGATTTACGCTATCTTCTCCGGTTATGGAAAAACATCCAAAATAATATAATGAACGTACAGGCCCCTGCACTCCTGTACAAAGAGCAGAATCTTGTTTTAAGATCCATACGTGACTATTTCACACTCGATGTCACAGAAATTCTCATCAACGATGCTGCGGTATACCGTGAAGTTAAAGATTTTGTTAAAATCATATCACCCAAACACACCAAAATCGTCAAACATTACAAGGAAGACCGGCCCATATTTTCCAAATATCAGCTCGAAGACCAGATTTCATCGATTTATAAAAGCCGCGTCAAACTTAAATCCGGCGGTTCTATTGTCATTGCGCAGACCGAAGCGCTGGTCTCCATAGATGTGAATTCCGGGAAAGCGACCCAAAAAAAATCCATTGAACAGACAGCCCTCCAAACCAACATCGAAGCCGCCGAAGAAATTGCCCGCCAATTGCGACTGAGAGACCTGGGCGGTCTTGTGGTGATCGATTTCATCGACATGAGAGATCCCAAGCACAAAACTGAAATCGAAAGGGCTGCCAAACGCAATTTGAAATCCGACAAGGCCAAAACAAAAATCGGCAAGATTTCACAGTTCGGCCTGATGGAAATGTCGAGACAGCGGCTCAGACCCTCCATTGAATCCAGCAGTTTTCAACCCTGCGGTCATTGTAAGGGGAAAGGGATGGTTCCGTCGATTGAAATGCTGGCCCTGGACTTTCTCCGCCAACTTCGTCTCGAAACGCTAAAAAATAAAATTTCCAGTGTCAAAGGTATCGTCCCCTCCGGCGTCGCAGACTATCTTTTGAATAAAAAGCGAAAGGAGATCCTGGACCTGGAAGTACGGCGCGGCCTTTCCATTACCATCGAAGGGGATGACACGATTATCTCGGGCATGAGCAAGGTGGTATGTGAGAAATGAAGCGCCCCGCCGCTCCGCATACGGGATCTTCCCTGAAAAAAACTATGCCAAAAAAATCCGGCAAACGCTCCAATAGCCTTGGAGGGATTATCGTCCTGTGTGTCGTAATTTTTATCATTGCCGCAGGTCTGATGGTGTTGCTGAAACAAGACCCTGAACCGGGCAAAAAAACATCTCCCGAAAAGGTTCAAATCCAAACCAAAGCGGAGACGGTTATCGACTTCAACACCATCCAAGAAGATCAGGATCTCAAGGCGCTGATGGAACAGCGCAAGGCCCGATATGGCGTTGATAAAGGGGTCGATATCATAACGAAATCCAATGAATCATTTAAAATCGGCGACATCACGGTTTCCATGAAGGAGATCTTAGACAAAATTCGGCTTAAAAATGGCGATATCATTGAAAAAGACCTCCAGTCAAAAGATACAGACGAAAAGAATAAACCGGAAACCTTCGGAATTTACATTGTTCAGCCCGGGGACAACATCTGGAATATACATTTTAATTTCATGAAAGACTATTTTGCCCATAAAGCCGTAACCCTTTCTTCCCTTGCCGATGAACCGGTTGGGGGCGGACGCAGTTCCGGTGTGGCCAAGCTTCTTAAATTTTCTGAAAACACGGTTAGCATTTACAATTTGAAAGAACACAAACTGGATGTCGACCTCAACCTGATCTTTCCCTTGACCAAACTGGTTGTTTATAATATGGATCAGATTTTTGCACTTCTAGATCTCATCGATTACGAACATGTTAACAACATTCAGTTCGACGGTGAAACACTCTGGATATCTGCAAAGTAAAGAAATGTTTGACCTATAATATAATATACGGTATATCAACGCCGTTTTTGATGGTGTTGACGGATAAAAGGTTTCGTGCCGATGGTGATACCCGTGCAAAAAATCTTTTACACGAAATATCGAGTTCCGCCTCTGGCGGGAAAAAAAATTTTAAAATACTGACGAATCATTTAAAGGGGGTTTTATCTTGATAAGTACTGCCTATGCAATGGGCCAGGGCGGATTAGGGACAGGACAGGGAGCCGGAGGATTTACATCTCTTATTCCCATCATCCTGATGTTTGTAATATTCTATTTTCTGCTGATCCGGCCCCAGCAAAAAAAGTCCAAACAACATCGTGAAATGCTCAACCAAATTAAAAAGGGCGACCGCATCGTAACCAGTGGCGGTCTGCATGGTCGAATTACCGCCGCGGGTGAACAAACCATGACCGTGGAAATCGCCGATAAAGTTCGTGTGAAAGTTTCCCGAGCAAGTGTGGCGCAGGTAATCCAGTCTTCATCACAGCCTCAAGCAGCAAAAAAAAAGTAGGCTGATTCACCATAAAAAATGAATTCTCTACCTTAACCTTTTACTCCGTAGCGGATTAAAACAATCCCGGCGAAGGCACCGCGTACGTTTTGGCATCTTTGGCGAACAGGGAAGCGCTTCAAAAACGGATCCTCTGGACCCACTGTTGCGGAGTATCAACCTCATTTTGGCAATACCATTTTTGATTTATTGAAAGGATAGGATCATTGAACAATCTCTCATGGCGAGCTCTGGCAGTTTTTGCGGTCATTATTATTGCCATTATATACGTTCTTCCGACCATAAAACCAACATGGTGGCCGCATAAAAAGATCAACCTGGGCCTCGATCTTCAAGGCGGCATGCATCTGGTTTTGGAAGTGGACACGGATAAAGCTCTGGAAGGTACCATAGAGCGTATAAGCCAGGAAATCCGGGATTTATGCAGAAAAGAGCATGTTCGATATATCGCCTTAGATCGGGTGGAAGGGAACCGGATCTCAATCAAACTGCAAGGGCAAAACAACATCGACGGATTTGATAAACTTCTCGACAAGGATTTCCAAGGCCTGCGTATACTTTCGAGGTTGACCGACGGCGACGTCCTCACCCTCACCTTGGATCTTCCGGACAAGGAAGCCGACCAAATCAAAAAAATGGCCACCGATCAGGCCCTTGAAACCATTCGAAACCGGATCGACCAGTTCGGGGTCAGCGAGCCCGATATTCGCCACCAGGGTGAAAAACGGATACTTATCCAGCTTCCGGGGATAAAGGATACAAAAAGGGCCAAGGACCTCATCGGCAGGACCGCACTTTTGGAATTCAAAATGCTGGATGAAACCCACGATCTGAATGCCGCCCTGAAAGGAGATATTCCTCCCGGTAGCGAAGTTCTTTACGGAACGAAGGAAGATCCCGCCACACGGCGCATTATAAAAACTCCTTATCTGATCAAAAAAAGAACCCTTTTGACGGGAGCCCATCTTACAGATGCAAAGGTTCAGATAGATTCCCAGTACAACGAACCTTATGTCTCCATCGATTTTGATAAGAAAGGGGGCAGGGATTTTGCCCGAATAACCGAAGCAAATGTTAAAAAACGTCTCGCAATCGTACTCGACGACAAGGTCTATTCAGCACCGGTGATCCAGGAAAAAATCACCGGCGGCAAGGCCCGTATCACCGGAAATTTTACCACGGAAGAAGCACGGGATCTCGCCATTGCACTCCGTGCAGGCGCCCTCCCGGCACCGGTACTGATTCTCGAGGAAAGAACCGTGGGCCCCTCTCTGGGAACAGATTCAATCAGAAAAGGGCTCATGTCCATGTGTGTCGGCGGCCTCCTTGTCGTTTTGTTCATGATCGTCTATTACCGGGGTTCGGGGCTTATTGCTGACTTTGCGCTGATTCTTAACGTTATCCTGATTGCCGGAGGACTGGCCGCTTTTCAGGCCACGTTGACCCTCCCCGGTATCGCAGGCATCATTCTCACCATCGGGATGGCGGTAGATGCCAATGTTCTCATATTCGAACGTATCAGAGAGGAGATGAGAATCGGCAAAACGCCCCGTGCGGCCGTGGACGCAGGCTATGACAGGGCGACCCTTACGATTCTCGATGCCAATGTTACCACGCTGATTGCCGCTCTGGTCCTCTTCCAGTTCGGTACCGGTCCGGTAAAAGGATTTGCCGTAACCCTCAGTCTGGGAGTTATCGCCAGTCTCTTTACAGCCCTTATCCTCACCCGTATAATATTCGATTTCTATTTAATTAAACGAAAGGTTAAAACTCTAAGTATTTAGTTAGAGGATTTTATTGATGCAATTTATAAAGCCTGATATCAATATCAATTTTGTCGGTAAAAGAAAGATCGCTTTTACGCTATCGCTGGCGATGATCCTTATCAGCATTACGTCTCTCTTGGTGCACAAAGGGCCCAAATACGGTATCGATTTTGCCGGCGGCACCTTGATACAGGTCAAATTCGATGCCCCCGTAAAACTGGCGGATATCAAATCAGGACTCGCCACCGTAAACCTGGGCAAATCATCGGTTCAAGGGTTCGGCGAACACAGCGACTATGAGTATCTGATCCGGACCGACAGGTCTGTCATGACCGAACAGGGATTTTCTCTCGAAGTACAAAAGGCCTTGGCGTCGTCAACCGGACAGGGGGTGGACATCCGACGGGTTGAGATGGTTGGGCCCCAGGTGGGAAAAGATTTACGGGAAAAAGCACTGTTCGCTATGTTTTACGCCCTGCTCTTTATTGCCATATATATATCCGGTCGCTTTGAACTCAAGTGGATGTTGAGCGGCGTTATGGCCGGAGTGCTGATGAGTGCTGTTTATCTGCTTTCTATTTTCAATGTGAGCGTCCCTTATCTGATTGCGGCGGCATTGGTGGTAACCCTTTTTCTTTTCTGGTTTCTTGAGCTGAAATATGCCATGGGGGCCATTGTGGCACTTATCCACGATGTTACCATTACGGTGGGTATATTCTCTCTGTTCGGCAAGGAATTTACACTTCCGATCATCGCAGCGCTTCTCACAATCATCGGATATTCACTCAATGACACCATCATTGTGTTCGACAGAATCCGGGAGAATTTGAGAAAACACCACAAAGATCCTCTGAAAACAATCATTAACAGAAGCGTAAATGAAACCCTTAGCCGAACCATACTGACGTCTATGACAACCCTTGCTGTGGTTGTTACCCTGTTTGTCATGGGGGGTGGGATTATCCATGATTTCGCATTTGCTATGATGATCGGTGTCATTATCGGGACCTACTCTTCCATCTACGTGGCAAGCCCCATACTCCTGGCATGGAAGGTTCGTGGGAAAAAATAACACGTGGATCATATTTTGCCATGGTTTCTGCTGAAAAGTGTTCCCGGAATAGGAAACCTCCTTTTCAAACGGCTGATAGATCGTTTCAATTCCCCGGAGTTTATTTTTGGAGCCGCCCAAGACGAACTTCTTGAGGTTGAAGGCATAACCCATCGCCTCGTTGCCGCTATAAAGCAGCGCAAAATTCCCGATTCGGTCAAAAAAGATTTCGATCTTGTCCTGCAAAAGGATTATAAAATTGTTACCATGGCAGATTCCGATTATCCGCCCCTTTTGCTTCAGATACCGGATCCGCCGCCATTTTTGTACGTTTTCGGCCGTCTTGACGGTTCCATAAAAAATGTCGCGGTTGTCGGCTCCAGAAACGCCACAAGTTATGGGCGCTCCACGACCCGGCGCCTGTGCAGAGATTTGGCCCAGCTCAAGATAACCGTTGTCAGCGGCATGGCACTGGGGATCGATTCGGCAGCCCACGAAGGCGCACTCATGGGCAAAGGCACTACCATCGCCGTACTTGGCAGCGGTCTTGAGAACATTTACCCGGCGGAAAACCGAAAGCTTTTTTATCAAATTGCCGACACCGGTGCCGTTGTTTCAGAATTTTCTCTGACGGCCGAGCCCGATGCCCACAATTTCCCGAGACGAAACAGAATCATCAGTGGGATGTCCCTTGGAACCGTTGTCGTGGAAGCAACGCGACGGAGCGGGTCTCTGATCACGGCACGTCTTGCAGCAGAACAGAACAGGGAGGTATTTGCGGTTCCGGGCAGCATTCAGTCATTTAAAAGCACCGGGACGCACACACTCATAAAACAGGGCGCCAAACTGGTTGAACATGCCCAAGACATCATGGAAGAGTTTTCATTTATTATCGAAGCTCCGGTTGAAACAGATACCACCGCGGATGAAACGCCGGCAAAAATACCGCAGTTGTCCCTGGCGGAATCCAAGGTGTTTGAAGCGCTGGGTCCGTATCCGGTTCACATCGACGATCTGGCACGGAAGCTGTCCATGGAATCCGGCAAACTTTCGAGTGTTCTCCTGCAACTGGAGCTCAAAAATATTGTACAGCAATCTCCAGGGAAGTTCTTTTCCATTGGGGAAAGGGCGTGAGCAGAATTTATAACCGTATGATCGCCGTGCAACATCTCGATAAACAGCGGGATATTAAACGATAATTACCCGCAAACCAACAATAAAATTTAACATCCAGCTGTCTCAAAAATATTAGATGCATTTTTGAGACAGCTTAATATTTTACAAACTCGTAAAAAGTCATGAATTCAACTATAGATGGCTAAGTAAAAAGGTTCATATACAAGGCGTAGTATTTTTTCAGGAACGAGGCCATACATGTATTGTTGTCGTGGAATCACCGACAAAAGTAAGAACCATTAGAAAATATCTCGGCGACCGGTACAATGTCGCTGCCACCGTTGGCCATATAAAGGACCTTCCGGCAAAAGAGCTGGGTATCGATATCGAAAAAGGCTTCAAACCCAAATACACGAACATCCCCGGGAAGCAGAAGATTATCAAATCGTTAAGACAGGCTGCAGGGGATTCAAAAGATATTTACCTGGCACCCGATCCGGACCGAGAGGGCGAAGCCATTGCATGGCACACTGCGGAAATTCTGAAAAAAAAGGACAGAAAATTTCACAGAGTACTGTTTCATGAACTGACAAAAAAGGCCGTCAACGAAGCCCTGGCATCGCCTGAAGATCTCAACCGAAACAAGTATGAAGCACAGCAGGCACGCAGAATGCTCGACAGGCTCGTGGGATACCAGATATCCCCCTTGTTATGGCGCAAGGTAAAAGGCGGTCTCAGCGCAGGACGCGTACAGTCGGTTACCGTGAGAATAATTTGTGAAAGAGAGCGGGCTATCCAGGCCTTTGAGTCGCAAGAATACTGGTCGATAACCGCGCATCTTGAGAACAACGATCCCCCGCCGTTCAAGGCAAAGCTGGTTAAAAAGAAGGGGGAAAAAATTACAATCCCCGATGAAAAGACATCCAACAGCATACTAGAGGAATTGTCCGGGGAAAAATTCCGTGTTGAAAAAATTCAGAAAAAAATTACGAAAAGAAATCCCTCGCCGCCGTTTATCACAAGCAAGCTGCAACAGGAAGCCATCCGAAAGCTTAGATTTTCCGCAAAAAAAACAATGATCGTGGCACAGCAGCTCTATGAAGGTGTCGATCTTGGCCCCGGTGAACCCGAAGGGCTTATTACTTACATGCGCACAGATTCCACGCGTATTTCAAAAGAAGCGGCCATGGAAGCCCTTCAATTCGTACGGGGAAAATTCGGACAAGAATATGCCAATCCGAAACCGAGGTTTTTCAAAAATCGTAAAAAGGCTCAAGATGCCCATGAAGCCATACGGCCCACATCGGTCTTTAATACCCCTGAGAAAATCAAACCTTTCCTGTCCCAAGATCAGCTGGCGTTGTATGAGCTAATCTGGAAGCGCTTTGTTTCATCTCAGATGAAACAGGCCCTCATCAATCAGAATTCCATATCGATCCGTGCCGGTTCATATCTCTTTACCGCCAGCGGCTCATCGGTTGCGTTTCCCGGTTTTATGGCGCTCTATATGTCCGTGGACGAGCAGATCGAAAGTGAAAGTCAAAAGAAAAAAGGCGATCTTCCCGAACTGAGTGAAGGGATGATTTTGAAACTCAATCGATTGGAACCCAAACAGCATTTTACCATACCTCCGCCGAGATTTTCAGAGGCGTCATTGGTGAAGGAACTCGAAGAAAACGGCATCGGGCGACCCAGCACCTATGCCGCTATTCTGTCGACCATCCGGGAAAAAGGTTATGTGGATCTGATCAAGAGATACTTCAAACCCAACGAACTGGGTTTCATCGTCAACGATCTGCTGGTGGAAAGCTTTCCCGATGTATTCGATGTAGAGTTTACCGCCAAAATGGAAGACGACCTGGACCGCATAGAACTCACAGAAGCGGACGTTTTGGAAATTTTAACCCGCTTCTACGATGCATTTAAAAAGGAACTCGACGCAGCTTCAACCGCCATGCTCAGTATAAAAGGTGTGGGCTTCCCCACAGACCTCACCTGTCCCAAATGTAGCGCCCGGCTTCATATCCGGATCGGTAAGACCGGACATTTTCTGAGCTGCTCCGGTTATCCGGAATGTACCCATTCCAGCAACTACACCCGGGATGAAAAAGGGGTTATTCATCCCACCGAACTGCCGCCCGATGAACCTTCGGACAAGGTTTGTGAAAAATGCGGCAAACCGATGCTCATAAAGCATGGGAGATACGGCACATTCTACGCTTGCAGCGGGTATCCGGAGTGCAAAAACACCCTTTCCGCAAATTCAAACAACGGGGGAGAAAAAACCGGGGTCGACTGCCCGGAAACGGATTGCGATGGAGACCTTGTTCAACGAACATCCAGGCGGGGTAAAATTTTTTACGGTTGCAGCCGCTTCCCGGATTGCACCTTTGCCATCTGGGACAAACCTGTAGATAAGCAGTGCCCCGATTGCGGAGCCCGGTTCCTGGTGGAAAAATCCACAAAAAAACAGGGCGACTTTCTGGCCTGTAACACCAAGGAATGCGGATTTAAGTTAAACCAAAATTAAGCGATTTTTAGCTCGATCTGTACCGATCTCTTGCGCATCAAGGATTCGCAAAAATCCTCGACATATCCATGGGTATGCACCCCAAGGACATTTAAAACCTTCCTGAAGGTTCAAACCTGCCCATGGGGGGTGTTGAGATGGTTTCCAAAGTCGGCCGAGGAGAGGCTTTCCCACAGTGTTTCTTCCTCATGGGGCTCCAATGTGATGGTGGGATTCAACCCATTCTGACGCATCCGTTGAAAAAGACTCCCGAAATCCACGTTCCCCGCTCCGATTGCCCAATGGGTGTCTGCTTCTCCGTCATTATCGTGGAGGTGAACTTCCATTATTTTCTCATTGAAAGTGTCGATCCATTTTTTGAGGGGCTCATTGGCGAAAACATTGTGGTGCCCCACATCCAAACAAAACCCGAAAGAATCGGATGGAATCGCCTCGAAAAGAGCGGAATGCACTTGAGGACTTTTCTCGTAAACATTTTCCAGCAACAGTTTAAATCCGAAACGTTCTGCTTGCGCCACATAGGGCTTCCATGTGGCAACACTCGATGACAGCCAGTCTGTCCAGAGCTCCCGATAATGACACGGATCGTAACCGGTATGGCAGACCACATTCACCGGTTCAAAAATAGGAATTATCTCAAAAAAACGCGTCAATCTTTTTCGTGTTGCCGTCAACAGCATCGGATCGATACCGCCGGGGACCAGATCCATAAAAGGACCGTGCAAGGTTATTTTAAGCTTATTTGCTTTGAGAATCTCAGCCATCTGCTCAAACTCCTTGGCAGATGTCGTGTCCAGGGCATGGGCATCTATTCCAATTTCAGGGTTCATTCCGTATTCCAGGAACATGGGAAGATATCTATTTTTGAGATCGAAAAATGGCGCATTAACCTGTATTTTTTTCAACATTTTTAAATCCGCTTTTCGTTTTTCCATAACCTCTTCTCGATGTTTGATGGCGTGCTGTTGCCGTAAAAAACCCAATCGATTTGTCAGGACGTGACGCCGCCTGCAGCAGAGGGCGGGGGTCTTTCGGTTTCCGTGTGTGGACGTGGTCCGAGTTCGGGCATTTGCAGTGCGCCGTCGCGGCCCAGGCCGCCTTCCGAGCCGGTCCGAATTTTTCATAACTGGTATGGAAATTCAGGACCTACCAGCTTTTGCCATGGGATCTCGACAACGGTGGGGTTAACCCATTTTCTCTGCACATTCAACGCACAGATCCGTTTCAGGCAGAATCATCAATCGTGCGAATAAAATGGGTTCTTCACACTGCCCGCATAATCCAAAATCCGGGGCATCGATCATTCTCAAAGCACGTTCCAGTTTTGACAAGGTATATTGAGTATTGCGCAATGTCGCTTCATTGATGCTCTTGCTGCTTATTGCTTCCATGCGGGTCAGCCTGCCGATGGAATTGTCCGGTGGAATCGGCGCGGTCAGCTCTTTAAAAGAAATAATATCTTTTTTTAAGATCTCGATTTTCTCCCGGATATGATGTTCGAGTTTTTCTCTTTCGATTTTTTTCATGGCATTTTTATGGGCTCTTCTCCAAGAACCCTTGAACCCTCCGGGATCATACCGACTCAATTAGAAATGACCCACTTATTTTACCTCAACAAATAAAAATCCTCGGGAAATGGTCCAAAAGAGGTTATTTTCCGCCGAATACACGCTTGAGCAAATCCGTGGTTCGCTTGGCCGGATTCTGGCGGATCGCGGCTTCTTCCTTGGCCATATAATAGAAGATCCCGTCCATCCCTTTATCGACGACATAATCTTTCAAATCGGCTTTCACGTCCGGAACAAAAGGGAAGGATTTGTATTCTTTCATCACGTTGTCATACGCCTGAACAGCACCCACCTCTGCAAGGCTTTTGTCGACAACGGGCTGCATCTCTTTTGCCAGAGACGGCGACATTTTCTTTCGAAAATATTGGGTAGCAGCGTCTTCCGGGCCTTCATATATCTTCTTTACATCGTCGAAACTCATTTCGCTGATCGCCTCAAGGAAAAGATTCTTTGCCTTGGGGGTGGCCACTTCCGCAGCCCGGTTGAGTTTCAGTTCAAGATCTTCGAGCAGTCCGGACATGCCGACCTTGTCCAGCACGGACTTTACGGTGTCCAATTGTTTCGGCAAAGGTATGTGAACGGCTGAATCGGCGTTGAAACCGTCCAAACGGCCCAACCGCGCAACCACATCCTCCGACCCGACCCGAAGCGCCTCTTTTAGTCCGGCCCCGATCTCTTCAAGAGTAATACCCGTCGACGTGCTGCTTTCCCCGTATGTCTTGAGGAGATCTGTGCCTTTTTCCCACCAATTTTCTCCGGCTTCCGTTGAAACGGAAATTAAAGACATCGCGAAAAAAAACATGCCGAACATGAATATAAAACGACCCGTTGAACGTTTCAGGAAATTTGTGTCCATGATAATCTCCTTTTTGTCAGGGGGCTTGCCCCTGATCGAACGATGGTCGAGGCCACTCCTTTGATATTTAGACTCCCACGGTCTTGTGCCGGTGGTCTTCTGATAATTTTGGATGGGTTTTGTCCGGACAAGGCTTTAACCCTGAATCGATACAGATATCTCCTCTACCCTTTTTGAGATGTCTCGGACCGTCATTCTCCGGTGGTCTATCCACCATTTTGCCTCGGTTTTTTCCCGCCATTCCTTGAAAAACAGGTGAAAAGCCTTTTCGGACAGTTCCCGTTGATCGTCATTTTCAAACTTGAGGCTTTTTCTCAGATAATCGAGCTTGTTGATCAGCTCTCCCCGGATCTTCTCCCCCCATGACACCATCTTTCGAGTGCCTTTAAGTTCAGGAAATCCGATGGCCTGATGTGCCTCGACAAGTTTTGCCGTCTCCTTGCCGAAATATTCTTTTTTGCATTTTTCGCAATACCAATCTTTTTTATCCACCAGAAACAGATTTCTCTCGTGGCTCTCGAAAAGCTGCATCTTGAACTTGGTGCGGCATGTACGGCATTTTACCTCATATGTATAGATGTCTTCAGTCATTTTTCACCGATGGTCCTTACGTCTGTTGACGTCCTTGTCCTGAATTTATTGGGATTTAGGGCAGGATATTCCACGGCCCACAGTCACGAACGATTCCGTTCAGCGGTCACCTGCCGGTAATGTTTCTTTGTTTAACTTCAACCGGCCCAGATAATGTCGACCCCAGATGACGACTAGAATGCCGCCGAGTATCATTATACCTGAAAGGGTCAGACGGAGCGTGATGGCTTCGGAAACGAATATTACACCGCCCAAGGCGGCGATTGCGGGAACCAGCAGCTGGACCACAGCGGCTTGGACGGCTGAGAGTCCCCCCAAGTGCCACATACCATAGGGTGTAACCGATCCCGGATGCAATAGCGCCTGACAATGCCGCCAATACGATCCCCTCGGTTGAGCACCGGGCGTTTCCAATGGCCGCAATGGCCAAAACCATAACCAGTGGGATGGTGCGTAAAAAATTATACGCGGTATCCATCAGCGGATTCACCGAATCTCGCCCTTTAAGAGTATAAACACCCCATGCCATACCGGCGATGGTCATCAGAGAAAAACCGGTGACCGACGGTGTGCTGACCCCGGGTAAAATCAGATATGCAAATCCGATGAATGCAATGGATATACCGATCCGTTCGGTTATGTGCAATCGATTACCCGAAATAATATACAACGATATCATCGTTATCTGCACCGAAGCAAACAAAATGAGCGCACCCGTTCCGGTGTCCAGTGAAATATAGGCAAATGAAAATGCAACCGCATAAATAAACAACATCAAACCGGCCCACCAGCTGCCTTTAGCAGGTGAGCTGTTTTTATTGCGGGTGATCTTTAAGATTGCCCAAAGAACCACGGCGCCGGACAACAAACGTATCACGGTGAAACTGCATGCATCAATGGTTTTTTCGCCCAGTGCCAATCGGCACAGCACTGAATTCGCCGCAAACGCAATCAGCGCGAGCCCGGTAAATATAAGCGTTTTTATGAATAAAAGACTCGGTTTGTTTGTCAAAAAAGTCTCCGGATAAAACATAACGGCCGGGCTGTCCGGCAATACCTTGCGTCCCCTTTGACGCGATCTATATGACCGCCGGAATTCGGTGGATACCCGTTATGTCATTTTCGCATCGGCGCCTCGTTTTTGTATTGGGGGTTCGGCATCGGACGATTTACCATTTATTGTAGGGCAAAAATTTTCCGTTCATGGTAATTACCACACGATCTCCTTTGGGATTTTTCTCTTTTTCCACATCTAGGGTAAAATCGATGGCACTCATGATTCCGTCGCCGAATTTTTCGTGAATAACCGTCTTCAAGGGCATGCCGTAAATCTGCATAATCTCATAAAAGCGGTAGATCAAAGGATCCGTAGGAACCACAGGGCCCAATCCCTTTACAGGGCATTCGGTCAGCGACCGGACGACATAAGGGCCGAGTCCCAGTGCCGATACAATTTTTTCCGCTTCTTCCTGAGAAGCGCTGGCCTGTCGATAAAAAACAGCCGCAATCCAGACTTCGTCACGTCCCACAACATTTTCCAAATCAGCAAAACTCAATGATTTCTCTTTTTTGGCAGCCAAAAGTCTTTCGGTAATTTCAGACAGTTCCATTCCTTACCTCCTGTTTTATGTGGGTCAATTCAGCATAGTTCGATCCCTTCAAGACCGGCACCATGCATTATACTATATTTCCATTCAGAGGAAAGTTTTTTTCTAAAGAGTTGGGGTTTCACCCCATGGGGCGGTCGATATCCATATCCGGATAGTGTTCGTTGATGCATTCGGGGCAGATGCCGCGGCTGAACATAGGAATGATACCTCTTTTAACGACCCGGCGGGATACACCAGGCACCCGGCCTGGGCATGACCTGACGGGATACCCCGGTGAGAGTCCATGGGGCTTGTAAAATGGTATTTTTTCTAAAGCATTGCTATAGACGCTCTACGACTTTTTTCAGCTTGGCCTGGATTTGATCGGCAATCTTCCGTAAGTTCGGATTTTCAATGGCCCGCATGGACGCAATGGGGTCTATCGCGGAGACTTCTATCTGACCGGATTCGGTCTCTTGGACGATCACATTGCACGGCAGCATGGTTCCGATTCTGCGCTCTGCCTGAAGGGCTTTGTATGCAAAGGGAGGATTGCACGCCCCCAAGATTCTGTATTTCCTGAAATCCACATCCAGTTTTTTCTTCAAGGTCGTTTGGACATCGATATCCGTAAGAACACCAAAGCCCTCTTTCTTCAGTTCCTCGACAACCCTGTTTACCGCATCATCAAAAGACATATCCAATATTTTGTCGATGCTGTATTGCATAATTTTTCTCCCTTATTGATATCCCCGCCTAACGGTTAATTCACGGCCTTTTGCCACACCCTGAATACCGCTGAGCAAAGTAGATTGGAGTTGGACGCCGTGGCAGACGTTCAGCAAAATGCCGTGTCATGTATTTTTCAGGAATTCAATTGCTTCATTTTTATTATCGATGGAAAAGCTTTTCATTTCTATTTTTTTAAATATTTTTCCTTCAAGATCGATAATTTTGTGCATCCATTTTTTGTGCGTCACCACGGCTATCCTAGAAATATTCGATATGCCGACATCGAAAAAGAACTTGAATTTCTCAACGATTGCATCAATCTCAACACCGCCAATACTTTCAATTTCCTGATATATGAAAACCTCTCCGTAAGTCACGATTTTCTCTTTAATGGCAGAAAGTGCCAGCGTCATCTCATCCTCTGTGATCTTTCCTCCCAAACGATAGGCAACGGCCTTCTCAATTCCAATATCCATCATTTCTAACATTTTCCACCTCCGGATGAATGATTTAAACATATTAATGGGGTTAATAACTTAGTGGCGGCTTAAGGAAAAGCGACCTTTTTTTCGGTCATAGGCCAGACACGAATTTTTTTGCCAGTTGATGTTGTCTTCCTGGGGAAAATCTTTCCGATTAAAACTCCCGCGGCTTTCCTCTCTGGCAAGACTGGCCGTTAGTACCGCCTTTAGCAGGAAAGAAGCGCTCATCAAATCTTCTTTTAGTTTTCTTTCCGGAACAGCGTGCGGAACATTTGTTTCCAGTTGCCTGTCCAACAGCTCCACTTCCTTCATTCCCATCTTTATTCCTTCTTCAGTCCTGACGACTCCCGCATATTTCCACGCCATTTCTTTTAATCGAAAAGAAAGATCTCTCAGCTGTTTATCCACCGGTGACGGATTGGGAGCCAACGCCTCCGATTCTTTTGGTTTTAATGGCGGTGCGTGTTGGAAGCGCGAATTCATAGCGGCGTTTTTTCCAGCAATGGTGCCCAACACCAGGCACTCGGTCAAAGCATTTCCACCTCTTCTGTTCGCACCGTGAAGCCCCCATACAACTTCTCCACAGGCGAAAAGACCCGGCAGCGAGGTTTGCCCGGATTCATCGGTGCGTATACCGCCCATAAAAAAATGGGCGCCGGGTGAAATGGCCACGGGCTGGGTTCGAAAATCGAACTTTATCTTTGTCAAGATGCTTAAGGGATATGTTTCCCACGCGGATGCGGGAACTTTCCGGTAGTCCATGTAGATTGGACCCGCAGATCCTTCCCCAAAGAGTACGGCGGATAACACATCCCTTTTTTTCATGATGGCTTCATTCACATCACGCATGCCATGTTTTCTGCCGATGTCCTCGCCCGAGGCGTTGATTATCTTTACTTCTTCCGGATAGGGTGGATAGAGCAGCATCGAGGGTAAACGCGGTTCGGCCATCACGAGGGGGTAAAACTGAACAAACTCCATGTCCCACAGTTCAAGCCCTGCTTTTGCCGCCAAGTAGTATCCTTGCCCCATCATTCTCTTCTGATTGTCATTCCTGAGATAAATCGCGCCGCCCCCGCCGGTGGCTATGACCACCGATGGCGCGTGAATTGACATGTTTCTTCCTGATTTATCGAAGCCGCTTACACCGCACAGTCGATTATCTTGTCTCAGGATCTTTGTTACATAGAAACTATTCAAGATATTGACCCGGTCTATTTTTTTTACCTGTTCTGCCAGTTTTTTCATCAAGGTAACACCGGGGATGACATCGGCACGTGAAGACTTCAAAAAATAATGGTCGGAAGATTCAATCAGGTTGAGCCCTAAAGAACGGAGAAAGTTTATAGCACCCGGAGCTTCTTGGGCGACGAGTTTTACACGGGGTTCATTATTAATCATTTTGCCGACCTGCAGCGTATCTTTTATATACACGTCGGGGCTATAGGTGGAAGTGGGAGCTGCAAAAACTCCTCCGGCCAAGATCGAATTGGTTCCGACGCCAATGGATCCCCTGTCAATCAATAATACTTCGGCACCTTCTGCCTGGGCAGAAAATGCGGCCATGATTCCCGCAAGACCTCCGCCGACTATAATAACATCCCTTTGCATTATTGGGCCCTCTGTTTGGAATCGCCTGAAGCGAGCTTTGGATTTATCAAAAAAGGTTTCGAAGCCCGGGAAAAGTGGTTTGGGCAACAGCCCCTTTGACACCGTCCCCAAATACCCTGCAAGTCACAATTGGTTTATTTCGGCCCTTCACCCCGAGGCAAGCTGCGTTGCGAGATAACGGATATGTCGGTCGTCAGTTCCGCAACAGCCCCCCAGAATCTTCATGCCGAGCTCCCCGTGCAGGCCGGCCACGGATTGGCCGAAAGTTTCAGGCGCTTCCTCCACCAGATCGACCCTGTGGTCCAATTCTTCAGGATTGAGCGCCGCCGTATTGGCCAGTAGTCCGACGACTCGCTCCCTCACACGTGAAGATGAATTGTCTTCATGCAGAAGGGCGGCTCTGAATATAGAGGCGTGGGTACAATTGACCAGATAGGCCAGCGGTCTTGGGCTGACTGCGGCATCGATGGCATCGATGGCCTCCTTCAGGGGCGTACCGTTAAGAAGTGTGCCTTCAGGGCGAACAACAAAACTGACGATATACGGCTTGCCGGTGGCACCCAGGGCCGATGCCAGTCCAATGGCCTCGCTGAGGGCCGGCAAAGTGGCGGCAAGGAGGAAATCGACGCCGGCTTCCGCCAACATCATGGCCTGCCATGTGTGGAACTCATGGGCATCGGCGGCCGCAAGTGCTTCAGCCGGATTATAGGCATCCCCACGGCAGCTCAGCAAGCCGCAGACAACGACCTTCTGTGCATACGCACCGTAGCTGTTCCGCAATGCATCAAGAAACCGGAAATTGTCGCCGTTCACGTCCTTCCCCCCACAACCTGCATTTGCGATCCGTTCCCGACTGGCCCGCCAGGTAGGGGTGGAAAGGAGGAGGGGTAAATCATATTGAAAGCCGATGTCCAGATACTCCCTATAGATAGACTCCAGGGCAGCACGTTTCGATGCGTCATAAATAAATGCTGAGTTGACGATGTTAGGATCGAGTTCCAAATCGCTGTTTCGGCGCAGGCGCTCGATGACAGCCCCCTCGCCAAGGATATATGGATTTCCCTCAAGAAATTCCGGGAAATGGATAGGGTTCATTTTACTTTCCTCGCTTCCAAGATGCCGAACCTTTGGGCTGGCAGGCCGACCACTCAACCCATTGGGGTCGGGCCGGTCAATACTATTGATCTTCAATCGGCAATCTTTCCTCTCAAAACTTTAAGTTGCCCTCTTTTGCTTTTACGGTCAAGGCGTTTTTTTTGAGAGCCGCGGGTCGGTTGGGTTGGTCGGCGTTTTTTAGGAGACACCGCCACGCTTTTAATGAGTTCCTGCAGCCGTCTTAATGCCTCCTCCCTGTTCTTTTCCTGGCTTCGGTGCTCCTGGGCCTTGATAACGATGACACCCTCCTTGGTAATACGATGGTCAGCCAGCTTCAAAAGTCGCTTTTTATAATAGTCAGGTATGGATGAAGCGTTAATGTCGAACCGCAAGTGTATGGCCGTGGAGACCTTATTGACGTTCTGACCGCCGGCCCCTTGGGCGCGAATCGTGCTAATCCTGATATCACCGGCAGGGATAGTGACTTGATTCGATATTTTTAACATATGTATTGAATTTATTTACGATCAATTAGGGTATTATTATAGGAGCGACCCGCTTATCCCACTTATAGTCATTAAACTCATTTTGCCATGTTATTTATGCAACAATTGGGTTTACTGCATCAGTGACAGCAGAATCCACAAAACTTCGGCGGCCAACATGATCATCAAGAGCCGGAATATCCAAACCCACGCCCCTTCGGTAACCGCAAATTTTGCCGCGATCCACGAACCCATCATACTGCCCCCTGCGAGCGTAATTCCAAGCTTCCAGTCTATCTCGTGTTCAAATCCCATGGTAATAACGGAAATCAAACTGGTCACCAGGGTGAGAACCCCCTTCAGCGCATTTGCTTTCACGGTTTCGATACCGACCAGGACCACGATCGCCCAAAGGGCCATTCCCCCGGAATCGACGGCAAGGAATCCGGCCCAGATGCCGATGAGAAAGAACACACTCAGCTTGCTGATTCTTAAATCAGGGTGCGCCCGTTGTTTTTCCTCGAGAAATCGTTTCCGTCCAAATCCAACCAGCACCAGGGTCAGGAGCACTGCGGCGAAGATCACCCAACGCATTGAACTTTCGGGGATTTGATGCTCGATCAGGGCGCCGGTGAAAGCCCCGAGACCCATGGGTACCGACAATCTCCATGTATGCGCCCAGTCGATCTTGCCGGCACGCTGGAAAACGGCGACCCGGGTGATTCCGGACACCAAAAGTCCTATTCGATTGCTGCCGTTGGCCATATGTCCCGGAATTCCGAGGCCCATCAAAATGGGCAGCGTCAGGGCAGTACCGCCGGAAGCCAATGTATTGATTGCCCCGGAGACGAATCCAAGCGAGAAGATAATAAATAGATACATTTTGAGCTCAGAACAGGTTCAGCGAACGGCCGAGAATGCGCTGTATATTTTTTTCTTATCCTGCCAGTCGTGCTTCTTTTTGCCGGTCAGCAAACTATACCGCAATACGGGTAATTATTCAATTTCTTTAAATCCGCCACGAGCTCTGCCCTTAGAGGATGGAGCCACTTTATTCTTTGCCGTCAATAGGCGTTGACGCATTCAATATATTCCTTTTTGTCCATTTTGCCGATGCCGCACCAGTAAGCCGGCCAGTTGACGTCGTCAATGATATCGGCAGCGTCGTGCCCTGAGTAGTAGAACCGCGCATAAGCCCGTTGGTGAGGAGAGTCCATTACCATTGTTGGGAAAAGGTCGACCAGGGATGCTTCCAGGGGCATTTCCGTGGAATAGGCTTCCGAGAAGACGTAATACGTGCTGAAATCGGATGAGGCAAGGTCCAGGTCGTAGTTGACGGAGCGATAATCGAGAGGTTCCCAGTTTTCTCCCCGCAGGATGATCACCTTGAAGGCCGGGTTGTTGCCGTACTGGGGACTCACGCCAGGGGTGACGATGAGCGCTTTGTACGCTTCGCCGTCACGGTCAAGCACCAGTCTGTATTCGTCCATATGGGTATGACCGGCGAAAATGGGGCCAATGACATCCGCGTAGCGCTTGCATATTTCGAGAAATCGGTCCTGGTACGCTTCTTTCCAGAAATCGACCGCATCGGATATCTGCCCGTTCGGATCCATATAGGTGTGGACCGTGCCGAAAATGTCGGCCCCGGGCGGAATATGCATGACGATCCAGACTTTCTTTTTTGCCGCATCGGCCTCGCCCAGCACCTGTTCCAGCCAGGCGAGTTGCGCCATGGCGATGTTATTCGCCGTACCCGTGCCGTCATCGGGCCGGTTTCGCGAAAAGAATATGGTGCTCAGGCAGACGAACCGGACCTTGGCGCCCGGGGGCTCTGCAACGAAGTATCCGCCTGCGGGATACGTGTTGAAGTAGTTTTTGCGATCTGCCCCGCCAAGAAGAAAGGTATTATAGAATGTATCGGCCGTATCGGCCAGAAACGCGCCGCCCGGAACCAGTTGATAGTCACCGGCATAGGCATCATTGTTGCCCAGGGTGAATATTACCGGAATATCGCCGAACCGTTCACGAACCTGCGTGGCGAAGAACACCACGGTCTTGTAGATGAACGCGTGCAATGCTTCAGGGTCCTCTTTTCCGAAAAGTGCAAAAAATGTTTCAGGAAACTTGTGGGCAAGGATATCGCCCGAAAAAATAAGGACATGGCCGGCGGCCTGGCCGGCTGCGTCCAGAACCCGTTTTAAAAGAGGGTAATTGGTTTCATGGCCCCATGATGAAAGGTCGGTCATACTGGAACTCTGGAAAATGGCGGCCCATTGTTCCACCGGAGAATTAACCAGGTCATTGAAAATACCGGTATCGTAAAAGGGTGTAAAATGAACATCAGAGATGATCACAATCGGCAGGTTCGCCTGTGGAGAAGGGCCGGAAGAATCACTGCCGCAGCCGGCTGTCAGAACAAAAAGCAGAACCACCACCATTAAAAAGACATGGCGGCGGCAGTTCTTAAAAATATGAATCATTTTTGCCTCAATTTAGAAAAAACAGTAAAATTTCAATTGCCGGTGGCTTTAAGTTGCTATTCAGCCCTCCTTGCCCACAGTTTTTTCAATTTCCAGGGGCAGCCCCCCTCATTGTTCTCAGTAAATCTCGTATTTAACCAGCCTGCTGTCAAGCCCCCCGGCCTTAATCGGTTTTTTCCATGATGTTTTCAGCCCGATTTTTTTGATATACTTCCGCTCTCCGAAATAAACAAAAGCGGCCGAACCTTTGCATTTTTGTTTCAGAAAATCCCCGAGATTTTCATAAAACATGTCAAGGTTCTCGTCTCCCCCCATCCGAATGCCATACGGCGGATTGGTTACAATTACATGCGCTTCAAGGGGGGGCAGCTTTCTGAAGTCCGCCCTTTCAACGCTTACCGCATTTCCGTAATGGAGCCCCATCAGGTTTGTCCGCGCCGCGCTGACAGCCTCCGCGGACACATCACTGCCCGCAATCAGCCCTTTCGGCAGTTCCCGGATGTGTCCGTCGGCCTCTTTTTTTACCTGCTTCCAGACAGCGCCGTCAAAGTCGGGCAGACATTCAAAACCGAATCGATTCCTGAAAACACCCGCAGGAATATGGCTATACCGCATGAGCGCTTCACACAAAAGGGTTCCCGAACCGCACAAAGGATCATATAAAGGAACGGAACCGTCCCATTCGCTGAATCGGATAATCGCGGCAGCGACGGTTTCCTGCATCGGCGCCGAAACGGTCTCCTCTCTGTATCCTCTCCGGTGAAGCGCCCCGCCGGACGTGTCGAGGCTTATGACGGCCGTGTCTTTTCTGATATGAAGGTTCAGCAGGACATCCGGATTCCTTACCGACACATCCGGACGCCGACCGGTTTTTTCTCTGAAATGGTCGGCAATTGCATCTTTGAGGCGGAGGGCCGCGTATTTTGAATGGGAAATCGCGCTGTCGGAAACATTCCCCGATACGGCAAAGGTATTGCCTGTCGCAAAAAAATCTTCCCACGCGATCTGTTTGGCCTTCCGATACAGCGTATCGGTATCATGACAAGCGAATGATATTAACGGCGCAAGGCACCGTGAAAGAAGCCGGGTCAGATAATTAACTCGATACAGGGTTGATTTGTCCGCCCTGAAATGAATTCCGCTGAATTCCGGCCTGACATCTTCGGCGCCGAGCTCAGCGAGTTCCTCCGCGCCGGCTTCTTTTAAGCTGTCGGCTATCTGGGCAAAATAACGGCCATCCTTCTGATACTCATATACCGCCGCTTTCCGCTTTTTTCTTCTAATAACCATAGGGGACATCGGGAAAAATATAAGTTTCTATTTCCTAAATTGAGTGATTGTCGAGTTTGAAATCAAAACCAAAAATCGATGTCTGCATTCTTTTGACACCCGCAAGGGCTCTTTGACTAAGGTTCATGTATACTCTAAGATCGCGCTCTTTCTTTTTGTATTCTCTTACATCCTCTTCTGACCAGAAGAGTAATGACTTCCGTCAGAATACGTCCACAATACTTGGGCTCTTTGTCTTTGCAAGAGGCACCAATGGTAAACAGAACATAGGGTCGGATCCGTCTGTCACTTTTGTAATATTCAGTTCGCTGTCAAGTACAATCTCTATCTGTCTACCGCTATTGGCGCATTCTGCCTGAATGGTAAAAGACAATTCCTTTTTTTGTAATCTCCCATACACGAAGGGAGTCGCAAAAGCGTCAGCGGCTCAGGCAGCAAAAAATTGCTCGCCGGAAGAGGCCGTCATTCTGAAACCAGTGTCCTCGAGAGAAAGAGGATAAGCCCAGTTTATTGCCTTTCCATCGTCTCGATAAATGAATGTTTTTAAGTTCTCAAGCTTGTCAATAATTTGATTTACCTGATCCTTTGGCATCCCTATCTCGCTGGCGATCAACTCTGTTGTAATAGGATCTTTGACAACCGCCATTTTCATAACGATAAAATGATGGACGCTACGCTCCTCTCTCGACAGACAATCTGCATTTGCCTTGGCACTATTTTCGCCTTTCTTCGCCCCTTTATTTGAAAGCAGCGGCGGTATTCGCATCATAAAACCGCGAAACCCCATGTACAATTTATGTTTCAGTTCATTCTTCATGAATTTACCACCTTATGTTATCGGTTCATCAAACATTTTTATAAACTCAAAACATCATCAATATATTTCGGCTGAAACATGAAATCATCTGGGAATCGATTTTTGTTCCGTTTAACTTGCTCATTTTATGGTTGGGTCGGCACGCCGTAAAATTCTGCCAACCATATAAAATCAGCGGAGCGACCTGCCCGCTCGTGCCTTGCAATGGCAGGCGGGAGCGACGCCATAACTTTAAGCTTTAGATCACTGTTGTCCACCGATGCACTGTGGCGTGTCAGACACTTTTAACTTGTACGGCTTTAACTAAAACAGCCCCTTTCAGGAACGAACCAAATCCGGGTCCTCCCCCGCGTGGCGGGTTCTAAGATGGGCCCGGATTCTTTACTTTCAGCATATTAGCTCGGTCCGGCCACAGGACCCCAAAGGGCGATGTATAGCGGCGTGCTTGACATCTCTGATCCGAGCGTTCATCAAGTGCGTCAATTTCCAGACCCGAAGCCCGTCTTTTCGGTTTTTGAAGTAGAGAACATCGATCTCGTCCGGTCCGTTGTCTTTGACATATCCATATCCCATGGCTCGAAGATCCTGTTTCAACATCTCAGGGTCGAAAAATGTTTGCCACGGCTCTCCAGCCGATGCAACCTTTTGGGCAAACCTTTCGAAGAACAACCGCTGGTCAGAATTCAGCAAAGACGGCCAAATCAAGTAGTCGAAGACGATTTCACTTCCTTCCGGAGCCAACGCGATCAAACGCAGTGTCGCCATCACCGCCTCCATGGTCAAATATGGCGTCACGCCGAGCATCGAAAAAAACGTGGATTTATCCGGATCGTAGCCTGCATCACGCAGCCCCTCCATGAGTGTCTGAGTTTCAAAGTCGACCGGTACGAACGTGAGATCACCCGGGGGTGTGATCCCGGCTTCCTCCAGGCGATCTCGCTTCCACGCCTGGGTCATCGGGTGGTCGACTTCGAACACGTGCAGTAAGCTTTCAGGATACGGTTTTCGGTAGGCGAAGGTGTCGAGACCTGCACCCAAAATGACATACTGGTCCACCCCGCGTCGAACGCCGAGGTCGAGTTTGTCCTCCACGAATCTACTTCTTACGACGGTGGCAGCTCGCAAGAAAGGCAACAGCGGCGAAGCCTCGGATTGGAGTATTTCGGCTTCCATTATCGAATCACTATCTTTGCCGATGATGCGAAGTGCGAGGGGGTCATACAAGACCTTCGGATGATCCAGGAGTTGATGTTCTGCCCGTTTAATCGCACCTCGCTGTGCCGCCCAAGTTCTACGGTCCTCTTGCATAAAATTCAACCTTTCTCCCGATTGCCTTTAAAAGCGTCTTTTTAGTATGAAAAACGTCACGCTAAGCCTTAAATGCACCCTCAAAATTCAAATTTAATGTTTATTTTAAGCATATTAGCTCGGTCCGACCCAAGAGCCATAATGCGTTTAAAGATACGAAGACGCGGATCTATCGATTGTGAGGGCGCTCTGACCTGCTTAACGATAAGTGAAAACGGTGAGTCGCTAAGGTCTATCGGGTGACAGCCATGAAGATAATTTGGGTTGGTAATTGGTAATATGTCTTTTTGCATATCCACCTCCTTTTCTAC
>JAAXQD010000247.1 GCA_012974475.1 Desulfobacterales bacterium
TATTTACTCATTTTTAGAGGTCCTCTTAAAAAGATTGTCTGCCTGAGGCGAAAAAAATGAAGATTTAATCCGTATTTTATCCAGGGTCCTGCAATAGATAATGGCATGATATGAGATTATTTATCAATATCTTTTTGAGGATAAAGGTTTGTTGCAGTAGGATGATGGATAAATCTGAAATTTTGGATATGCATTGATAGCTTATTGTGTCAAGCCAACTTCCAGTGCGTTTTTCCAAAAAAAATAGGAAGTTCAGCAGCGCATACCGGTCCCACGGTCACCGGCCGACCACTTTGCTCAGCCAGTTGATCGCGTATCGAAGCCGCAAAGCCCGGCAGGAAAAGGGTCGATTCCGGTGCGATTCGTTCCACTTTTTCTTGAAACAGTCCCTGCACAATCCGTTCAGCGGTCAGAGCTTTGTAAACCATGGCCATGTCCACAGTATGTCCATCCGTGTCCACAACCAGGTACCAGAACGGACTCAAGGTCGTGGAAAGGACCGCCGTGAGAACCTCACCGGTAAGCTTTGAGTTGCCCGACACCAGGATGGGAGAATTTTTTCCCGGCTGATTGATTGGAAAAAGTCCGGTGGGGACCGGATTCGGGAGTTGTAAAACCTCCACTTCGGGCAGAATTTCATTGGGCCTTGCCGCCCAGAGTAAAGGAAGAAAGCGCATCCTTGCCATCTTGCAATGGGAGGGTTTGAGCTGTCCGGCGCGAAGTTTGTCTATAAACTCCGTCCGACTGTGAAATCCGCAGGCCCTGCAGTCGGTGGAAGAAACATAAGGCTTGATGTCGATGTCTTTCTCGTAAAGGTCTGCACGGAGCATCGCTTGTTCCTGCTTGGGTTATGTATGGTTCAAGTTCTTCAAACGTTCAAATTCGGCCGTTAAGCATTTTATAGCTTTTCTCAGAATAACATTCCGTTTCAGCCGCAGGATGATTCCGTTTCCATCGGCAAGAACTTGCAAATAAAACTGCGTAAAAGCGAACAGGGCTAAGGTGTTAAGATTACACTGCGGGAATATGAAAATTACAACATTTTTTGTGCCCGCAAGATCTTTGGCAGCTATTTGAATCGGGTCATCCATCATAACAAAGACAGAAAACGGTGAGGTCCGGGTTATACCGTGAACGTCATATCGCAGCCCACAGCGAAACATTCAAGTTTATGACCTCTGTCGGCGATGGTTTGTCTGCAGGTCTCGACAATATCATCCACCTGACGATCCGTCCGCTCCTGGTTTAAATGAAACAAGCCAAACTGTTTGACTCCGGCTTCAAGGGCAAGATCGAGCGTTTTGGTAAATACCGAGTGCCCCCATTCTATGGTAGATGGATACTCTTCAGGGATATATTCGGAATCATGAATAAAAAGGTCAGCTCCTGCAGAAAAATCCAGATAGTCTTCATACGTCAGACCGCCGGGGTGTACGAAACCCAGTTCATTGTCGGTCAGAAAGACGAAAGATTTGCCGTCTTCGGTAAATTTGTATCCGCTGCCTTTATTGGGATGACTGATTGGGATCGGTGTTATCGTTACAGAGCCGATCTGAAACTCCGTAACAAATGCTCCGACATATTCCATTTTTGCGCTTATTTCAGAATATCTCACAGGAAAGCTCGGCGGGGTCATGATCCTGGAAAGGATGTTTTCCACGAATTCACTGTGAAACGGGCACCTGTACATCCTGAATTCAGCCGCTTCGCTGTAGAGCGGCTTGAAAAAGGGGAACCCCATTAAATGATCCCAGTGGGCATGGGTGAAAATAATGTTGTACTTGTAGCGATTTTCACGGATTAAATGGTTGCCGAGCCGTCGTATGCCGGTCCCGGCATCAACGATGATGATGTCGTCACTTTTGGTTCTGATTTCCAGACAAGTGGTATCACCACCGTATTTTATGAAATCTCTCCCCGAAACTGGAATGGAGCCTCTTGACCCCCAGCATTTGATATACATTGTCAACCTTTCTTTGCTAAAAGAGTATGCCAGATGCCGTCACGTTCCCATTCTTTAACGATATTTACCGGAAGTCGTGACAATTTAAGGCGCAAATCCCTTGCCTGGCTTCGCAAAAGGCCGGACAGAATAAACCATTTTTTTTCCAAGAAACTTTGAGATGTTATTAACTGCTTCATAACGTCATAGTGTATATTTGCTATCATAAGATCTGAAGGTGAGTCAATAAAATCCTCGGCTCGACCTTGAGCGACCAGAATTGTGTTTTCCAAGCCGTTTAAGCGTACGTTTCTTAAAGCCGTATTTGCGGCTAAAAAATTAAAGTCGACGGCAAGTGTACTTTTGCAGCCGAGCAAAGATACGGCAAGGGATAGCAGGCCGGTTCCTGTTCCGAGATCGAGGGCGGACGCGATATTTTCACGGAGGAATAGCATTTCAAGGGCTTTGAGGCAATCTTGCGTTGTGGTATGCAACCCATTGCCAAATACCACACCTGGATCGAGAAGAACGGTGAGGTCCTTGGAGGATGCTTCGGTTCTGTTCGGCTCTTTTCCCCAGGGTGGTATGATATGAAACCGACCAACCTTAAATGGGGCGATCTTGTTTCCCTGCCATTGGTCGTATGTCATATGAAATTCTTCAACAAGGGCCGATCCGGGGTTTGAACGCAGTATTTTTTCCACTTCCTTTGGAGAGGGTTTGGAAAAGAAAAGAAAAGAGAATTCATCTTCTTGCCAGTTGCCGATAAAATGATCGTGGAATATTTTATGGTTCGATTTCAACCGGCCATCAAGATAGTAGATATAAAGATCTTTGTAAGGGTTATCTATAAATTTTCGGCGATCTTTAACTCTTTGGTTTCCGTCAGTCATTTTTGGGTCAGTGATCCACATGCCAATCCATTGGGTCGAGCAATGTATGCCCCATATTTTTGAGCTTTTTTTTCAACGGCCCGATATTTTGGGTTAATAGATATGGAAAAACAGCCCGCTTTCCCTCTTCCCAGTATCTGGCAACCAGAACACTACCGAATGAAATATGTTCCTCGGTAATGGCATCGACAATTTTTTTCATTTGCCCGATTTTATTCTCAACGATAATGCATAACAGCGTTCCGGGTTCTTCTAACCCCAAGACGTTGATGAGTTCCTTCAACAGGTCGCTGACAGAGATAATACCCTTAAGAATACCCGCTTCATCGATGACAGGAAATGCTCCGACACGCTTTTTCTGCAATAGAAGAAGGGCGTCTTGAAGGGTATATAAAGGAGAAATGGTGATCGGCTCTTTTGTCATGATATCTTTAATTTTTATTTCTGAAAAACGTTTCCATTCTACCTTGCCGGGGTCATCTTCCAGATGAGCGGACGGCAACGCACTTCTGATATCACGATCCGTGACGATTCCAATCAGAAAATTATGCGCGTCGATCACGGGAAGCTGGTGGAACTGATGTTTGGCCATTAGTTCCTGGGCGTGTAAGATATCAGCGTCTTGGTCAACGGTGACGGGATTTCTGGTCATTATTTTGCTGATAAACATTTTAGCCTCCAATGGTTGTAGATTTTAGCCCTTTAATTTTTCATGTTTTGGCCAAAACCTTCTAAACGACAAATTTCTGTTTTGAAGACAATTGAACATTCTCTATCCTTTTTGGTTCTCCGTATCAGAAGGATCCGCGTTAGATGTTCAATAAAATTTTAACATGGTTCACGGCCAGTTCCGGTAAGCGTTTTATGCAATATCCCCCCTCAAGGACGGAAATCAATCTTCCGTTTGAGCAATGTTCTGCCAGCGCGGCGATCCTCTGCATGATCCTTGAATATCCCTCTGTTGAAAGTTGTATGTCTGACATGTCGTCGTCGACATGGGCATCAAAACCCGCCGACACCAAGATCACTTCAGGGCTGAATGCTTCCATCACCGGCATAAGATCTCTTTCCACAAGACCCTGGTATTCCTTGTCCCCATGACCCGGTAAAACCGGATAATTCCGGGTCGCTCCCTCTCCTTCACCGTCGCCGGTTTCAAAAACACGACCGGTTCCTGGAAAAGCAAATGTCGGGTGCTGATGAATGGAGTAATAGAATACCGTAGGATCTTTTTCAAAAATGTGTTGGGTGCCGTTCCCATGATGCACGTCGAAATCTACGATTCCAACCCGTTGAATGCCCCATTCTGCTTGAAGATATCTGGCGGCGATGGCAACGTTGTTGAAATAGCAGAATCCCATGGCTGATTCATGTTCAGCATGATGACCCGGAGGTCTGACAGCACAGAAAGCATTATCTATTTGACCGGTCATGACCCGTCGTACGGCATCGAGTACACCGCCAACGGCCAGAAGCGCAATCACAAAAGTATCGGCGCATATTTGGTTGTCCGGACAGTCAAAGGTGGAAATGGTCGAGTTGCATGCAGCTTCAAAGCGTTTGATATAATTTTTTGAATGGACAGTTTCAATCCACTCTAAATCTGCCGGCATCGCCAAAAATAAGGTCAGACTCGGGAGGAGACCGGCTTGTTTTATCCCTTGGTAAATAGCCTTAAGTCTTTCCGGCGATTCAGGATGGTTAGGGCCTGTATCGTGAAGCAGATATCTTTCATCGTACAGAAAGCCTGTTCTTTTCATGTCGTCACAAAAGGCGCTACTCGATTATTTTATCAAATATTTCATATGCAGCTAAAACCGCCGTATTGTCTTCCGGCAGTTCGATGGTCGGACGTCCATTCAAGTCATATTCATATACTTCATTATCTTCAGGTATGGTCCCGGCAAGTTCCAGGCCTTTTTCTTTGATGATGTTCAGAATCGTATCAGACGGCGTTTCTTTAACCTGATTGATTATTAGATAGCTTTTGGAGACACCGATGTTAAGATCTTTAGCCAGATCATTGATTCGAATGGCGGCCTGAAGTGCGCGGCGGGAGGTGTCCGAAGTGATAAGAAGAATATCGACATTGTTGGTGGTTAGCCGGCTGATATGTTCCATTCCAGCTTCATTATCCATGACGATATAAGGGTAGTTGCCCGTCAGTTTCTCCAAAAATCCTGTGAGAAGGGTATTTGCAGCACAATAACATCCCGGGCCTTCAGGCCGTCCCATAACAATGAGGTCGAATCCGTCGTCTTCCACAACCGCCTGCTGAAGTTTCATGTTCATAAAAATGTCCTTTGTCATTCCGCTGGGCACGATTCCTTTTCTCATCTCTTCACGGGCGTTGCCAAGGGTATCGGTGACTTCAAGGCCACAGACTTCATTGAGGTTGGCGTTGCTGTCTGCATCGACTGCAAGGATGGGTGTTCTATCCGTCTTTACCAGATATTTGATGAGCAGACCCGCCAGAGTTGTTTTTCCGGTGCCTCCTTTTCCTGCAAGCGCAATTGAAAACGGCATGGTATCTAATTTCCTTTTCAAGTTATGGGTTGATGTCCATGGTTTCGAAAAATTCTAAAATTATGTAATTATTCCAGTTGAACGGATCAGTCAAGCACCTTTTACGAATGTTTAAAAAGCGGCATGGTTCGCAAGGGCTGTTGTACTTCAAACTCCTTGCAATAGCTCAGGGCGTATGCTAAATTCCAAAAAAAGATAAAATGCCAATTGGTCGTTCAATATTTAAAGTGATGGAGAACCAAGATGGATTTTGAACTGACAAAATCACAAAAAGAGATTCAGAAAGCAGCCAGGGACTTTGCCAAGGGTGAATTTGACAAGGCGCTTGCGCTCGAACTCGACAGAAAACATGAATTTCCAGATAAGATTTGGAGAAAAGCCGCTGATCTGGGATTTATCGGCATTCATTTTCCGGAAAAATATTCCGGTCAGGGGCTTGGCGTTTTGGAAAATATCCTTGTTGCCGAGGAGTTCTGCAGCCGGGATTCTTCCATCGGCAGTGCTTTGATCCTCGCCGGGTTTGCATCCGAATGCATTTTGCGTTTTGGCAGTGATGCGCTCAAAGAAAAATATTTGCCGCCCGTTGCAGAAGGGGAAATGCTTTCTGCAGGTGCTTTCACAGAACCTGATCACGGTTCTGACATTACATTCATGAACACAACGGCAGAAAAAGATGGGGATGAATGGGTTATAAACGGATCGAAAATATTCATTACCAATGGTGAATCTGCAGGTTTTCTCTGTGTTCTCTGCCAAACCGATCCGGAAAGCAAACCGACCTATCGCGGTATAAGCTTGATTCTGGTGGAGGCCGATCGAAACGGTGTGTCCGCCACGGATGTCGGTGAAAAAATGGGCATCCACATGATGTCTACGGCAGAGGTTAACTTTAAAGATGTCCGCGTTCCGGCTTCAAATCTTATCGGAAAAGAAGGGAAGGGCTTCTACCATGTGCTGGAGTTTTTTGACGAAAGCAGAATTCTGGTTGCCGCCCAGGCACTCGGGATCGCTCAGGGCGCTTTTGATCGTGCGTTGGCCTATGTAAAAGAGAGAGAACAGTTCGGGAAAAAGATTGCCCAATTCCAGGTCACCCAGCACAAGCTGGCTGACATGGCCACAAAAATAGAGCTTTCCAGACTTATTACCTACAAAGCTGCCTGGAACTTTGACCAGGGGCGTATCGATCCAAAACTGACATCCATGGCCAAGATGTATGCCGCACGTACTGCTGTTGAAGTCGCCGATGAAGCCATTCAACTGCTTGGAGGATACGGATATATGGCAGAGTATGAAGTCGAGCGCTTTTACCGTGATGCCAAAATCACCGAAATTTACGAAGGCACCAAGGAGATCCAGAAAAACACCATTGCCAGTGCGTTGATTGGAAAATTGAAGTAAGAACCCTAAGGAGGCTCTGATGCTTAATATAATCAAAAAATCTATGTTGACCGGTATCGGCCTGGCCCTCATCGCCAAGGATGAGGTTGAAGATCTGGCCAGAGAGCTTGTAAACAAGGGCAAAATGTCTGAAAATGAAGGAACGAAATTTTTGGAAGATCTTCAGAAAAAGTACGACGAAACACAGACAAAGCTGGAAGAAAAGGTGCAAAAGGCTGTTAAGGATTTTATGAAAAAGGCCGATGTTGTAACGGGCGATGAATTGAAGGGGCTGAAAAAGGAGATACGGGAACTGAAAAAAGCTATTAGCGAGGGTCCCGACACACCCAAGTAAAACACCCTTTCCCAATGATGACGACATTCTATTTAAATGCTAAGTATACGAAAGATCGGCGTTGTAGGCCGAACCTACCGCAATCTTAACCGATATCGTCAGATACTGGCTGTTCTTTTCAAATATGGCTTTGGAGATCTGATTGAACTGCTGAAGATCGAGCAGTACATCGAGGTCGGCCTTCAGTTGATTTCAAGAAATCGGCGCAGTCGTGTTGAAAAACTTTCACGGGCGGAAAGGGTGAGAATGGCCTTTGAAGAACTGGGACCCACCTACGTAAAATTGGGACAGGTTCTTTCCACCCGTCCTGATCTGGTTCCGGCTGATTTAACAAACGAACTTTCCAAACTTCAGGATAACGTCCCTCCCTTTGCTTTCAGCGCAGCCAAAAAGATCATCGAAACGGAGCTCGGCTCACCACTGGAAGAACTTTTTGATTTTTTTGATGAAGTCTCTTTTGCCTCGGCATCTATTGGACAGGTGTACAAGGCCGGATTGAAGGACGGTGAAGTGGTGGCGGTCAAAGTTCAGCGGCCCGGCATCAAAAAGATCATAGAAGTCGATCTCGAGATCATGCTGCACTTGGCAATGCTGGTGGAACGCAACATAAAAGAGATCGCCCCGTTCCGACCGGTTAAAATCATTGAAGAATTTGCGAGAACCCTCGAAAAGGAAATAGATTACACCCTTGAAGCGACCAGCATGGAGCGATTTGCCCGGCATTTCTTGAACGATCCCACAACCTACATCCCTAAAGTTTTCCGAGACACGACAACCGAACACGTTCTTACCATGGAATTGGTCGATGGCATAAAAGTATCTGAAATCGACAGGCTGGATGCGGCCGGGCTGGACCGGAAGACGATTACCGTTCGGGGTGCAAACTTTTACTTAAAGCAGGTGTTCGATTTTGGTTTCTTTCATGCCGACCCTCATCCCGGGAATATTTTTATACTTCCTGACAATGTGATCTGCCTGCTCGATTTTGGCATGACCGGCTCTGTGGACCGTCAGACCCGAGAAAATTTTGTCGATTTGATCGACAACGTGGCCCACCGGCATGAAGCAAAAACAACCCAGGTGCTCCTGAAGCTGACATCTTGGGATGACGAGCCGGATATCCGCCAGCTGGAAAGGGATGTTACTGACTTCATGGGGCAGCATCTTTACAAACCTTTGAAGAATATCGAAGTCAGCAAACTGCTGAACCATTTGCTCGAGTTGATATCCCGCCATCGTCTCATGATTGCGCCGGATATCTTCCTGATGATGAAGGCGATGGCGACCATAGAGGGGGTTGCACTGGTTCTCGATCCGGATTTTGACATGATCGCGCAAACCGCACCGTTCATCAGACGGATAAAGCTTTCACGGTTCCACCCTGAAAGAATTGCGGAGGATTTGATTCAACTGGTATCTGAAATGCTGCAATTCGCTGAGAAGTTCCCCAAAGACATGCTCGAAATTGCCCGGCTGATCCGGCAGCAGAAACTGTCCTTAAAAATGGAACACAAAGGGTTTGATGCCATGCTGGCGACCCATGACAGGATCAGCAACAGAATATCATTTTCAATCATCATTGCCGCTTTGATTATCGGCTCGGCCCTTATCGTGATTTCTGAAATCCCGCCCCTGTTCTACGGAATATCTCTGATCGGGATCGTTCTGTTCTCAACCGCTGCCATCATGGGGATATGGCTTCTTGTCGCTATTTTAAGGAAAGGAAGATTATAGCACCGTATATCCCGGTCCTTCTCCCCCTTCCGGACATGTCCATGATATATTCCGGTATGGATCCTTAATGTCACAGGTTTTGCAGTGCAGACAATTGGACGGGTTCAATTTGAGTCGCCGTGCGGATGTCTTTGGATCGGTTTCGATTTCGTATACGTCGCCCGGGCAGAATCTTGTGCACGGAGACCCATAGATATTAAAACATTCATTGACGCAAAGATCGCGGTCGTGAACGATGATGTGACTGGGTTGATCCTCCCTGTGCATGGTTTTGGACAGATAAACCCCGGTAAGTTTGTCGACATACAAAACGCCATCTATGGTCTTTTTTTCGGGTGACGGATGAAGGTCATCGTTGCTCGCTTTTACCGGTTTTAGTGTTTTATAATCCGGTTCAATCGGCATTTTATCGATAAAGCCCCGGCCTTTGCTCAAATACTGGGCGGCAAGATGGATAAGCTTGGCCAATCCTCTTTTTGAAAGGGCTTGAGCAAAATTTCTCCCCTCATAAATTTCCTTCTTCGCCCAGCTTTTTTCAAACAATTCATTGTAGACCCCAAGGGTAGCCCGTGTAAACGTTTGCTTTTCAAATGCATTTATGATCGCTTCCGCCGCCAGCATTCCTGACTTCATGGACAGATGAACACCCTTTAAACCCGGTGTGTTCTGCATGGCGGCACTGCCGCCTACCAATACGCCGCCGTCAACGGCCAGCCTGGGGATGGTAAAATAGCCGCCGGTGGACACTGTTCTAGCCCCCTGTTCCAGGACTTTTCCCCCTTGGATTATGCCTGCGACAAACGGATGTTGTTTGAACTTTAAGAATTCTTCATACAAATCCAGCATGGGTTCCTGATAGGCGAGCCCTACCAGGAACCCGATGGCCACCATATTGTCTTTAATCTCGTAAATAAAACCGCCGCCGGGTGTGTCCAAACCCAAGGGATATCCAAAGATGTGGATGTCGTTGCCCCTGCTGGAGGTAAAATAATTATTTTCGGGAAGTTGGATCACTTCTTTGATGCCGGATTCGTACACTTGGGGCATTTTGTCCGGAAGAAGGTTCAGTTTTTGCAATAATTCCTGGGTCAGGCTCCCCCTTGCGCCTTCGCCGAATACCGTCACCTTGGCCATCAAATCGATGCCCGGCTCAAAGTTACTCTTGGGCCGTCCGTCCTTATCCAATCCCTTGTCGCCGGTACGGACGCCGATGATTGTCTTTTGATCTTCTGCGTAAAGGACTTTTTTACCTGCAAAACCGGGAAAGATGTTGACCCCGAAATCTTCGGCAATCCTTCCAAGCCACCGGGTAAACCTGGAAAGGCTGATAATGAAAAAGCCCTTATTGTGCATGTATTTTGGAATCATCGGAAGTCGAAAGTATTTTTTTCGGGTTAGAAAGTAGAGTTCGTCTTCTCTAACCGTCGACTCAATGGGGCATTCTTTTTCCAAAAAATCCGGTATTAGCTCCTTTAAGGATAGGGGATTCAGAACGGCGCCGCTCAATGCATGAGATCCGATTTCAGCGCCCTTTTCCACCAGCGCAACTTCCAGGCTCATATTTTTTTCGCGGGCGAGCTGCATCAATCGAATGGCCCCAGCAAGATTTGCGGGCCCACCGCCGACAAAAAGCACATCAAAATCGATCTTTTCACGTTCTATATCCATTTCTGCAATCCTCTATTCTTATGTTTTTGTGAGAAAATGAAATTTGGAAATTTCACCTATCACGATAAATGCTTTTTGTAAACCATATCCACATGGAGCGTGCCGGCCGGCACAAAGATCCGGCAGATTAAAAATATGGTCTATTGAACTGCACCAGTTCGATCGGCTGAATTTTGGGGATTGAAGCTCCCCTATATCCCTCCCTGAAGGGAGCGTCGAAAAAGAGATCGCCATTTTATGGGAAAATTTTTCGGAGATGAAGATCGGCGGTCAAAAATTTGACGTGTTTTGGAAGCGCGTGGGACCGCAACTGAAATCGCATTCCCCGTAGATTGCTACGGGGAATGCGAGGGGGATCGAAGATGGATCAAAAATTTTCAGTCTAAGGTTTACTGCGGCTGGTCGGAGCCCAGAAAAAAATCGTTTCAGCGAAGCTTCAAGGAGTTTCAAAAAACCGATGGGGATCCCTTGTGGCATTTTGAAAAATTAGATTGACAGTCAAGCGTTATCGTCCGGTTGAGATTAGATCGCGTCTTTGAGTTTCTTCCCAGCTTTAAATGTTACCGCATTTCTTGCCTTAATTTTAATGGGTTCACCGGTTTGAGGATTTCGACCCTTTCGGGCTTTGCGACGGACTTTTGTAAAAGTGCCAAACCCTACCAACGTAACTTTTCCGTTCTTTTTCTTTAAAGCTTTTGTAACATTTGTCATAAAAGACTCCAAAGCAGCTCCAGCTGCGACTTTGGAAATGTTTGAATCCTTTGCCATTACTTCGATTAATTCAGCCTTTGTCATCTTTTACCTCCTTTGTTCGTGTTAATTACATGCTGACGGGCCTTAATGTTTTGATGGTTATAACAGCAAAATTAATAAGTCAACAGCTAAAAGCGCATCATTCAAGGATTTAGAAAAATATATCATAGAAAACCTTCATCCACAGGCAGATGAACAGGAAGATCTTGGCGGTCGATGCTGAATCTTCTACTCTACCTATGGAGAGATTTTATCGCTTCAGCAATATCATGGCTTAAAGCCCCTATCATACGGCTCTGAGCAGCCACAAGCGCAGAATATCCTGTTCCGCCCACAGATTCGGTGTATTGTGATTTTTTTGAAATAAGGATGGATTTGTTCGATGAATTTGAAATCGACCATTGCGCGGCCAGGAAAGCATTCCCAGCGATGTCTCCATCGAGTCGAACCATCTCAATATCAATTTGGAAATCGATCTGTGGAGATGCTCCCCACGGGAAGACGGCGAAAGGCTCGGCACTCAGTAGCCTCGATATATTCTCAACAAGAACCCGGGTAAGATTGACCTGTAACGGTTCCGCCCAAATATCAAGCTCTGCAAGCTTAATTTCATTGGGATTGATACGTGTCACGATTTCAGGTCGATCCAGATACTCAGGAAGATGGACAGGCCCAACACCTACGGTCATGAATATTTCACCTGCCGTATTTTGCACTTCAATCGCAGGACCTGGCAGTGGGCTTAAGATATACAATTTTGTCGGTGCGCTGGGTTTTGGTAAACATCCTCCAAGAATCGACAGGGAAAACATTAAAATGACGGCGGTTTGAATCCAAAATTTTTTCTTCATTTTCTTCACCTATTGTCCCTCCCTTTACCACGGATTAGGGCTTCAGGATGTCTGCTAAGATAATCAGACAGGTTCCGGATGGATCTTGCCGCAGATGAGAACTCCCTGAGCGTTTTCGTCAGTTCTACGGTGACGACAGAATTGTCTCCCACAACATTCTCAACTGCCCTGAGAGTCTCCTCCGCTTGCTTCGATGCCTCAGCCAGTGCCTTGACAGTTTCATCGACTTCAGAAATCAGGGGATCAATCTTCCGGTCCAAGTTTTGAGCGAGGTTTTGATATGCTTTTAACGCCTCGCCTATTTTGTCCGTCATCGGTTGAACCTGTTTGTCCACTTTCTGAAGCACCTTCCTTGCATCTTCGACGGCGAGTTTAAGAGACTTTAAAAACTCCGTGGTCCCCGGTGAATTCAACAGCACATCGATTCGCGTCAGCGAAGATGACAGCTTGTCAAAAACTTCTTTGACAGGAAGGTTCTCCAATGTCTTTGTCAGCTTTTCAAAAGTGGACGGAATGGTCGGTATTTCTTGATACTTTTTGTTCATCCCCATGAGAACAGCTGCTTCTTCAGGGAAAAAATCGAGTTCTATCTGCAACTGGCCGGTAACCACACTTTGTAATCCCAACCGGGCCCTAAGACCCTGTTCTATGAGTTGATCGCAGTATTCATATAATTCCTGAGCATTTCCGAGCTCCTTGGTTTTGAACCGTTTGACTTTACCGGATGCCAACTCGATAAGGACTTGAATTAAAAAAGATGACTCCGATGGATCTGCTATGACGTTAATATCCTTCACTTCACCGATCTTGACCCCCTTAAAAATAACCGGAGCTCCCACACTGAGCCCTTTTACGGAATCTTGGAAAAATAGCATAAATCTGTATCTTTCCTTCAGATAGTTGCCGGAACCAAAAATCAGAACGCCGACGACGACCAGAACCAATGCACTCACGACAAAACTGCCGATAACTGTTTTACTGGCTTGCTTGCTCAACGTAAATGTCCCTCCGTTTCTCCTCTCATGAGGAAATTTATGATTTTTGGATCCTGGGAATTTTCAAGCAACATTTTGGGATTTCCAACGGCAGCCATCGTTCGAGTCTCTGAATCGAGAAATACAGAATTATTTCCGATGGCAAAGATGCTTGCCAGCTCATGCGTTACCACCACCACCGTTGCACCGAGACTATTTCTTAGCTCCAGAATGAGGTCATCCAGTCTCTTCGCACTCACCGGATCGAGTCCTGCCGAGGGCTCGTCAAAGAACAGAATGTCCGGATCCAATGCAATAGCCCGTGCAATTCCGGCCCGTTTCCGCATGCCCCCGCTGATTTGAGCCGGATAGAAGTCTTCATATCCTGCAAGGCCTACCATGGATAGCTTGAAAGACACCAACTCTCGGATCTCATTGGGGCTCAGGTCGGTATACTCCTCGAGTGGAAGCGCTACATTCTCAGCCAGGGTCATGGAACTCCAAAGCGCACCGGATTGATAAAGAATACCGATGTTCTGTACGATGTGTTTCCGGTCGTCCGGAACTGCTTCCCAGAAGTTCAGGTCCCCATAGAAAACCTTTCCTCTGGCCGGTTCCTTAAGGCCCACCATGATCTTCATCAGTGTGCTTTTTCCGCAGCCGCTTCCTCCCATAATAATAAAAATATCCCCGCGACCCACGGTAAAATTAAGATCTCGCATGATCACATAGTCCCCATACGCCATGGTCAGGTCGCGGACAATGATGAATGGATCTGTTTTCATCGTTTGTTGTTGCATCGGTGTCATTTGTTTTTTACGAATAATCGTTATTTTGTTTGCGACCGTCAAGGGTGCAGAGAATTCCGGGTCAGTCCTGGTTTTTTGCCGATTCGGGCGGCGACGTTTTTCATGAGTAATGGGGGTTAGATGCCCAGCACATTACACATGACCGTTATGATTGCCGTTGCCACGATGATGCTCACGATTCCTGTCACCACTGCCGAAGTGGCTGCATTTCCAACATCAGAGGCACTGCGTCCACATTGTATTCCTCTGAGACATCCAGCCAACGCCACCAAAACACCAAAGACGGCGCTATGAAAAAGTCCGATCCATAAATCATTCAGGCTGATGGCCTCTTTGGTCTGGATATAATACTGGGACATATTCAAATCCAACATCCCTATGCCGACAATCCCCCCGCCCAGAATGCCCATTAAGTCGGCATAAATGCAGAGAAGCGGCATCATGAAAACAAGCGCAAGCATCCTCGGTAAAACCAGAAATTCCATGGGTGAAATGCCGAGGGTCTTAAGGGCATCGATTTCTTCATTCACCTCCATTGTACCGATCTGAGCGGCAAAGGCAGCGCCTGTCCGGCCTGCCATGATGATGCCGGTCATAACAGCCCCCATAACCCGGACCATGGCGATGCCCACAAGATCGGCGATGTAGATCTGCGCACCGAACATTTTTAACTGTATGGCGCCGACAAAAGCAAGAATTAAACCGACCAAAAGACTTATGAGGGATACAATCGGAAGCGCCTTGGCCCCGCATCCCTGAATCGTCATGAACAGGTCGGATCGACGGTAGCGAGCCTTGCCTGACAGAAATTTGATGAAAGCCAAAAACGCTTCACCGATAAAGGCAATCATTTCTTTTGCTGATTTTAGAAAATGAATCGTTTCAGCCCCAACAAGAGAGAAAAAAGTTTTATTCTCCTCCACGCTTCTTGCATCTTTCTCTATGGGGACGGCTGTGGCAAGTTCGATAAGACGGTTGGCACCCCGAGGAAGTCCGTCACTATCCATATAAATCTTTTTCTCGGAACAGAGGTTTTTAATCTTAAGGAGTAGAATGGGAAGACTGCTGTCCCATTGGGTGAGTTCCTTCGTGTCGAAGGTAACGCGCTGAATGTCTGTTTCCGACTCCAGTTTGGTTTTGACTTCATTTGGAGAAGAGAGATCTTCTCCAATCTGCCAATTCCCGGAAAGTCGAATCATCAGCACGCCATCTGTCGGTCCATTGAACCTCAGTTTCATGGCGTCGGCCTCTTTATTCATAAATCTGTCTGTTTCTATCCAAAATTTATTTTTATCAGATTGCTGAAGAAAATCAACGGTATTATGTCCTTAGATAACAATAAAAAATCATCAACCGTTAAATGAAAAGGCTCGATGCGGCTATTGGCACCGTCTTTCCAATCGATTTCGCAGGTGGTGGGCATCGTTCTGCCCCAAGGCATTTGGGGAATTCGTGACCACAGAAAGGCAGCGGTGGGTAAAAAGAATACTTGCACCGCATGCAGAGCGTGTTCGGTACAGCGTGAAAGCAACGCAAAACCGGCACGGGCAGGCGGATTTTTCTGATGTGTAAGTTTAAGTCCCCCACCGGCGGTAACACGGGGTCAAGCAGATACGCTTCGAATGGATGGATTAGATGTCGGGTATGATTTCATCAAATTCGATGGCGATCCCTTTTGAATCGGTCCTGATCACTTTGCCTTTGGCTTTAATCGGCGCTTTAGAAGCAGGTAGGAAAAACGTCGTTGTAAGTTCCTGGTTGACGAACAGGGGCGATTGAGTTTCGATAAATACGCTGTCGGGACCTATATTTTGAATGTAATCTCTAAAATAGGAGTTATAACCTGAACAGACGGCATAAATGGAAATTCGTTTCCGGGGGTACTTCCGCTTTTCCTTTTGTTTGCACGCCTGCCATTCTTCCAATTTCTCCAAAAAATCTCTCTTTTCGGCTTCGGACATATCGGAAAGCAATTCAGATAAACGCGCTTCAACTTCGTCTGTACCAAGAGGTTTGTCGTCATTTGTCATAAACGACCTCCTTTGCTGAAAACACAAACGAGGCGAATTTAAAAACGGTGTTAACCGGGTCTATTCAAGAAATCTTCAATATTGCTCACAAAAGGGTTTTTAAGATTCAATCAATTTTTCCACTGCTTGGCGATTCTATACAACGTCTGTCCGCGATGCTGCTGCTTGCAAGGCCGTCGGTGGGCTTCGCGGCTTTGGAAAGGGAAATTAATCGGCTGAATGGAATGGGTCTGGTACGCCCGGCTGGGTTCGAACCAGCGGCTTTCAGCTCCGGAGGCTGACGCTCTATCCACTGAGCTACGGGCGCATTTATAATTTTTACCGTTAGCACATAAATAAATATTTCATCGACGCGGATATGTCAAGCTGGATAACCTTGGTTCCTTGGCGCTAATTTTCCCTTATTGAACCGGCTCTTTTTCAAACATTTCTTTTGCTTCGCCAACCACGTAAAGCGAGCCTGCGATGCAGATAACGTCTTCGGGTGATGCGTTTTCCATGGCATGTGCTATGGCTTGATGGACGTCGGGTATGATGTGAATGTCTGATATGAATTCCTTTGCTGTTGGATGAAGATTTTCCGGGGCTATGGCCCGATCGATTTTCGGACGGGTTAATATGACTTTTTTGCAAAGGGGAAGCAGATTTTTCAGAATGGCCTTATATGGCTTATCATCCAGCATGCCGATGACCAGTGTAATATTACGATGGGAGAGATTCTCATCAAGGTATCTTGCAAGATTTCTGGCAGCGATGAAATTATGGGCGCCGTCAAGAAGGATCAGGGGCGTTGAGGATACGATCTCCAACCTCCCAGGCCATCTGTTTTGTTCCAGACCGTCCTTGATGGTTTTGAGCGTAAGGTTAAGCTTATTTTTGTTCAACACCTCACATGCGGCAAGGACGAGTGCTGCATTATTGATCTGGTGTCTGCCGATGAGCCCGGTATGGATGTTCCGCCATACGTTGTCGATTCCAAAATAGTTAAATGTTCCGTCGGGCTTCCTTCGAATCCGGAAAGCCTTCCCAAATCGGTAAATCGGGGCTGATTGTGATTCCGCGATGGCTTTTAGTACTGAAAAGGCGTTTTTTTGCTTGACTCCGGTGACAACCGGCACCCTTTTCTTGATGATGCCGCCTTTTTCCCCGGTTATCTCGGCGATGGTGTTCCCCAGATACATTTTGTGTTCAAGGGATATGTTGGTGATTATGGAAAGTGCCGGTCGAACAATGTTGGTGGCATCGAGACGTCCTCCCATGCCGGTTTCAATGACGGCCCAATCGACGTTGTTTTTGCCGAATTCATAGAATGCCATGGCAGTTGAAAACTCAAAAAAAGTCGGTTCGCGGGTGCCGTGGTGGACTTTATTGACGGCCTCATAAGCGGCAACAACGTTTTCATCAGAAACGGGACGGTTGTTTATACAGATTCTTTCATTGAAACTGACAAGATGCGGGGATGTATATAAACCGACATTATATCCGGCCATATGAAGAATTGTGGCCATGGCGGATGCGATGGATCCTTTCCCGTTGGTTCCGGCAACATGAATGGCGTAAAAGTTGTCCTGGGGATTTCCCAAGCCTTGAAGAATATTTTTTATGGTGTCAAGGCCCAGTATTATGCCGTATCTTCGGAGATTATATAGGGTCTTCAGACAATCGTTGTAAGGGTCTTTGGGTGTC
>JAAXQD010000175.1 GCA_012974475.1 Desulfobacterales bacterium
AAGGGACATTACCATAATAGAACGGTCAATCGCCGAACCGGAAAAACCACAACAAACACCTGTTGATAAAAATTCTTGATTTGGGAACCTATAGAAGTTAAAATGTATGTTTTTGTAATAATAAAAGAAAATAGTTTTTTAATCTGACAACCGTATGAAACTTACCATAAATGAAGTTGCACAGTGTCTCCGCCTTCCGGTAACCACCGTGGATCGCTGGATACGCCAGGGCAGGATACCCATACAAAAAAGCAGCAACGGCTATATTGTCAATGAATCTGCTCTGGAAAAATGGGCTGCCATGTATCGGCTGCCGTTTTCACTGCCCAAAAAAGTAAATGCTCAACCGCAGAAGAAGAGACTGGAGAATCTCCTCTCGGCAATGAATCGTGGTGGGGTAATATATGGAATTAAGGGGGATGATGTAGAGACTGTTTTGAGAGGAGCTGTGGAGAAAATGCAGTTGCCATTGGCCACCTCAAAAGAAAAACTTTATCAGTGCTTGCTCGAAAGAGAACATCTTACATCAACAGGCATCGGTAAAGGCGTCGCCATTCCTCATCCCCACGATCCCCTCCCGGATACTTTTGAGAAACCCGTAATAACCACCTGTTTTCTCGAGAAACCGATAGACTTTAATGCGATAGATGACAGGCTCGTGTTTGTCATGTTTATCCTTTTAAGCCCATCCATTAAAATCCATCTTCATCTTCTTTCAAGGCTTTCTTTTTGTGTTCGTGACAATGCATTTGTGGAATTTTTAAAAACATCTCCGGATTCATCGGCGTATTTTTCAAAAATAGCTGATTTTGAGAAGCAACTCGACAGAGCAGATAATTCATAGGTATTGGCGATATGCGCGTTTTAAAATTGTGGCGCTACCCTGCAAACTGGGCAATTTTCCGTTTAGATGATCGTCTTCTGCTCATATTCATGGCTATTATTGTTGGCAACTGCAGTGGGTTGGCATCGGTGATTCTCAACCGGTCTCTTTTGGCCATGTCCGAATGGCTTCATCATTTCCGTTCTCACTGGTGGGTCTTTGTGCTTCCTGCCATAGGTGCAGCACTTTCTTCTCTGTTTCTGGAAAAAGTCGTCAAAGAAGGGGCCGGACACGGTGTCCCGGAAGTTATTTACAGTGTATCCCGTTACGGGGGTCTGTTGAGGTTTCGCTCGAGTTTTTCAAGGCTGATATCGAGCTGCCTAACCATCGGCAGCGGGGGGTCGGCCGGTCCTGAAGCGCCCGTTGTTATCAGCGGAGCGGCCATTGGTTCAAACATTGCCAAATATTTTTCGTTAAACGATCGACAGCGGGTGACCCTGGTCGGTTGCGGTGCCGCCGGCGCAATATCCTCCATCTTCAATGCCCCGATTGCCGGAATGGTTTTTGCCATTGAAGTGATTGTCGGAGAATGGAAATCCGTAAACATTGTCCCCATTGCCATTGCTGCGGTGGCAGGTACCGAAATCAGTCGTATTCTCCAGGGGAACCAGATCCCTTTCAGCCATCTTTTGTTCAAAATCGATTTGCTGAATGTCTTTGCCTGTATTGGTTTAGCCGTACTGTCGGCAGCGGCAGCTATTCTGCTTACCCGAATGCTCAGGTCCATGCACACCATATCACACAAGCTTTCAGGCCCGCTATGGCTGCGGGCCGCCATCGGCGGATGTGCGGTGGGGATCATCGGCCTTTTTCTCCCGGTCGTCCTGGGTGAAGGATATCATGCGGTGGAAGCCCTGATTGAAGGACGTTACTCCCAGGGGCTTGTGTTTGTGGCACTGGCTTCATTTGCCAAGATTGCGGCCACCGCTTTGACCCTGGGTTGGGGAGGGTCCGGTGGAATATTCGCCCCCTGTCTGGTGATCGGAAGCCTTGTGGGGGTGACGTATCATCATTTTCTTTCGCTGCTCTGGCCTTCGGCGTTATGGGCCAACGAAGGTTACTATGCTTTGTTGGGAATGGCAGGGCTTATCAGCGGAATGCTCCAGGCGCCTTTGACCGGAATTTTTCTTATTATCGAAATTACAGGAGGATATGAGGTCATTCTGCCCCTGATCCTCGTGTCAGCTGTTACGACAACGCTGTGCCATTACATTGAACCGGCATCTTATTATCTCAAGGATCTTGTTGAGCACGGACATCTATTAAGACCCGGTACCGACGCCCGGGTTCTAACGGACCTGAACGTTCCGGAGCTTATCGAAAGGGACTGCATTATCGTAAAACACAATATGCTGCTTCGGGATTTTATTCAGATCGTTCAAAAATCCCACCGGAACTATTTCCCGGTGGAAGATGATAAGACCGGTAATTTTCTGGGAATCATCCATTTGGATGATATTCGACCCTACCTTTTTAATCCGGGAATGCATGATGCCGTTTTTTTGGGACAGATTATGGATACCCAGGTTGAAGTGGTTCACCCTGGCGACGATTTGTCAGAAGTGCTTCGCAAAATGGATATTAAAGGCCTGTTTTCCATGCCGGTGGTCATGAACAACAGGTTTGTCGGCCTGATTTCAAAGGCGACAATCCTGGATCAATATCGAAAGGAACTTATGGTTCAGACCAGCCATTGATTATAATTTTAAATACCCCGCCCCTTGCGGCGGGGAGTTTCATTGTGACGGACGTGTGTTCGCCAGTTAAGGTTGACTCAAGCGAAAGAAATGACAGAAAGGAAGGGCAAATGGATCGACAACTGCTACATATTTTTCGAAACACTCCCATGGGAAGAGAAACGCTCCTGCAATCGATCTATCTTTGTAAAAAAGTCGGTGCGTCTCCGGTGATCTACGTCCCAAAGTCCACCAAATTTTTGATGTATTTTGAAAACGATGTGGTTCAAATAGATCTTGACAGTTCCTATGTCACCGCCCCGGATACTGCCATTACGCATGCCACCGAATTGGTCGAGCGGGGAGAGTTGAATGTTACATTTCTGGAACCGAAGCATTACACCGCTTCGACCCTTCCTGATATCCCGACGACGTTTGATTACATGTGCTGTCCTCGAAGTGTCAGCGATTTAACTTCAAAGATCGGTCTGGGATACATCGGCCCCAGGGTCAGACGTATTGTAAGGTCCGCTCGATTTCCGGTTTTCATCACAAGCCCTGTGTTTAAAGCGTGGAAAAGTCTCGCGGTATTCTTCGGCGGTTCAGCCAATGCGGTCAATGCACTCCGGCTGGGATTTCATATCAGCAGGGTTTCCGGCATGCCGCTGGATGTTTTTACGCAGGTGGAAAACAGGTCTCCGGAATCTTACCGGCAGGTTGTCGAGGATGAAAACCTAGGGGAAGAAATGGACCGTTATGTCAACGACTGGCATTTTTTTGAAAACAAAGTCTTTGAAGAAAATCTTTATGATGTGCCTCATGATGCCCTCGTGGTTATGGGTGCCTTCGGGCACGGCGTTATTCGGAACTTTGTTTTTGGGAGCAAAATGGAAAAGATACAGTCAACAGTCTCAAACAATCTCTTGATAGCAGGACCCAACTATACGGCAACCCGCTGACCGGTGAAAAGTACGGACTGACCTGAAATTTTCATGAAGAATTTCAATTAGTTTATGGCAAAACATAATCTTCTTGTCATCCACCACGGCGCATTGGGTGATGTTGTCGCGACGTTTCCCGCCCTTTTAAAACTCAAAAAAAAATATGGCCGCATGGAAATGCTCTGTGAGGGCAAAATCGGTCAGCTTGCCCGGTTTCTTGATATTGTAGACGATCATTTCCCCATTGAGGCTGCGGCCTTTGCGACCCTTTACTCGGGCCGTGTCGATCCGGTTGTTAAAAACATTCTGCTCGAATATGATAAAATTGTCCTTTTTTCACGCGCCCGTGATCTTCAAAGCGTCCTATTTTCAATTACGGGAAAGGCGGTTTGTCGCATCCAGCCGCAACCGGATATTGATCAAAAGATCCATGTCACCGAACATGCTTTATCCAATCTTGTCAGATGCGGGTTCCTTGAAAAAACGGATGTAGATACCGGTTCCATTTTATCTTCAGCCGTGTATCCGGATCGAAGAGACCCGAACTTTGACAGATCAAGAATTTTGATCCATCCCGGATCAGGGAGCCGGAAAAAATGCTGGCCGGTTTCCAATTTTGTCAGAATCGCTCGGTCACTCCGGGCAAGGGGCAAGCGGCCGGAGTTTATTCTCGGTCCTGCAGAATATGACCTGGCCGAAATTTTGACGCGGCAGTTTTTTCAGCAGGACGAATACCACGGCATTGTATATCGGATGGACAATCTCACGGAGCTTGCCTTGCGACTCAAAGCAAGCGGCGGTTTTATCGGAAACGATTCGGGTATCAGCCATCTTTCGGCATTTCTGGGCCTTCCCACAGTGGCTGTTTTCGGGCCTTCTGATCCCCAAAGATGGCGACCGGTGGGGCGTAATGTGACCGTCGTTCGGCCGGAGTTGGATTGCAGTCCCTGTTTTGAAACAGACGGGGACGGGTGCGAAAAAATGGAATGCCTGAGCAGGACGTCTCCTGAGGATGTCTTGAAGGCATATGACAGCCTTGCCGGTCGTCTTACGCCTGTCCCATAAAATTTTCTGAAGAAATTCCGGGTGGTCGTTGACTCCTTAGTTGGTAACTATCCGTCATCCCATTTATGTTTTTTCTTTCCCCATTTTTTGGTCTGCCCCGGAGGGTATTTGCGCTTGTGCTCCTTATAATGCTTGTAGGGCTTGTCGGAATCCATTTCGATGCTCACATACGCATTCTGGTCCACATGAAGGCCTTGGGGCAGCGATACATCCATTCTCCAGTTGTCTCCCTTCAGGTAAAAGTATAAATTTCGATGCGTATCATAATAAACGCTGCAGGAAGGGTAATAGCGATAGTGGTGTTTTGCCCGATATCCATGGGCCGGTGCATGGGGCGGCGGCCCGCCTTTGGTCTTTTTTACTTCATGGGGATGGTCGTATCCGGTGCCATTGTCCCATTGGTAACTGACGCCGCCGCCGGTGGTTCCGCAGGCCGTCAGAAAAAATAGACACAAGGACATCGTTAAAAAAAACGATGCTTTTTTTAGGATCTTAAAATACATATCGATTCTCCATTGATCAATTTTGATGGCGTTGTAAAAAGTCCCATCTACTGCGTTGTAGTATTTTTTCAGACACTCGGCATACTACATGTATGGCCTCGTTCCTGAAAAAATACTACGCCTTGTATATGA
>JAAXQD010000200.1 GCA_012974475.1 Desulfobacterales bacterium
AGAGACGTATCTTTGAGGCTGATGATGAATTGGTTCCCGAGAGGCGGGATCATCCGTTTGAAAGCCTGGGGCCAGATGATGTATACCAGCGCCTGAAAATGGGTCAATCCGATGGAACGCCCCGCTTCCACCTGCCCTTTGTCGATGGACTGGATGGCTCCCCGGACGATCTCCGCAATGTAGGCTCCGGCATTAACCGCAATTGCCGTCACGCCTGCAGCCAGGGGGGGAACCCGCATACCGAGGGCCAGCGGCAGCCCAAAGTAAAGGAACATAACTTGAACCATCAGCGGAGTTCCTCTGACACTCTCGACATAAATTCCGGAGAGCTTGTTGATGAAAATATTCCTGGAGGTTTTCCCCAGGCCGGCTGCACTTCCCAGAAGGAACCCGAAGATCAGTCCGAAAAAAGCGATCAGGATCGTTAGCTTGACGCCGGTCATCAGAACCGGGATCGATTCCCACATTACGCTGTATTTGAATTGAAAATTTCCGCCCATTGAATCCATCCGATCGATCCGGCAAACTCATGCCGGATTTTGATTTAAGCGTTAAAATCGGTGTACACTCGGAAGAGAAAAAACGGGTCTTGCGACCCACTCACCGTTTCTTGCCGGTTGTTTAGAAATTAAATACCCCCCTCTTCTGGATTCATACTTCAAAAGAGGGGGGGTTAAATGGCGATCAGTTTTTACTTGGGTTCGGTTCCGAACCATTTCTTGTAAATTTTATTGTAGGTTCCGTCTTCCATAAACTTAAGAATGGTAATGGTGACTTTCTCTCGCAATTCGCTTCCCTGTGGAAAGGCAATTCCGTAAGACTGCCCCTGGTACATAGGTCCCACCGTTTTTACCATGCCCTTGCCTTCGGTTTTGATATACCATTGAATAGCGGGTGAATCGAAAATGACCGCATCCGCACCGCCGGTTTGCAGCTCCATGTAGGCACCGACGATATTGGGGAAAAGCTTCACCTCTTTGGATTTGAACTTCTTGGCGAAGTCAGCGCTGGTGGTCCCCAACTTGGTGGCAACCACTTTATCGCCGAGGTCTTCAATACCACTGATTTTTTGTTCCTTGGATCTCACTATTAAAAACAGCCCGGCATCATAATACGGGTAGGCGAAATCGACGACTTCTTCCCGTTTCGATTTGACGGTCATCCCGGCGATGGCAGCGTCGATGTTTCCTGTCTGCAAGGCCGGAATCAAGCCGTTGAAATCCATCGGCTGAAGCTTATACGTCAGATTGAGATCCTTGGCGATGGCATCCCAGAAATCGATATCGAACCCGACATATTTCCCATCCTGTTTGAATTCAAAGGGCATAAAATTGGTATCACAGCCCACAACCAGGGTCTTTGTATGGCCCATTCCGGTAACCGTCATCAATATCAGTGCTGTAATGAAAAAAAATTTCGCTGTCTTCATCATTCTTGCCTCCTTTTAGGTGTGTCAAGTTTACAATCCGCCCGCTCAGCCTCGATGGTCCTTGTCGTAAAAAAAGAAATGCCGCTGCACGATCTCCCCGGAGAAACTTACCAACCCGGAGGGTTTGTGAACAACCTTATTAGCAAACAATCACTTTTAGAGTGCAATTAAGGCGAATAATTTAAAATTGTGGAGAAACCACTATCATTTAAGTAATTGAAATCGGAATTGTTTGTCAACAGCCATATTTTTTGCAGGGTTTCAACTTTTTAAAAACTTGAGCAGTCCCCTTTCATTGGAGATTATCGCACCCTATTTGTTTCCCCCTTCAATCAAGCCAATTTTTTCTAGATCTTGCACAAGGTCCGACATACCGAGTCTCTCTAACGTTTCAGCCTTTTGCAGACCTGTCTCGGCATCCCAGCCTCGCAGTTCATAAAATTCCGTTCGCATCTCTTCGAATACCTTCCGGTCCAGGGTTTGGCCTTTTCTGCTGATCACTTCCTCACCCGGTCCGGGAACAATCACATCCGGATTCATAAAAACCGTTTCAACCGGATCCGAATAATTGAATTCTTCGAGGACATCATCCTGTTTGGGATGCCGGCCTTCTCTCAAAAGAATCCCCCGCTGCAGATTGAATATTCGTTCACCATATCGATTCAGCCCGGTTTCATCCGTCTCAACGCCGGTGACAGCCGAAAACATTCGACGTTCCAGATCTGAATCTCCTACGCGATCCGGCGTATTCCAGGAAACCATCATCGGCCAACAGGAATCGCACAGCAGGAGACTGTCTTTAACGTAGGTACGATCCATTATTTTAACCGCTGCCATGGCTTTTCCTTCATGTGTATTTAAATCCCACGCCTTCTCATGGCCCCAGAATTTTGAAGCAGCAGCCCGAAAAACCTCGGATGTTACCGGTGAAGATTTGGGGTCGGACCGATTCATGACCCACAATCCGGTTATCCAGCTTATTTCGTGAAGCATCGCTATCGGCTGTCTGGGTTCAAATGCGTACAACAAACCATTCATCAGATATTCCCGGGCAGAATATGTGGCGCCGTCCCCCACGCCGGACACCTCATTTGAAAAATGAGCCTTGGCTTCATCGCCGAGCTTTTCCCCGGCCCGAAGAAGGCCTTCGGCCAGAATATCTCCGAATCCTTCTCGACGCGCGATCATATTGGCGAAGGTTTCAAAAAATTCATGGGTACCCAGTTTTGAAATATCGAGCCCGGTCTCTTTTTCTGTAAGGTATCCCGACTGATAACACGCATCCACCCATTGAACGATATTCTGCATTTCCATGGTACAGATGGACAGGTCATTACATATGCCGGTGGCATCCACAGCGGTCTCCGTCGACTCTCCCGGACGTCTAAAAACCCAAGGCAAATAAACGAACATGGATTGGCATTTTCTAACAACATTTTTCCCGGATGCCGTTCGATAAGAATTTCTATATTTACAATCAAGTCCGCATTGATAACAGGACGATTTTCCGGTTCGACGAACTTGTTCTTCAGGAAACGGGATTGACATCGGGTCACGCTTGTTCAAATGGACAGCCAGGTGATTGAGCGCCTTTAATTCTTCGGGCTTGGCCGCCAACGGACGTCCCGTACCCAATACCGCAACGGCCTTAAGGTTTTTTGATCCCATTACCCCACCGAAGCCACCGGTGGCGCTCCCTTCATTATCTGTCATCAGGTTGGCGTTCCGGCACATATTTTCACCGGCGACCCCCGTGGTTACAAATCGAACATTTTTCCCATGGGTCTGTTTTAAGATATCCCGAACATCATAAATACCCTTTCCCCAAAGCAAAGACGCATCTAAAATTTGGGTTTTCCCATCATGGATCCAGATATAAACCGGCTTTTCAGATCGTCCTGAGATGACAATACCGTCGTAGCCGGCTCTTTTTAAGTAGGGGCCGAAAAATCCGCCAAGATTCCCGTAACAGAACCCTTCGGGCATCCGCATGGGAGACTTCCCCACCACCTCAAACCGGGAAGCACCCTGTACACCGGTAGCACCCAGAGGACCTGTCATTAGAATCAAGCGATTTTCCGGATCAAATGCACCCACCTCAGGGCCGACTTCCTCCCAATAAATCCGAGTGGCAATTCCGCGTCCGCCAAGAAAACGGTCTGCATAGTCCATGGTCTTCAGTTCGCTGATTCGCATATCAGAAAGGTCTACTTTAAGTATTTTTCCACACCATCCATACATGTTTGCGGTCATTGTTTCCTCCTCATTGCTTGATCACACACAATACCAGACCCCTTTTATTGTACCCTGGGTTGTGCTAAAATGTATTACCTAAGTTAAGTCACTAGTGTCCGGTTAAGAATGTTGGGAAACGTTAAAGATCTTTGAAATAATAACAAATATCGTCAATTTTGCATGGGTAACCTTTTGAATTTGCCAAAATTGTTCTATATATCCCTTCACCGCACATATTAACGAAGGGAGACGGCGATGCATCAAGGACGAATTGTTTTTTCTCAGCTGTTAGATTTTCTACCCAAAAAGAGTTTTCACACATGCGTTAAACGATATAAAGGCAATTACCGGATTCGTTCTTTTACATGCTATGAACAGTTTCTATGCATGGCGTTCGCTCAACTAACCTATCGTGAGAGCCTCCGCGATACGGTGCTATGTTTACGCGCCATGCACGGCAAGCTTCACCACGTTGGCATTCAGACCGAAATTGCAAAAAGTACACTTGCTGATGCAAATGAAAAGCGTGATTGGCGTATTTACTGTGACTTTGCACAAGTACTGATCGGTCAAGCCCGAAAGCTTTATGCTGATGATGACTTTGGTCTCCAACTTGATGAAACGGTTTACGCATTGGATGCATCCACAATCGATCTGTGCCGTTCTGTTTTTCCATGGGCGCGGTTCCGATCAACGAAAAGCGGAATAAAGATCCATACTCTGCTTGATCTGAGAGGTAATATTCCTTCGTTTATTTCGATAACCGATGCCAAGGTCCATGATGTCAACATTCTTGATGAACTGTTTCCAGAGCCCGGTTCAATTTATATTATGGATCGCGCCTATCTTGATTTTGAAAGACTGTATAAACTGCACAGTGGTTTAGCATTTTTCATCTTGAGAGCCAAAGTTAATACGAAACTGCGCAGACTTTACTCCGCTCCAGTTGATAAGTCTACGGGCATCATTTGTGACCAGATCGTACGTCCGGTCATAACAAAATCAGCAAATGCCTATCCGGAAAAACTCAGGCGAATAAAGTACTATGACAAAGAACTCAAAAAACGTTTAACTTTTTTAACCAACAATTTTTCAATAGATGCTCGAACCATAGCAGATTTGTACAAGTACCGATGGCAGGTGGAGCTGTTCTTTAAATGGATCAAACAACACCTACGGATAAAGAAATTTTTTGGTATTTCTGAAACCGCCGTCAAAACTCAGATCTGGATTGCTATCTCCGTATATGTGTTGGTTGCCATCATGAAGAAGCGCTTGAAGCTTGAACAGAGCCTCTACACAATTTTACAGATTTTAAGTATTACTCTTTTTGAGAAAACCCTTATTTCATGGGCATTCACAGATAACTATTACAAAAACAAAATTACTACCGGTCATATCCAGTTGAATTTATTTGATTCTTAACCGGACACCAGTGAAAATTTATAACTTTTATCTGCCAAAGAGCGTTTGTGAAGAAATCGGACACCTTGAGTACAAGGCTATTTTACA
>JAAXQD010000106.1 GCA_012974475.1 Desulfobacterales bacterium
AGATGTGTATAAGAGACAGTCATGGGTACGGGCGATGGCCTCATAAAAGGCGATGTTAATGGCCTGGGCAACCCTGGAGGCAGTCGTAAAATCCGGATTGTGCAAGGTTAAGGTCAGCGATCGTTTGGCGTTAAAGTTGGTCTGAATCTCTTTTTCGGTAAGAGGGGCTTTACCCTGCAGGTCAAAATAGTAACCAGGGATCGTCCGTTTCCTTTCAGAGCCTGGTTCGTTGCGGCCGTGGGCATACCTGTCGGTGCAATGCTTCTGTTTGCATTTTTTGTCCGGACATATCAGTCTCTTTTTTATAAAGAAGAAAAAATGTCCCATGATCCTGATTTAAAGGAAAAGGAATACGAATACCGGTTTGAAAAGATTATTGCGGCTATCAGCAGATTTAACATCTTTGCCATCGGCTTTCTGATATTTCTGGCGGTATTTTTATACTGGGTCATCCCCGATTTAATCGTCTATCTGGGTCGAGTGGGCACCGAAACGATGACCCGATACAAATGGATCTTCTTATCTGCTGCCGTCATTTTTTTGGGGCTGATCGTATGGATGATATATTTAAGGTATCTTCTGGCCAAAAAAACCATAGACAGTCATATGGAAATCAAAAAATACCGCATGCAGTTGGAGTACGATAAAACCGATCATATCCCCCCTCAACTGGAATATGATCCGGAAGAAAATTCCGATGCAAAGGTTTGATTCCGAAGCACACAGTTTATCTATACTCAGATGTTCATTAATTATTCGACATTGAGCAAACTCCCTTCATTGGCGCGTACCCCATGAACGCCCCGTAAAAAACAGAGTTACCATCAGATCTTCTGGTTTTGAAAAGAGTCCCGTCCAAAATCGTTTCAAAAACTATTTTGCCTTGACATTTGTTTCGTCGTTTGAGATGAGAGAAACTGATCGTTTTTTTAGTTGGGGGGCCATGCGGTTTTAAACGGGTCGATTTCGCTCTGAAGGAACTATCACTTTTGCCAGCGTAACGACCTGAAGCTTAGGTCTAACATTGAAAGTATTTAGAAGGAGGTCAGTACTATGGCAGAGGGGATTGTAAAATGGTTTAGTGACAAAAAAGGATTTGGATTCATCGAACGCGAGGACGGGACGGACATTTTTGTACATTTTTCTTCTATCGGTATGGATGGGTTCAAGACCCTTGCTGAAGGAGAAAGGGTGACTTTTGACGTGGAAGAAAGCGACCGGGGACCGGCGGCCAAGAACGTCCAAAAAGCTTAGATTTAGAAACATCAGAATATCAAAGGCATTTCATCGAAACAAGGATGGGATGCCTTTTTTATTTTCGCCAGGAACCGGGTGGTTTCCCCCCGGAAGCAAATGCTACGATTAAAGCACTATCCTGCTTTGGACGCAGATTCGCATGACAGCCCTCCAGCGTGTTGGCGGGCAGCGGAAATCCCGCTTTTCAGAACAGCGGGAAGATTCATATGCTTTTTGCAAAATCCCTGATAATTCCGCCGATTTTTTCTTCAATGTATGTGGCAATAGATTGAGCCTGATCCGATGTAATCGTCGTGATATCCGCTGAAAGCCTTTCAATCTCTTGTTCATCAATTCCGGTGGTCATGTTGATCAGAAACGGGTCGACCTCGCCTTCAGCCAGCAACACCCCACAGGCGCCAAATGCGCCCAGGAATTCATCTTTCACGAAAATAGGAACAACGATCTTTAACAGCCCTGCATCACATTCTTCGATGAGGCTGTTTCCGGTTTGCTTTGCCTGGGCTGCAAGATTCATGTGGGCAACCGCGCAGATGTAACTCTGTCCCTTGTCCGTGGCCTTTATGGCAGGGCATAGCTGGTTTGCCCAATTTTTATAATCTGTTATCCGGATGCCGTCTGTATTGAAAACATTCGCATCGAGGTTGGATCTTCGGGTGACGTCTTTCTCGAGCGCTTTCCATTTCTCAAGCGGTAAAAGATCGGTCAGTTTCATAGTCGATAAACTCCTTTCTATAGCCTTTTTCAGAATAACATTACGTCTCAGCCGCAGGACAATTCCGTTTTTATCGGCAAGAACTCGCAAATAAAACCGCGTAAAAGTGAACAGGTCTTACGTGTTAAGTTTGCACGGCGGGAATTTGATAATTATCAATAATCTTGACAACCTCTATGCTGTTCGCTTTAACGCGCTCTAATTTGCTCAGACAGCTTTCCGATCAAAACGGAATCATCCTGTCAGCGTACTGAAATTGTGAGCGTAAGCAATTCATCGGGCACTCAGTATCTGTTCTGAAGCCAATGTTCAAGGCGGCTGAGCCCTTCTTTTATGGATACCGTTGGCGCGTACCCCAGATCTTTTCTGGCGGCACGGATATCGAACCAGTGGGCTGTTGCAAGCTCGTCCGCAAGAAAGCGTGTCATTTGAGGTTCTCCGCGGATCCTGAATATTTTATAGACAAATTCCAGCAGAGCGCCCATCAGCCATGCTATTTTTCGGGGAATTGCCCGCTTAACCGGAGGGTGCCCTGCTGTTTTTAAAATATCGTTGACCAGGTCCCATAAAGGAACCGGGTCGTCCTGGCTTATGAAATAGACATTTCCTGAAAGTTCGGGGTTCTCCTTCAGCCGGTCAGCGGCCAGAACATGGGCTTCGGCAGCGTTGTCTATGTAGATGGTGTCCACAAGGTTTTTTCCGTTGCCGACCCTTACGAGACGTCCGGCTCTTTCAATAATTCGCGGCACCAGGTGATTGTCGTTAGGCCCCCATATCAAGTGGGGTCTCAACGTGATGGTCATCAGGTCTTTGTCTGCGGCTTTTATGACAAGCTGTTCTGCCATTGCCTTGGTTTTCGGGTAGTGGGTATGAAATTTTTCAGGATAAGGGACAGATTCGTCCACACCTTCCATGTCCGTGCCGTCAAAGACCACACTGGGGGAGCTCGTGTAAACGAGCCGTAAAACACCATGCTTTTTACAAGCGTCAATCCCATGTTGTGTTCCCACGACATTGGTTCGGTAATAATCGGAATAATTTCCCCAAACACCGGGTTTGGCTGCAACGTGAAAGACGAGCTCTATCCCCTTGCATGCCTGTTCAACGGCAGTTTTATCAGCCATATCCCCCTGAATCTGTTCAACCCCCATCTGCGCAAGTTCAGGGTAAAAATTGCGGGAAAAGCTTCGAACAACATCGCCTCGATTCACCAGTTGTCTGACGATGGCGCCGCCTAAAAAACCGCCGCCGCCGGTGACCAGAACCTTATGGAGAGACTTGTTTGTAATGGATTCATCGTTTTTCATTTAACGTCTTGATTTTTTTTATTGGACACAGATAAACACAGATTAGCAAGATTTTTAAATTGGGGGCAAAGCCCCTTAATTCAATATTATCTGTGAAAATCTGTGTCCTATTTAACTTAGTTTCTTTTCAGCCCATATAGCCAGTTTTTCCCGGAAAATTTTTGAGTTGTGCCGAATGTCAACCGGAAACGACGGGTGGAACAATACGGTTTCAATGTCCCGGGTCAATTCATGCTGTTGTGCAAGCTCCAGCAGTTCATTTTTAAGCGCCTTTTTGTTATGTTTTATTTTATCACGTTTCAGCTCGATGCAGATGACCGGTTTTTGTCGATGAAGCGGGCCGATCCCCACAAGGGCGCTGCGATACACCCTGGGATGATTGTTGAAGATCGCCTCGCAGGGTATGGAAAACAGCGTTCTTTTTTCAGTCACCACACGATGACTTTTTCGGCCGCAGAACCAAATCCTCCCCTTTGAATCCTTCCAGCCCACATCCCCCATCCGGTGCCAAAAGGAATCTCGGTCTTTGATCTTTGCCAGCGCATCCGACTCGGGTCTTCCAAAGTAATGTCGGGTCACGAGGTCGCCTTTCACACTTATTTCACCAATTTCACCGTCTGGGACCCTGAGGTCTTCCGACCATTTGTCGATGGGGCCATCGCTGACTTTAATGATACAAATTTTTAGGTCGTTTATGGGACGGCCGATGCAGATACCGTAGCCTCGCTCGCTGAGCTTTCGGGTTTCAGACAGGATTTCGTTGCTGGTGATGGATATGATGGGGACCGCTTCGGTGGCCCCATACGGCGTATGTATCTCGGCATCTTCACAGAGCATGGACGAAAACTGTTCGATGATCGATGGGGATACCGGTGCTCCGGCGGAGATGACCCGTTTTATGGACGGCAGCGTTATCCGATTCTTTTTTCCGTATTCGCCCACACGATTCAGAAGGGCAGGGGAGGCAAACATACTGGTGACGCCCTGGTTCAAAATGGCCTGAATAATATTTTTTGGATTTACACGGGCGGGTTTCGTGGGGTCCATATCCGGTATGACCGACGTTATCCCCAGGGCCGGCCAAAAAAGGGCAAACAGCGGGAATGTGGAAAGATCTATTTCATCCCTGGATATCTTCAAATGGGATTTTATGTGACCCAGCTGTGCGTCGAAGTTTCCGTGGGTGTATACCGCACCTTTTGCAGGACCTGTGCTGCCGGTGGTAAAGAGTATGGCGGCTGTATCGTCCTTTCGAGTTTGCGCCATCGAATAAGGCGTCCAGGGCGTCCGGCGCAGCTGGCGAAGGGTAAACCCTCTCCAAAACCAGCGCCTGCCCACCGTTACCCATGTTTTGAGTGTTTTAAAAAATCTGGGATTTAGTGTTCGAAGGACATGGGCGGTGGGGATGCCGATAAACGCCTCCGGACGTCCCTCTTTGAAGCAGGTGACCATGCGGCGAATCCCCATTCCGGGATCCACCACCACCGGAACTGCACCGGTTTTAAACAGAGAAAAAATAATGATAAAAAATTCCAGACTGGGTTTGACCATTAAAATGGTCCGGGTGCCCCGGGTGATACCGGCGTTGTGCATCCCGTGCGCCAGGCAATCGGATTCCCGATCCAGCTGCAGAAACGTCAGATGAGAATAGGTGACCCGGCCGCAATCATCCCGTCCCGCAGGATAAACGACCGCCCTTTTGTAAGGCGTTATTTCGGCCATCCTTTTCAGGTGGGACGCAACGTTTACGATAGAACTCTCTTTTTCCAAATTGGTTGGGCGCATCTTTTCGAATCAATATCAGATAAACTTTTTGTAATTTTTCGGCAATTTAAATCCTAACTTAGATACAATACCTAACAACGGTTGTAAAGATGCTTTGTCACCCTGATTCCTAACATACTGTGGCAAGTATTGTTAACTCAGCACATCACATATTCAGCCAATGATTGGGGTATTCTCAATGGCTACCCTGCTGGGGTTTTCATGATATTATTCTCTTATCAAAGGATTGGGTGAGGCTGTGATCGGTCGCTGAAAACGCAGTTTTTGTGATGCAATATTTTCGGGCGGTGCCCATGATGGTATCTCAAGTCACAGCTCATCAGCCTGAATGAGATTTCTTTGTCATTACAAATTGCAGCGTTTATGACATCAGGCAAAAAATAATTTTCTAACCATGCCGCTCCCAACATGGGGCCAAAGAATGCGATAATTATTTCTCTCGTAACGGATTCGACCAGCAACAATAGATTTGTGAATGTCTGCTTTTGTGGCTAAGTCTATAATATCTTTTAGCTTGCCTGTATTGCGGGCCGGATGATTTTTCCATAATTGGCTTGGTATCAGGGATTTCTTGGCCAACTCATCCGCTTCATTCTCTATTTCATTTTGAGGCTCTATTAAATCGAGGTCATCTATAATACATTGACCTTCTACACTGTGTGCATGGCCCAATACTAAATGAGCTAATTCATGCGCAAGCGTAAACCAAAAATTATCAAGCCTGTCATATCTTAGGCTCAGCGCTATGATTGGCTCGCCTCTTTTATTTATCAAGGCAGCCCCATCTAAATATGTTCGCTTGAAATGAGGAACAGCGACCAACTTTATGCCTTTATTCTGGAGAAATTCCTTAGCTCTTAGCGGCCCATCCTTTAATCCACTTAAATAAACCACCTTGACGATAAAGTTTTCATCCAGGATATTCTGATTGAATTTTACTCCAGTCTCAAATGTTTCTGCTTGCGCTAAAACACCTAATATCCATGCATCTACTGAATAGGGATCGTCCTTTTCGTTACGTCTGGCACTCTGGCGCAAGCATGCACGGTTCTGATCCGTTAAATAAATATCAGCACAAGCCTGAGAAGCAAGCTCTCGCATAATCTCTTCAGCTTGAGTTTTAGGATCAAGCCCCGTTACCCAACCACGATTAACTATTTCCGTAACGGGGAAGCTGTCCCACTTGACACCTTCCCCATCAAGAGGGAAATCCATTCCATCCATAATCAATATTTCTGCAGGGATACTTAAATGAGTATGTAATGATCGAATCATTGATAAAGAAAGAGTCCTCTTTCCCCTCAAAATCTCGGAGACCTTTGACCGGCTACCAATGTAAGGCACCAGATCGGCCTGTTTCATGCCTCTTTGATCCATAACAAAGCTAATAGCCTCAATAGGAGTTGGGGGAGGAACGGGATAGTTCTCTTTTTCGTATACCCTAACCAATGTGAGCAGGACATCGAGTTCATCCCCTTCGGGAGTACCTGACTCGGCACCCCAGAGCGTTTCAATGCGCTCAATAGCCTCATCGTATGCTTGCTCTGAATTAACAGGGCGGATATTCATGTTGCACCTCCGAAGGATTTATTTTGTCATAGTCTTTATGCCGGCCAAACCATTTGACAAATATAATCTGGCGGCCGAAATCAACAGCGGTTATCAGCCTAAAATGATTCCCTTTAATGTTAAATATAACTCGATCCGGTTGGACAAAGTCCGCAGACCCAACCATATTTTTCAATTCTGGAAAATGTTTAAACTCATTCCCTTCTATGAGAGCCACCCACGCCTTTAGTGGGCCATCTGCTTCAGGGTAACACTCCCTGTACGCATTAATTGTCTTGGTCGTGAAAACTCTCATATAGATAACATATATTCCCGTTTTGGGAATGTCAACAATTTTCCCATAATGGGAACATATTATTTCAAATAGGGTCTTAAATGTGTGGCTGGCAAATTGAAGAAAAAAATCAATCTGCAGTTGATTAGAACTATATCGAATCACAATTAGGACGAATTAGTCGGTATTTTCACCCCGCTGATTCCTGAGATAGCCGACTGAAAGGTGAAAATATCATCCCCCTCAAAAACCTTCGATATGTCTGACATATGGGAAAACTAAGTTTCTCACAATAGCTTCCGTCAGCAAATTTTCATTGAGATAGATTTCAAGGATAATTGCCGGTTGGAAGAAGAATCAACTATAATATTTCAGAAAATCTTTAACCAGGAGCAAAATTTCGTCAGGCTTATCTTCAAGAACATAGTGACCCGCATCTGTAAAAGTTTTCACTTTTGCATGGGGAAAACGACGTTGCCACTCTAAACGGTAATCTTCGTCAAAAACAAAATCATGCTCACCCCAGCAGATGAGCATGGGAATGTGACTCAGTTTATACAGGTTGTCATCCACATATCGGACCAGGCGATAACTTGGATCATCTTCTCTAACAGGAATATCCTGAACAAACTTCAAGGTCGCAATTCTATTTTGCCAGCTGTTGTAGGGGGCTACAAGACCCGATTTAACATCCTTTGGAAGCTTTTTGTAAGACGCCATGAAAAGCGCACCATAGGCAAAAAGATTGAAACCGAGTACGGCCAGGGTTGCAAACGGCTTGATATTTCGTATCACCCGAAGTCTCATAGGTAGTGTTTTGCCCTTAGGGGGAAAAAAGGCCGCTGTATTCATAATGACGAATCGACGAATCCTTTCCGGAAATCTCAATGCATAGGCCATGCCGATCATCCCACCCCAGTCATGGAGCACCAGTGTAATATTTTTATCGATCCCGAGGTGATCGAGAAGGTCTTCCAGATCGTCGACACGGCTTTTGAGCCGGTAATCGTACTGATGGACATCCGGTGTGTCCGACAGACCGCACCCGATATGATCCGGGACAATGGTCCGGAACCGTTCTGACAGGCCTTCGACCAGTTTTCGGTAATAGAACGACCATGTGGGATTCCCGTGAATTATGACAACCGGGTCGCCCGCTCCTTCATCGAGGAAATGATAATTCAAACCGTTTATGTCCATGTAATGGGATTTAAACGGGTAAAGGTGACGAAACTTCGAAATATCGATCTCTTTATTTTTCTTCATTACCATCTGATTCCCAGCATCAGGCAGTTCAAGCCGCTGCCGATACCGAAAAAGCCGACCAAATCATTTTTAACCAGAAACTCCCGTTCTTTGGCAATGGCGGCCGTAATGGGGAGGGATACCGTGCCGATATTTCCCAGGTGCTTGAAGGTTGTAAAGTCCTTTTCTTTTGAAATGCCGATGGATTCAAGAATATTTTTCTGATGGGCTGCCCCCACCTGGTGGCAGATGACCTTGTCGGGCTTGTCATCGGGCCATGCGAGATTTTTCTTGAACGCTTTGTATGTTTCTATTCCAAGGGCGACACCGTGCTGCAGAACACCCACCGAATCGGTCTGCATGACATGTAGGCCGCTGGCCGGTATTCCGGTATCCGGTCCCCAGCGGCACAGTTTGTAATGTACAGTTGCATTTCTTACGACCCCGCCTAAAAGACGATGGCCGGTATCGGAAACAGTTGCATCGGTTAAAAGTACAGCCACAGCCCCTGAACCGCCGGTCAGTGTTGCAATGGTTTTTTTGAACAGGTCCATGTCTTTGGTTTCAAGGAGACGTTCAATGGTAAAATCGACAATCTGTCTTGCAGATTCACAAGACACGATGAGACCGGCTTCAATCTGGCCAAGGGCGATGGCATTTGCCGTTAAGATCATTCCGTTGAGTACGCCGAGACAAGCATTTGAAACATCGTAAATCTGGGTCTTGGGACCCAGTCCGAGGCCGTCGGACACGGCGCATGCTGTTGCCGGTTCCAAATTGTCCCGGCAGACACCGCTGTAGATGAGCATGCCGATCTGTTCCAGAGACACAGAAGAAGCATCGACGGCTTTTTGGCCGGCTTTAATGGCCCCTTCGTGCATGGAGTAGCCCGGGTCCCAGAACCTTCGTTCCTGAATCCCGGTCAATGCCTCCAGCTGTCCTTTTTGAAAATGAAGGGCCTTATACACCGGTTCGAGGCGCGCTTCAATGTCATCGGATGTGATGATGTTGGGCGCCAGCTCGTAACCGAAGGCATCGATAAAAACATTTGAATAAAGCATAAAAAATTACTCGCTCAAAGATAAAAGAAGTTTCCGATTAGATGTTTTCGTTCAAGAAAACACCATTGTTTTTATTTTTTCATTGATAACCGTGTCCTCCGGACCCGGATATTTACTTATATCGGTATCAATCGAAAACCGAAGTTTTCCATCTGATAAATATAGCGTCCGTCGACTTTCAGGAAACCATTTGCGTATATGGCCGGCGTTGGTGTGTCAACAATTTTGGTGATCATTGCTTCCACTTCAATTCTCTTGTGTTCAGGGGTCACCTGCCCGCGGTAGGTCCAGCGATGCGGTTCGTCGGTGATCCATTCGAAGCGGTGGGTTTCCACCAGATGCTTCCACCGGTCCATTGCTGTGAATTTGACCAGTTGAAGAAACGATTCGATTCCCAGCGAACCCGGGCAAACAGGGTCCTGGTAAAAATGCGCCTTGAAAAACCACTCCCTCGGATCGACGTCTTTGACCCCCCGAATAAAACCGAGGCCCTCGGGACCGCCGTCCGGAACATAAACATCGATCCTGTCGATCATGCGAAGCGCTCTTGCCGGCATCGACAGCGAAGGTGCGGGATGCGCATCCGGGTCGTCCGGAGAAAAGGGGGCGTCATCTTTAAAGCCGCAGGAACGGCTGCGTTTCAGTTCATCCGGGGAAGCGGCGTATGCCTGGCTTTCGGCGCCCCGGAGCCCAACCTGGTTGGACAGGGCCTGTTTTGAGAAAAAACCAAAATATGTGTCTCCCGAATAAACGGTTTCATTGGCCTGGAGGACCTTGAAATCGAAATGCTCGATGATCATATCCGCGGCTTCGGAAACTTTGGTCATTCGGACACGTATGACCAAAGTTTGTTCTTCGGGAAAAATCGCTCGATGCAAAACGGCATTTCCACCCAGATTTCTGAATTTCAAGTCATTTTCACTTTTAAGGGCGGACCCCAGGTAAGCGGCCAGCCATCCGCAGGGCTGCAGTGCAATTTCGAGGAGTATGCAAAGAGGCATGGAAGATGATCGGTCTGCTCTAAAATACCATGCATCCGGCGGAACTCGATATTCGGCTTCTATCCAGCCGCCCGGCTTTAAGACCCAGGGTTCGGGTTCTACGGCAACAATTTTATCCAAAAAAGAATATGGCGGGCCCGGGAGTCTGGCAATCAACCGTTCTTCATCGAACACTTCGTAAGGATTGCCAAATGCTTCGGAAGGCTTTCCAATGGCAAATGCCAGAATCTTGTCACGGTCAAAAAGGGCTGTTTTCGGATCCCGGGTCCCTGCCCTCTGTCTTCTGATCTCTGTCTTCTGATCTCTGTCTTCTTTTTTCTCCCAGAAAGATTCGATGTCTTCCCGGGTAACATGGGTCATTTTCAGGGACATGTCTTTAAATGATACGATAGGATGCCCGTCGGCATACATCCGTGCATCGGCGATGACATACGGTTCCGGTGCATACCCGAGCTCCTTTATGTCCACTTCATACCAGACGTGCCGGGTATCCGGTGTGACCGGCCCTCTGCATTTAAGGACGCTTTCAACCCCCTTCACAGGTTCGTAGCAGACGCCGGGTTTGGTGGTGACCCATCCCAGGCGCTGAATAAATACCCTGAGGGTGTGGGCACAGCATTCATACATCAACGTTCCGGGCATGACCATGTCATCCATGAAGTGGCAGGTTAGAAACCAGTCGTCGGGATGAATATCTGCCTCGGCACAAATCCGTCCAAGCCCATAACGTCCCCCTTCAGGATCCATCCGCAGAATTCGATGGATGAGTTTCATCCGGCCCCTGGGCAACCTCAGCGATTCAGGAAGATGGATGCCGTCAAAAAAGGGACCGAAGCATTTGGATAGTTCGCCGCGTCTCAGCGCTTCCACCGCTGCATCGTCGTAACTTTCCGTGTAAAGCGGTACCAGATTTTTCCAGTCCAAAGGTTTTTTTCCGACAAGACTTCGGGTGTCTTCTTCGGTTAATAGGATTCCGCCTGAATTGCGAACCTCTTCTTCGGTAAAAAAACCTGCACACCCGTTGTACATGCTGATGAGATGAGAATCGCCGATATACCCTTCGAACTTGAAAAAGAATAGATAGGTTTCCCCCTGACGAGAGAAGTGGTCAATTTCGATTTCGTAGCGAATAACGTCACCCGGCTTGGGCAGGCCCCGGTGAAATTTCACCACGGCATCCAGGAGCCTGTAGCTTCTTTTTCCTTTGACCGCGTGGTCGATGCCCAGGTAGGCGCATAGAAAGAGGTCGGCCTGACCGGCTTCCACCGATATGCATACCGGCGCTCGACCCCCGTCCAAATACCATGCTCCCGGAAGCACGTCATGCTCTGTGACCACCCGTCCGGATTTCAGAGATCTTTTTTCACCCGTCACGGAAACAATCCGGTCCACCAGCATGAGCGGTTCGTCGGGCAGTCGAACCCTGACGTTGTATGTGTCGACAACGGCAAACTCCGGGCCCAGTACCTTGGCAACGGATCCGATGGCAAACTCCAGGCACATGTTCCGGTTAAACGCCGGCTCGGGCATAGGGCTCGGCGCATGGAGCAAAGCATCGGAAGCATCACTTGGCGTTATGGGCTTTGTACGTTGCTTTTTATCCTCATCTTCAGGAATATCGGAATAAAACTCCTGTGGTGCCAATTTGGGCAATGGTTCGCCATCAGAGAGGATGGTTTCAAGAAGACGTGTCTGCGTGGCAAAGGTTTTCTCAAAGCCTTCGCGCAGCGTGTTCGAAAAATCGAGAAACGCCTTGTGGGCATCGGCTGTGGCCCTTGTACTTTCTGTTAGGCTGTTGATTATTTCCGAGTACTGAATGGGGCCCGACGTGATGGGCAGATCCTCCTTCAACAAGGGTACATCATGGGGGGCGGGGTGATGCAAAGATTCCGCTTCTCCGGGCACACCGCCGTCTTTTAGTTTCGTTTCGTCCGCCGGTATTTCCCCGCTGCCTTTTGACCGCTGTGTCTCCACCGCTGTCCCGGGCAGGGCAGGGGACGGTGTTTTCCCCCCCACAACCCGCTTAATCTGAGGGCCTGATTTTTCCTTGAAAGCTTCACTGACGGTGGGAGGGTATGCATCGATTCCGTAGAGTTTGTCGAGATCTGCCGGGACTCTTTCCGAAATCAGAGCGCCCAGAAATTTAAGGATTGTCAGAGGGTCTTCTTCCCCGCGGCAACATGCTGAAACTGCCAGATGGGGTTTTTCATGGAGAATTGTTTTTATCATTCCTGTACAGGAAGCATGGGGTCCCATTTCAAGGAAGATTCGGATGCCGTCCTCATAGGCCTGATCGATGAGCGTTTTGAAATTAAAACCCGAAAGGGCCTGTTCCAGAATCGACGCTGCAGCGCTTTCACGGGTGGGACGGTAGGCGGATCCTTGTGCACAGCTGTAAAATTGGACGTTTTCCGGAGGGGCCGTGGGAAAAACGTGAAGCTTCTTGTAAGCTTCTGCAACCGGACCTGCGGCGTCACAATGAACCGTGACCACCCCTTGAAGAAAGACGGCGTCACAGCCCAGTTCCCGGATCACAGCCTCGACATGGTTTTGCATGCCGCCGATGACACACTGATCCGGCGTATTGATGATTAAAAGTTTTGCAAAGGGCCATTTGCCGATGATTTTGCGAACCCGATCCCCAGGGCGATTCACGACCGCAGCGCACCAATTGATATCCTCGTCGAATGGTATTTTCCATGCACGATGGGCGGCATTGCACGGACCTGAAAGTTCGGTGGTAAAGAGATCGGTGGCCAGCATCCTTTTTAACATTTCGCCCCGGTCCGGCCAGGCGCCCACGGCAAAAAGTCCTGCGGATTCCCCAAGGCTGTATCCGATAACCGCGGCGGATTTTATGCCGAAACTTTTGATGAGATTGGCCATAACCCCGCCGTGAACCACCTGCCCGAATATCATATTTAAAGGGTCGGAAACGATCCTTTCATGGGCGGCCGTTTCCCATCCCGGCGCCCACGATGTTCTCCAGGGGACATAACAACCCGGGAGGAGCTGGGTTTTTAATTGAAGGGTTTCGGCGTCCATCGTTCGAAGAATCTCAGGCCACAGCACACCGATGCTTCTGCCCATGCCCACATAATGGTTGCCGGATCCCGGGAAAACAAACGCCGTCGCACCGTCAGGGCCCAAAGGGGAAGGGGCGTAACTGATACCCCCCGAACCGTTCATGTTCTGTTGGGTCTGGGACGATACGGCAGCTTGAGCCTCATGAATCGATGTTTCAAGTTGTGAAATGCGCCCGCCAACAATGGATACCGCAAATTTCTTATCCGAGTCCAATCTGTTTTTAAGATACCAGGATCTGGCCAAAGGTTCGATCTTTTCATCCATGGTCAAATCTTTTTTTTCAGAAGAAGATAAAGGGTCATCTCGGCCCGGAGCGTCTTTAAGATGAGCGCTTAGGGCACGCAGACCTTCGATCAGCTCGTTTTTACCGTTTCCCTCCACCACAAAAAGTCCCGGTGTCATAAAACCCAGGGGTCTTTTTCTTTCTTTTTCGATTGTTTCAGGCATCCTTTCGGAAAGCCCATATTCAAACCCTTCGAGGATGACATGCATGCAGTTTCCGTCTGTGGTCATGGCGCCGGTACATGCCTTGCGAGGACCGTCTTTTCTATCTCTCATCCAGTATTGGGCAAAGGCCGGCATATGGAATGTCTCGTTTTGCCATACGGGTTCGCCGGGTTCCGTAAAGTTCGTTAACGGCGGGATGATCTCCTGATACAGGCAAAGGCTGGTTTTGACCAGTGATGCCAGACCGGCAGCAGCCCCTGCATGTCCGATATTCGGTTTTACGGACCCGATGGCACACGGTGTTTTGGGGTCGGTAAAATATGCATTCAGGGCTTCTGATTCAATCCGGTCTTCCATGGGGTTGCCGCTGCCATGGGTCTCGAAAAAACTGACGGAAGCGGGTGAAATGCCGGCATCTTTAAAGGATCGTTTCAGCGACAGAACATAGGCATTCTTTGACGGCGCATGGGTCTGAACACCGCCGCCCCCCGCCTTTCCGATCCCTTTGATCACAGAATAGATCCTGTCGCCGTCTTTTATGGCCCGGTCGAGCCTTTTGAGAACCAGCGCCGCAGCACCTTCGCCGGGAAGCGTCCCATCCGCCGAGCGATCGAAAGGGCTGATTTTGGGATGTGTCGTAAAGGGACGTATCCGGCTGGCGGTGACGACACTGCGAACATCGCCGCAAAGATCCACCGCCCCCACAAGCACAACTTCGGTCTCTTCCTGCTGCAACGATCGGACCCCGATTTCAAGGGCTTTCAGACCCGAGGCCGCTTCATTGGACACGACGTAGCTGGGTCCTCCGAAACGAAATTCCCTGGCGATCCTGCTGGCAATGATGCCGCCCAGGGCGCCCAAGGTTCGCGTGGCGGTGAGCGGCGGACACAATCCATCCTGCAACGACGCCAGCCATCGGGCTGTTTTTGTCCCGTCATCGAGATTTAAGCCAAGATCGCTTCTTTTTTTCCAATTCCCAACGCGGTTATGCAGGTTCCACCGGAGGTGAAAATCGGTGGCTTCGAAATCAAAGTCGATGCCGATGACGGCCCCCATGCCCGGCCGGTCTTCTCTAAGGGGGAGTCCGGCATCGTTCATGGCATCGGCTGAAACTTTAAGCATCAATAGATGTTGGATAAGGATATCCGGAATTTCATTGGGCGGTATTCGAAAATCTCTGATGTTCAGAAGGAGTTCCGTCATGAACCCCCCCCATTGGGCCTGTCCATTCAGGTGCATGTCGGCGATGGGGTCGCACCCGTTCCATCGGTGTTTCGGCCTTCTTGCAATGATCGATTCTCCCCGGAAAATTGTTTCCTGAAATTCTTTCAAAGATGTCAAGGGACCGAAAACAGACGCCATGCCGATAATCGCCACCGGAGGCTGCCGGGTCGATGATTGATGATGGACCGTCGATGCACGACCGTCGTCGGCGTGCAATGGAATGTCCGATGGAATGGAGACGGCTGAATGTTGAAAATCGTCGGTTTCCGATGGACATTTTTTAATTTCAGGATCCCATTCTTCAAAAAGCAGGTGGCTGTTTATTCCGCCGAATCCAAATGCGCTGACCGCAGCCCGCCGGGGGATATCGGGATCTCTTCGAGGCCATGGATTTGCATCGGTTTGAACCCGAAACGGACTGTTGTGAAGGGGGCTTTTTGCCGGTGCTCGATTGAAATGGAGCGATGGGGGCAACACCTTGTGTTTGAGTGCGAGAAGGGTTTTGATCATGCTGGCGGCGCCGGCACCGGTCAGCAGATGGCCGATCATCGATTTGACCGATCCGATGGCGCACTGACCCGGAGATCCGTCGGATTCGCCCCAAAGATTTCTTAAACTCTGAAGTTCCACGGCGTCTCCCACCGGGGTTCCCGTGCCGTGGCATTCAATAAGATCAACGTCCCGGGGAGACCATCCGGCAGCGGCATAGGCGCTGGACATGGCGCGAACCTGGCCTTCGCTGTCCGGCGCCAGGAGGTTGCCGCGCATGTCATTGGAAAGCCCGATCCCTTTGATTAACGCATGGATTGTATCCTGATTCCGCAAGGCATCGTCCAGGCGTTTTAAGACGAGTATCCCCGCACCTTCTCCCACCACGAGACCGTCCGCCCTTTCGTCAAACGGGGCGCAGCATCCGGTGGGGGATAATGCCTGAAGCTGGCTAAAACCCACCTGAGTGTAAAGGCATTCCGGTCTGGAGATTCCGCCGGCCAGCATGGCTTCGGCCCTAAAAGACCACAATTCGTCGCAGGCAAGTTTAACGGCATACAGGGATGACGCACAGGCGGCATCGAGGGTCAGGCTTCCACCGCCCAGACCGAGCCCTTCGGCCAGCAAAGCGCCGGGGAGGCCGGTGACTCTGGCGGCCAAACATTCTGCCCGGGAAAGGGGTTGTTGTCTGGTCGGGATAGATCTGTTGAAAAGTTTTTCCTCGAATGATGTCCCCAGTATCTTTCGGGTGATCGACGAAGAAGCGTCTGTGGGGAGTGCTATGGCTGCAAGAACAGTTCCGATGTTATTTTTATCGATGGATGCGGTTACGCAGCTCGATAATGCTTCCCGACCGGTGTGAAGTGCCATTTGATGCAGCGGATCGAGGGCCTTTAAAAGGTCTTTGTCAAGGTCGATTCCTTGGGGGTCGAATTTAAAATCGTCGATTAGGCAGGCCTGTTTTGAAAAGGCTTTGTCCGGCATGGGATCCGGATGAACCATGAAATCCGGTTCGGCAATCCATCGGCTTCGGGGCACCTCGCAGGTGGTATCGACCTTGTCAACGATGTTTTGCCAAAAAGTATTTAGATCGGAAGCCCCGGGGAAAATTCCGGCCATCCCGACCACGGCAATGGGTGTTTTTTTTGCCATAATCAACTATTTACTATTTACTGTTTTCTATTCACTGTTTACGGATGACCCATGACCAACTACAAATGACCAATCACCGAGAACTAACGACCGAAAACCCCTGCAAAAGCGTATACGATGGCGGCTGCAAAGTCGAGGAGTTTGTCGAACCAGTCGCGCGTTTCAACATAAGCTGAAGGCTTGGGATCCGTGGGATGGGACGGTTTTTCTACAGGTTTCTGTTTGTGACCGTCGGCAACATCTTCAGTTACGGTCATTGGTGCTTGTATTTCTCTTTCCAACGGACCCTTTGGGTCGGGTGTGTCCACCGCCTCAATTTCGATTTTTTCACGGTCTTCAGCGCTGTCTTCGGAAAGATCGCGGCCGACCGATTTCAAGTAAACTGAATGCCACGCATCGAAACATTTTTTTTTAAAAATTGATCGGATCTCAGGCTTCAAATTGTCAAGATTCCACAGCATGTTTTTAAATTTATGGCGATTAAAAACAGATATTTGAAAGATATTGTCGCCAATTTCTTCGTACGTGGGCCGTAGCGCATCTGTGGATAATGTTTTTATGTTTTCATCAATGGCCGTTTCAGATACGATTCGTTGCAGATTTTCTAAACATATCTTTTCATCAAACATGTTGTCTTACGCTCCTTTCCATTGATTTTGTCGTTGGGTCGCCAGCCGAACATTGTTGGAACATTAACCGGATGTTTCTGCCTGTCCTACAATAGTTGGACCAAAAAAACAATACGCTGTTACCGAGTGTCCAAGGCAAACGCATTTGAATCCCACTAGAGAGAACGCTCCACGGTGGCGTATATCTCTTTCCAACCGACTGGAACTT
>JAAXQD010000075.1 GCA_012974475.1 Desulfobacterales bacterium
CTGCAAACATCGACGAAATTAAGGAAGCACACAGCATGGGGATGGTTGACGGCGTTACGACCAATCCAAGTCTCATAGCCAAAGAAGGTCGAGACTTTGAAGAGATTATCAAAGAAATCTGCGAAATCGTGAACGGCCCCATCAGCGCTGAGGTTATCAGCATCGATGCCGAAGGTATGGTTAAAGAGGCCCGTGAACTCTCAAAAATCCATGACAATATCGTGGTAAAAATTCCCTTGCTGGTGGACGGTTTAAAGGCGACACGAATACTTGCCGAAGAAGGGATCAAGACGAACGTAACGCTGGTTTTTTCTCCGTTGCAGGCGCTGATGGCGGCCAAAGCCGGGGCGACCTATGTAAGCCCCTTCATCGGTCGCCTGGATGACATTTCCCAGGAAGGTCTTCTGCTGGTGGAGCAGATCGTTGAAATTTACAGCAACTACGCATACGATACGGAAATCATTGTGGCAAGTATTCGCAATCCGCTGCATGTGCTGGAATCGGCGTTAATGGGCGCCGACATCGCCACCATTCCCTTTAGTGTTCTCAGTAAGTTGGCGGCCCATCCCTTGACCGATAAAGGGCTCAAGGCATTTCTGGACGACTGGAATCAGGCCAAAAAATAGATTAAAAAAAGTGATGCCATGTTTCAACGGGGACAAATCAAAAACATACTGAGCCATCCCAACAGCTTGACCCTGTTTCGAGTTGCTGCGGTGCCGATCATTGTGATTCTGCTTTTGTTTCCCAATAGACTCTGTTCATTCATTTCCGCACTGGTTTTCAGCGCGGCGGCCATAACCGATTTTCTGGACGGATTTTTTGCACGGAAAAGGGGACTGGAATCCAACTTCGGCAAGGTCATGGACCCCATTGCCGACAAGGTTTTGATGTCGACGTCTTTTATCATGCTGGCCTCTCTCCAATGGATTCCGGCCTGGATTGTCTGCATTATTATCGGACGGGAAATTGCCGTAACCGGTTTGAGAAATATTATCGCTCAAAAGGATAAAGATTTATCCGCATCCAGCCTCGGAAAATATAAAACCGGATTTCAGATTGCGTCCATTATTCCACTAATGATACATTACCCGTATCTTGCCATCGATTTTCATGCAATCGGGTCCATATTCCTATGGATAGCCTTGGTATTAACGGTCTGGTCGGGTGCAGATTATTTTATTAGGTTCAGAGGCCTTCTCAAACTGTAAATTTTTCTATTGACAAAATCGAATAGTTTGTCTATGAAAACAAGACTATTGAGCGGGAATAACTCAGTGGTAGAGTGCGACCTTGCCAAGGTCGAAGTCGCGGGTTCAAATCCCGTTTCCCGCTCCATTTTTTTGGCGGCATAGCCAAGTGGTAAGGCAGCGGTCTGCAAAACCGCTATTCACCAGTTCGAATCTGGTTGCCGCCTCCAAAATATTATTAAGGGTTTATCGGTATATTCATTTACTTATAAACCCTTTTTTTATTGTTTGCTTTAAGTCTCAAAACACCCCTTGCCATACGTTTGAGAATCACTCTAAGCCACAAATTGAAATCAATGGGAGCCCGGGCTAAACGTTCTGGATAAATTGCAATGGTATCATTTATATGATATGCACGGTTATATACAAAAATCGAGTTTCGTACGCTATTATTTTCGCAAACGCATCTTGGGCGACGTTTAAATCTGATTTTGGCACGGAAGTATTTATCTTAAATGGAGCCCTGACACAGGAATCGGTCCAAAAGGCGCGTTTTGCAAAGGTCTCTTACATAAACTGCGGGGTATCAGTATTATGGAAAACATATTGGGTGAGCTATGGATGTTCAAACTTATGAGTATCGTCGGGGCGGTATATCTGATCTATTTTTTCATTAAAGACCGTCGGGGAAAAAAAGATTAAACATTATTTCTTTTGACCGTAAACCAGAAGCGGTAAAAAAATTGGATGGCCATCTGTCACGGATAACATCATGCCCATAAAAACCGGTGGTGTTGCGCGGGGTTAAAGGTACGAGACAGCGGTTGTCAACCCTGCTGTTCACCGGTTCGAATCGGGTTGTCGGTTTTAAATAAATAAAAAAGGCTTACAAATAAAATCAAAAAGTTGTAGGCCTTTTTCAATTAATCGCTTTAAGTTATGAAAGTTCGAAAAAGATGGATTTTCTCTGTTTATTACACCATCGACATTTATCCGTAAGAATTGATTCAGGTTGACGGTTTAAAAGGTTTAAGATATTAATTCCGCTGGTTATAGAAAACAATACACGCATTTCAATGAAAGGTTAAATCATGATCCGAATCAATGAAAACTATCTAAAACTTCAATCTTCTTATCTGTTCGTAGAGATTGCCAATCGGGTCTCGGCGTATCAAAAAGAGAACCCGAATGCCGAAATCATACGACTGGGAATCGGGGACGTCACCCTGCCGCTGCCGCCGGCTTGCATCGAAGCATTCAAGGCGGGTGTCGAGGAAATGGCTTCGGATGCCACTTTCCGTGGATACGGGCCGGAACGGGGATATGCTTTCTTAAGGGAAACCATCGCTTTCAACGATTATCAATTCCGGGGAACTGATATCCATTCGGATGAAATCTTTGTCAGCGACGGTGCCAAATGCGATACCGGCAATATCCAGGAGCTCTTTGCCGGGGACATCCGTCTGGCGATTCCGGATCCGGTGTATCCGGTGTATCTGGACACCAACGTCATGGCCGGTCGAACCGGGAATTTCAACCATGGGAGGTACGACGACATTCTATATTTGGAAAGCCTGCCTGAAAACGGGTTTGTTCCACCCCTCCCTGAAGCGCCGGTGGACCTGATTTACCTGTGTTTCCCAAACAACCCAACCGGTGCGACCATATCCAAAGACACTTTGAAAAAATGGGTCGATTTTGCCCGTGAAAACAAGGCGCTGATTCTATATGATGCGGCCTACGAAGCATTCGTCCGGGACCCAATCCTTCCCCGTTCGATTTTCGAGATAGACGGGGCCCGAGATGTGGCCATCGAGTTCAGGAGTTTTTCCAAAACCGCCGGTTTCACCGGTACCCGGTGTGCCTATACCGTGATTCCCAAACGCTGCATGGCTTATGACAACAGCGGTCAAAAGCATTCTTTACATTCGTTGTGGAATCGGCGACAATCGACCAAATTCAACGGCGTCTCTTATCCGGTTCAGAAAGCTGCTGAAGCGACGTATAGTGAACAAGGAAAAGCCCAGATCATCGAAATGACAGACTATTATCTGAAAAATGCAGCCCTGATCCGAAAGGAGATGGAAGGGCTGGGTTTTGAATTTGTCGGCGGTGAAAACTCACCGTATATCTGGATAAACTGTAAAAGGGATGCCTGGAAGTTTTTCGATCTTCTGCTTAAAACGGCCGGCGTCGTAACAACTCCGGGGCCTGGATTCGGCAAGTGTGGCGAGGGCTTTATCCGTATCAGCGCCTTTAACAGTTATGAAAACGTTGAAAAAGCCATGGGACGGATCAGGGACGCTCTGAGCGGGTCCAGTGTTGAACAATGAAATTTAAAAACACCATACTTCTTGCGGGTTTTGTAATTCTGGCGGTGGCCGGCTGTGGGAAATACGCTGCCGAAACAGAAGTGTCAACCGGCTACATGATACCGCTGGTAAAGAAGATACAGCCGGCAGTTGTGACCCTGGTGGCCTACGATGCCGACCGGAACGTGACCAACCAGGGGAGCGGTTTTTTTGTGGATAAAAAAGGTCATCTGATCACGAATTACCATGTTCTCGACGGTGCGTATGCTGCCGATGTAAAAACCTACGACGGCGTAAAGCATCCCATCGAGCTGGTTGTGGCTGAAAATAAACTTTCAGATCTAATCAAGGTACGGGTAAAAATACCGGAAGCGGCCATTCACTGGGTCTCCGTCAGTGAAACCGAGCCGTCTATTGGTGAGCGCGTTATGGTGGTAGGGAGCCCCATGGGGCTTGAACAGACGGTGAGCGAAGGCATTGTATCAGCGGTTCGGGAGCTGCCGGTTGTGGGAAAGGTTTTCCAGTTGTCGGCGCCGATTTCTCCGGGTTCCAGCGGGAGTCCTGTGGTAAATATGAGCGGTAACGTGATTGGAGTGATTTCATTCCAAGCGGTGAAAGGGCAGAATCTCAATTTTGCTGTCTCCGGCAAGGGGATACTCGATTTAAAACAGAATGAGACGTTAAAAACACTGTCGGAATGGACCTACGATATCAATAAGAGGACACCCAGATTAGCCGAAGAACTGTGTAAAAAAGGATTTAATTTTTCCATCAGAGGAGAATTTAAAGACGCGCTCAATTACTATAAAGAGGCCACGGAGAAAAGTCCGGACGATACCCTTGCGTGGTATGGCCTGGGAAGCTGCTATGATGGGCTGGATAAACCGGAAGACGCCATAGTGGCGTATCAGCAGGCCGTTCGAATCGATCCGGAAAATGCCGACGCGCATTATAACCTGGGGCGCTACTATCGCAAACTGGGTCGCTATGAGGACGCCATTGAAACCTATCATCAGGCTATCGAAGTAGATCCGGATCATGCAGCCTCCTACTTTGACCTGGGAATGTTATACGGGAAGCTGGAAGAATTCGAAAATGGAGAGCAGTCATTTAAGCAGGTTCTGCGAATCAATCCCGATCATGCACCCACGCACCATTACATGGGCTTGATCTACAATGGGATGGGTCGCTACGATGATGCGGCCGAATCCTGTAAAAAAGCCTTGAAGATCAATCCGAATTCAGCGCCGACACTATACAACCTGGGGATTGCATATGGCGGACTGGGTAAAAGCAGACAAGAAATGGAAGCCTTTAAACAGGCGATCCGGGTTGATCCGGATTTTGCCCCGGCCCATTATAATATGGGGATTATCTACCTCATCAACAGCGATAAGGCAGCGGCCCTGGAAGAATATAAAATTTTAAAAGTGCTCGACCAGAATATGGCTGAAGTGCTATTCGAACGGATTTACTAGCAGTATTTTAAATTTTATTTAATCTTGAAAAACCTGGTCCTCTGGACCAGGTCAGAGTTCTCCGGCTCAGCCTGGAGAAACGCTGCAAGAGTTTGAAGTGAACTAAAGTTTAAAGTGAGCTAAAGTTAAGGAATTCTG
>JAAXQD010000244.1 GCA_012974475.1 Desulfobacterales bacterium
GGCAATCGGTAAATTTGGTATTTCAATCGCACCGTTTATTGCGGCTCTTGGTGCCCTGGCCTTTGGTACCAGCTTTGCTATCGCAGGGCCGGTTTCCAACTATGGAGCGGGACTGGTAATCATCTTGTCGCGACCATTCGTGATCGGCAACACGATCACCATTGGCGGCGTGAGTGGAGTGGTCGATGAAATACATCTGGCAGTCACGATCCTCTCCACAGAAGATGACGAAGTCATCACGATTCCCAACAAACATATCGTGGGCGAGATTCTACATAATTCCGAGGAAAGAAAAATCGTGGAGGAAATTGTGGGAATCAGTTATGACAGCGACCCGGAAAAAGCCATCCAGACCGTCAAAGAGGCCCTTGACGGGTTCCAAGAGATTACCCAGGTGCCGCCGCCCCAAGTCGGTATTCAGGAATTCGGTGATTCGTCAATCAACATTGGTTTGCGCTACTGGGTACCCTCCACTCAATATTTCAAGATTCGTTTCCAAGTGAACTTGGCGGTGTACCAAGGTTTGAAAGCAAAGGATATAGAAATTCCGTTTCCGCAAAGAGACGTTCATATTGTTTCGCGAGCTTGAAAATGAACACCGCTGCCGGCGAAACCCGGGTGTTCACACGACCCTTTGAACCGCCCAAAACAGCACCATCCCGACGACAACGGTACCACCCAGGGATTTCGTTTTCAGCGCAAAAATAAAGGTCGGCAACGCCACCCAAAGCTCCGGCCGCCACAGGACCAGGTGGCGGGGCGTGCCGACGGTGACCAGCTCCGGCACCAAAAGGGCGCTGAGAATCGCCGCCGGAATCAAGTCGAGCCAATCGATCAACCATTGGGGGAGATTCCGCCGGGCCAGGAAAAACAGGGGAAACCACCGGGGCAGGTAGGTCACCAGGCCCATGCCGAGAACGATCCATAAATACCCTGTATGAATTGTCATTGAATCCATTTTCTGATACCGAGAACCGTCGTTGCCGCGAATATGGAAGCCAGTACAATGTATGAACTGCCGGGAATTGACAGTGACAGAACTGCCGCCGCCAGACCGGAAATGATCGCCGTGATCACATAAATGCGCCCTTTGAGCTGAAATATCAACAGGCAGATAAACATCGCCGTCAGGGCATAATCGATACCAAAGGCACCTTCGGGAAAAAATTTACCGCTGTATCCGCCAATGAGGGTGCTGGCAACCCAGGCAACATTTGCCGTATGGTTGACCACCAGCGCCGGATCCGGCCCCCAGGTCTTCTGGCTGAACCGGGCATGGTTTACGGCGAAACTTTCATCGGTAACGCCGTAGGCAAAAAGGGATAGTTTCTTTCGGGTTGTATCGCCCAAAAATACCGCCAGAGACGAACTCATGAGAAAATGCCTCAGATTCACCGCAAAGGTCGTAACAATAATCGCGGCTGCCCCGGCCCCTGCGGACAGCATGGATACGGCAATAAACTGAGCGCTGCCGGCAAAGACCAGAATAGACATGAGCATAATTTCAACCGGGTTGAGTCCGGCTTTCTGGGCCAGTACGCCAAAAGCAAGTCCGATGGGAATATACCCGAGGCAAATGGGCCAGGCCGCCGCCAGACCCTGAAGAATTGAAGCCTTGACATTCTGCCTGTTTTTTGGTGAATCAGACACCATCTTGTTACATTTCATAAGCACCTGAAAAATGGGTTGCCCGGGGCCCCGGATCGGGCCGTTGACGACGATGGCTTTACCCGGACGCAAAACATTCGCCACGACCAGAGTATCGGTTTTCGCCGTCGGGGGCAAAGCAAAAATATTTATTTTTTCTTGGCAAATAAATTTTGTCAATTATTTTCTAAGGACAAGCACAAAAGACCTCCCGCTGTTGCGGGGATATATCATCGGAGGAAACGATGATTTCGGACAATCACCACACGCGCAGGAAGCTTCATGCCAGAAATATCGAGATCTTTACATACGAATACGATGACAAAAGCATCGTCGCTGAAGGGGTGTTGAAAGAGGATATACAGGTTCCCATCTATGTTTCAGGTCGAGAACACCCGCCTCGAACCGTTCACCATATGGTTATCCAAATGCGCATCGAGTGTTCATCTCTCACCATCAAAGAAATAAAGGTTGAAATGCCGGGTGTTCCCTATGAGGCGTGCAAAGAAACAGCCGGCAGTCTCGACGCGGTCGAAGGTTTGAGAATCGCCCCGGGATTTACATCGAAGGTGAGAAAAATCCTGGGCAAAAGCAAGCGATGTTTGCATCTGACGACACTTTTACTGGCCATGGCGCCGGCCGTCATGCAAGGCTACAAGGTTTTTAATGACACCCAACCGAGCAGCAGCGAAATTCCATCCGATGTGATGGAAAATTATGTGGTCGATTCGTGCTGGGTGTGGAGAAAGGGCGGCGCTCTTGCCAATGGATTGAACCCGGACTGACGGCAAACCGAAGGTGAATTCTATAGAATGACTTTTATTTTTTGAACCGGATGAAACGAATACAAACAATTGGAATTATAGCGCTATTGATTTTGGGCCTCGTTGCCCCGGGCAACACTGCATCCGTAAACACCCCGGATGTCCGCCGCTACGTTTACACCGGCGACGGAAGGCTTAATCTGGCCAGCGCAAAAAACAAGATGACCTTTGATGGGAGATACCGGACCGGCAAGGGCATCTATCATGAAAAGGCCCTCAAAGCCATCGACGGTCTGTTTGGAGCTGACCATGACCCGGGCGGTTTCACCGTATCCCTGCGGCTGATCGAGTTTATCGATTTTTTAGAAGATCGTTTTCATCCAGGGGCACGGATCACCATCGCTTCCGGATGGAGAAGCCCCCAATACAATACCGATCTTCGCAACAAGGGGAAACTGGCTGCAACGGCCAGCCTTCATCAATACGGGATGGCGGCAGACATTAAAATTGCCGGAACCTCATCCAGAGACATCTGGAATTACGTCAAAGAACTCGGGTTCGGCGGAACCGGCTACTATCAGGGAGAATTCGTACATGTGGATGTGGGGCCCGCCCGCTCATGGGATGAGAAAACATCCGGCGTGGGTACGGATATTTCAGCACACAACAAATTGATTGGGGTCGTAACAGACTATGATTTTTATGTGTCGGGGGAGACCATGGCACTGAGGTTCATCCGGATGACGTCCTTTCCCATCGGCGTCATGCCTGAATTTGTTCTGGAAGGTGTCCAAAAGGACGGTCCATCCAAGGAGATCGTTCGTTTTAAACCGTCGTTTGCATCGGCCGGCGACTGCCATCGGTTTTCCCATATGGACCCGATGGCGGGAATCCTTTGGCAAGTGCCCCGGGGTATCGCCCCCGGTGGATATACGATCCGTGCGTCATTCTGTCAAAGACTATGGGACGAGATGCCGGTTGAAATTTTTTCACCGGAATTCGTGGTTGTCCCCGACACGCAGAAGCAAAATTAGAGGTAAGGGTAAAAAGGTCCCGGTATGATGGAAATTTACAACGCGTTCGGGCTGAAGATTCGAACCTGCCAAGTCGGCCCCTGGGGTCTGAATGCCTATGCCCTGGTCTGTTGGGAATCCCGAAAAAGTGTCCTGATCGACCCTGGAGCCGATCCGGAGGCACTGGAACGACTGCTGGCGGAAAGCGACCCTGTGGCAATCGTGTTGACCCACACCCACTCTGATCACACGGGGTCCCTGGCTGAAATGCGAAAAAGACTGAGGGTCCCGGTAATGGCCCATCCCGGAGATGAGACTCACCGCCAGAATCTGGATGCCGACCAATGGCTACACCATGGGAGCACCGTTGACGTCGGCATTCATCAAATAAACGTCTATCATACGCCGGGCCACAGTGCCGATCAGATATCTCTCATGGTTGAAGACCCTCCTGCCGCCATGGTTGGAGATACGATTTTCCAGGGCGGTCCAGGCAAAACATGGTCTGCAGAAGAATTCCGGATCACCTTGGAAACATTGCGTAAAATCGTCTTGTCCTGGCCGGATGAGACCCTCTGCTATCCCGGTCACGGGCCTGGGTTCTGCCTGGGGGATATGCGAAAGCATATCGAAAATTTTCTCAATAAGGATCATGGATCTTTTTTTGGGGATGCAACCTGGGATATGTAACGCCATTAAACCGATGGTTCCGACGACGGAACCTGTTTTTAGAAAAAAGATAAAACCTCGGAAAGATTTTTAATATGTCGACAGCAACGGGTATAATTGTCCTTATGGGCTCCGGTGAACTCACCGCCACAATGGTGGAGGTACACAAAAAAATCCTCGGCCGGCTGCCCGACCCTCCCAACGCGGTGTTTTTAGACACTCCCGCCGGGTTTCAGCTGAATGTCGAAGAGATTTCCCGGAAAGCGGTGGAATATTTTCGGGTTCACGTTCAAAAACCCCTTGCCGTCGCCGGGTACAAATCCGCTGAGAATACCACGGCATTTGAAGCCGAAACAGCGTATGATCTGCTGCGAAACGCACATTTTGTGCTGGTGGGACCGGGGAGCCCCACCTATGCGGTTCGTCAGCTTCGGAAAACACCGATTCCCGAAATTCTCAATACCGTCATTCAATCCGGCGGCTGCCTGGTGGCTGCAAGCGCAGCCGCCCTGACCATGGGTCGCCATACCCTGCCCGTATACGAAATATACAAGGTCGGCCAGGAAATCCACTGGATCGACGGACTCGATATTTTGGCACCCTTCGGGTTCAACCTGGTTGTCGTTCCCCATTGGAATAACGCCGAAGGCGGAACCCACGACACACGGTTCTGTTTTATGGGAGAATCCCGTTTTCGGAAACTCGAGGCGCTTTTGCCGGAAGATGCGACGATTTTGGGTATCGACGAGCATACTGCCTGCATCATCGATCTTCACGCACAGCGAATCGACATCCAGGGAATCGGAGACGTCACCCTCCGAAGAATGGGGCGTGAAATGAAATTCGGAAAAGGAGACCCGCTGCCGTTTGAAACACTGGCCGAGGAAATGGACATCGGAAAATGGACCCTAAAAGAACCCGATGAAATCGACGGTGCCGTCCACATGAAGGCCCCGGAAAAAAC
>JAAXQD010000251.1 GCA_012974475.1 Desulfobacterales bacterium
ACCTGGGAAAAGCGAATGCAACCGGCCTTCTGACCCAGGTCAAAAGCACCTTGAAAGAGATTATGCAACGTGTTAATAATTAAAAAAAAAATTGGGAATTTACGAGGTAACATCAATGACATTGAAAACCGCCGAATCCCGATGATAAGATGTTCTATCAAGCTGATTGTTCCAATCAGCTTTTTATTGATTGTTTTTTCGTTTTCAGGGTGTTCGAATTCCGAACAAAAGCAAAGTGAAGAATATTTTATCACGGTGGGCGGCCGGGGAATTGCCGTTTCCGATTTCAACACGGCGTTTGAAATAGCAAAAACCGCTTATTCTTACCCGAGTGTGCGGCAGCCCGGAACCCTCAGAGAAGCTCGATTGCGATTTATTCAACAGATGATCGAGGAAATGCTCGTTCTTGAAAGGGCTAAAGAGCTCGGCATCGAGATTACGAGAATGGAAGTCGAACAGGCTGCTGAAAACATAAAAGGAGATTATCCCGACACCGTATTCCAGCAAATGTTGCTTGAATATGCAGTACCGTACCCTACTTGGGAAAAGAGATTGGAGACCCGCTTGCTAATGGAGAAGGTTATTGCCGAAGAGTTGGGGGATCAGATTGAAATAACACCCGATGATATGGCGAAATATGATGAAGAACGTTCAAAAGAACATGGTATAACCTCTGAGGTAGAAGCGGGATCTAAAGGGACCGATGAAATCATCATAAAGAATTTACGCCGAAAAAAGATGGAAAAAGCCTATTCATCGTGGATCAATAAACTTAAAAAAATATATCCCGTTGAAATAAACAAAGAACTATGGGGAAAAATCGACGGGCTTGTAAAATAATGCATGGTTTCTTGAATGAAGTTCAGACTAGTAATAACTAATTTAATGATGTGTGCTGTATTTTTTTGCGTGGTGGGTTCTCCTCTTGTGATACAATCACACGGTGCTGAAATCGTCGATCGAATTGTTGCTGTGGTCAATGATGATATCATTACGCTTTTTGAACTCAATCGAGCGATTAAGCCCTATGAAGATAAAATCCATGCCCTTGGATATTCCGAGGAAAAAGAACGAAGGATGCTCTTTAAAGTACGTGAGGGTGTGCTCAACCAGCTTATTGACAAGAAAATCGAAGATCAGCAGATAAAACGATCAAATATTAAAATCAGCGAAGAACAGATTGATCAAACGATTGAGCGAATTAAAGAAAAAAATTTCTTTACCGATGAAGATCTCAGACTTGCATTGGCCAAAGACGGCTTAACCATGGAGGCCTATCGAAATAAGATCAAAGAAGAAATACTCAGGACAAGACTCATCAGCCTTGAAGTAAAATCGAAGATCGTGATTACCGAGGAAGACATTGCGGCCTATTATGAAAAGCACCTGGATATGTATGGTGGGAAACAAAAATACCACCTTCGCAATATCCTGATAATAATCCCTACCTTTGCTGATGAGAACGAAAAACTTGAGATTCGAGCGAAAATAGACGAGATCTTAAATGAATTGAATGCCGGGGAATCTTTTGAAACCATGGCGAGGGATTATTCAGAATCATCAACGGCTCCTGAAGGAGGAGATTTGGGTCTGTTCGAGCTCGATTCCCTATCGCCACAGCTCCAAAAGACCATCAAAGGAATGAAGTCCGGAGAGTTCACGCCCGTACTCGAGACAGATCAGGGATATCAGATCTTTTTTCTCCAGGAGATTTTAAAGACTCCTGGAAAGTCTTTAGAGGACGTCTCTCCCGAGATTCAAAGAATCCTGTTCGAGGAAAATGCTGATAAGAAATATCAGGAGTGGATTGAGGGTTTGCGCAAACAGTCCGCAATTAAAATCATCCAATAGTCCACTTCGGCGGAGGACATTCGCTAGGTTGTGAAATATGATAAATGATCCTGACAAAATACTGGTTGAAAGCGTAAAAAGGCTTCTGAGACGGGATGCGACAACCCGCCTGCGCAAAATTGTGAAAAAAACGCACGCTGCAGACCTGTCTTTGGTGTTTCATTCTTTGTCAATTCCCAATCAGGGGAGACTCTTTAACCTGATCGATGACATAGAGATAAAGGGTGAAGTTTTCAGCAATGTCGGTGAGGATACTGTTCTGAATCTTATTGAAGATTTGAACTTGGACGATGTGGTCGAGATTCTTGATCTCATGCCAAAGGATGACGTCGCAGACCTGTTGGGGCGGCTGCCTGTTGAGAAGTCTGATGTTATCCTTGAGATGATGAAAAAAGAAGGTTCCGAAGAGGTGGAAGGCCTTCTTCATTACGGTGATGATACAGCGGGCGGTATAATGGTTCCTGACTTCATCGCCCTTCGGGAGGATACAACCGCCAGGGCGGCCATCGAATCCCTTCAGGAAGAGCATCTGGACGTGGAGATGCCGTTTTATCTTTATGTGGTGGATGCAAACGGGAAATTGATCGGTGTCAGTTCTTTAAGACAGCTGGTGGTGGTTCCGCCCAACACGCCCCTTAAGGATTTCATGACAACGGACGTTTTTGCGGTTAAAACGGATATGGATCAGGAAGAAGTGGCCAAAATAGTCGCCCGTTACGACATCCTCGCGGTACCGGTGGTGGATGACACCAACCAACTGGTGGGTATTGTTACGGTGGATGATGTTATCGATATCATCAGGGAAGAGGCTACGGAAGATATTTTGAAAATGGCCGGTGCCGGTGGGGATTTCGTTGAAACCAAATCCATATTCAAAAATATCAAAATGCGCATGCCGTGGCTGTTCGCGAGCTGTGTCGGCGGAATTATTGCATCCTTCATTATCGGTTATTTTCAGGAGAGTTTGAGTAAGCTGGCCTATCTGGCGGCATTTATTCCTGTTATCATGGGAATGGGTGGCAACATCGGCGTTCAATCCGCCACAATCACAGTTCGGGGTCTTGCCACTGGACGTCTCAATATCCGTGATATCTGGTCGGTGGTTTCCAAACAGCTTATGGTGGGACTGATACTGGGTCTTCTTTACGGCACTGTTGTCGGTTTAGTGGCTCAGTTGAAATACAGTCGTGAACTGTTTGCGCTATCCGTGGGGATTGCTGTGCTCTGTTCCATGACGATGGCGGCCCTCGCGGGATCTCTGGTGCCGATGACTCTGGCGAAAATAAATATCGACCCCGCCATCGCGTCAGGCCCTTTTGTCACCACAGCTATCGACATTATCAGTGTAACGTTGTATTTTATCATCGCTACAACACTCCTTGGTATATGAATAGATGTCAAGTTTTTCCACGCCTGCTATCGTTCTGCGACGGATCGATTTTGGTGACTATGATCTCATCATTACATTTTTTTCGTTAAGCAAAGGCAAAATCTCGGCGATTGCAAAATCTGCAAAAAAAAGCACGAAACGATTTGCAGGTGTCCTGGAATTATTTTCTGAATTAAACATTGTATACGGTACGGGGCGGAAAAAGGGACTTCCGATTTTACAGGAAGCAACGTTGACACATCCTTTTTCTAATATTAGATCCAGCATAGTAAAGACCGCCTATGCCAGTTATTGGGCTGAACTGCTCAACGAATGGATGGAACCCGGCCAACAGCAAGCCCGGCTATACCAACTGCTTCAATACGTTCTTAGAGAACTCCATATCGCTCGGACATCCGAAGCGGCACTCTCCATCCTGTTCCAGATGCGGTTTATGAGAATCGCCGGCCTTGTTCCTAATTTAAGGCGCTGCAGTGTCTGTGGGATTGAAATGGAGAAGATGCAGAATTCCAGAGTGCGCTTTAACCTTGTAAAGGGAGGCATCGCATGTGACCGATGTGTTTCCGGAATTTCGGGGAAAATTCTTTTTTCAAAAGGGACCATCAAACAGCTTTTGTGGATCGAAAGAGGGGATTTAAACACGGCGGCACGGATCAGATTTACTTCTCGGGCTTTGAAGGAAGGACTGGAGTTCCTGGAGGCGTTTGTACCGTATCATTTGGGAAAAGAACCCCGGAGTTTAAAATTTTTACGACAGATTAGACAATGATAGGATGCCGGATGCAAAAACGAAGGCGTGCCGGTTTAATGACATGACTGAATCCATCAGAAAGGCATTGATAAAATCTCCTGCTGAGGCCTCGGCACCGTGCAGAATCGACATGGGCGGCACCCTGGATATCAGCACCTTTTATTATCCCCTTCGCCATCTTTCTCCGTGTACCGTTAACATTGCTTTGGACTTAAGGACACGTGTAAAACTTTTACCCTATGATACCGGTCAAATAAAAATTTCTTCAAAGGGGTTTAGAAGTGCCGAATATCCCCTTGACCAAGCGCCCTTTGATCATCCACTTGGACTCATGTTTGCCATCGGGGTCTATTTCAGAGCTTCAGGTGTTCATATCCATATTGAATCATCATCGCCGCCACGCAGTGGTTTAGGGGGATCTTCCGCGGCTGCGGTGGCGCTTATTAAGGCATTTTCAAAGGTTTTGGAGGAGATGGGGCAAGGTCCCTTGTCCAGAAAGAATATCGCTTTACTTGCGCAGAAACTTGAAGCGAGTGTAGCGGGCGTGCCGTGCGGCCTTCAGGATCAGTTGGCCGCTGCCTATGGCGGCGCCAACATATGGTACTGGCCGGCAAACGATAAAGATCCGTTTTTCAGGAAAAAAACCATTATCAGGAAACAACATTTGCGAGAATTTGAACAGCACCTCTTGCTGGGCTACTGCGGTGTTCCGCATGAATCGAAGAACGTTAATCGAAAATGGGTCCAACAGTTTCTTTCAGGAAAGTATCGTAGACATTGGACGGAAATTGTAGTATGTACCCAAAAGTTCGCCCGCGTTCTGATGGAGCGAGATATCGAAGATGCATGTAAATTGATGAACCAGGAGACCGCCATCAGGAAGGAGATGACACCTGAAGTGCTGGATGAGATCGGTACAGCACTTGTTGAATCCGCCTTGGAAAACGGCTGCGGTGCAAGATTTACAGGGGCTGGCGGCGGCGGATGCATATGGGCGCTGGGTCCGGTCGAGGAAGTTGACAAATTAAAAGGTGCATGGGAAAGCATTCTTAAAACAAGAAAAGGCGCCTGTCTGCTTGATGCAAAGATCGATTCAAAAGGGCTCTTATAGATTTGCTGATTTTACGGCACACGTTTATTTATCCCCATTGAGAGAAAACACTCAGACGGTGACTCGACGGAAAACCCGATCACCTGAATACTTTTGGCTCGATGTCTCATAAAATCAGATTGATCGTTATTTATTATTCTTTAATGGAAGAAAGGAAAGAAAAATGAATTTTCAGGATGTAATCATGTCGCTGGAGAAATTCTGGGCACAAAAGGGGTGTGTCATCGCCCAACCGTATGACATAGAAGTCGGTGCCGGGACGTTTCATCCAACCACCCTGCTCAGGGCACTTGGACCTGAGCCCTGGAAGGTCGCGTATGTGCAGCCTTCCAGACGGCCGACGGACGGTCGATACGGTGAAAACCCGAACCGGTTGCAGCATTACTATCAGTATCAGGTAATACTGAAACCTTCTCCCTATGATGTTCAGAAACAGTATCTGGACAGCCTAAAGGTGCTCGGTGTTGATCCTCTTGAACATGACATACGGTTTGTGGAGGATGACTGGGAGTCTCCCACGCTCGGGGCGTCCGGTCTCGGATGGGAGGTCTGGCTGGATGGAATGGAAATCACGCAATTTACCTATTTTCAACTGGCCGGCAGTGTCGAACTGTTTCCCATCTCCGTCGAACTTACGTATGGGCTGGAGCGAATCGCCATGTATCTGCAAGGCGTCGACAATGTGTTTGATCTGAAATGGACCGATGATGTTACCTACGGACATATGCATCACCAGCAGGAAGTGGAGCAGTCAACGTACAATTTTGAGAAATCTGATGTCGGTATGCTGCTTGACCTGTTCAATAAATATGAGGCTGAAGCCGGGAAGTTAATTAAAGACGGATGGGTTCTTCCCGCGTATGAATATACGTTGAAATGCTCGCATAATTTTAATCTTCTGGATGCTCGCGGTGCCATCAGCGTGATGGAGAGAACCAGCTATATCGGACGCATCAGGAATCTCGCCAGAGCCTGTGCAGAGGGATATGTGAAGCAGAGAGAAGAGATGGGATATCCGCTGTTGAAAAAAGAGAAATGATATCATAGGCAGTCCCGTTAATAAAATGGTGCGGGATTCAGTGGATGATGCATGGATTCAGTACCTGATAAAATGAAAACAGGAGTGGACATGGAAACGTTATTGCTTGAAATAGGGACAGAGGAGATACCGGCGGGTTACATCGGGCCTGCACTGGATAGCATGTCAGCGACCCTGCTGAAAAAAATGACCGATGCCCGTATTGAACACGGCCGTGCCAGGGTTTTTGCAACACCAAGACGCCTTGCGGTTGAAGTTAAAAAAGTTGCGAACAAACAGACACCTCTGACCTCGGAAATTCTGGGACCTCCAGAAAAAGTCGGATTTGACAAGGCAGGCAAACCCACGGTGGCTGCAAAGAAATTTGCCGAAAAGGTCGGTGTGTCGGTAAATGCCTTAAAGGTGAAAGACACGGACAAGGGCCGCTATGTATGCGCTAAGGTCAAAGAACGTGGACTTCCAACCCGGACGCTGCTGAAGCGTATCCTTCCGGAACTGATCTTGGGCATACCATTCCCCAAGACCATGAAATGGGCTGAGCTTGATATTGAATTTGCCCGACCCATACACACCATTCTCGCCCTTTTGGGAGACAAGGTTATACCGTTTTCCCTGGGGGACACCAAAAGCGGAAGATATGCTTTTGGACATTATTTTATGCACCCTAAAAAGGTCAAGATTTCGCATCCCAAAGACTACATCAAGATTCTGCGTTCCGTAAAAGTGCTTGTGGATCTTGCGGAACGAAGAAAACGGGTTGAAAAAGAGGTCGAGAAGGCTTCCAAGAAAGCCGGCGGCGCGGTGCTGCCGGATGATGAACTGGTGGACATTGTGAAAAATCTGGTTGAATACCCGATAGCGACGGCGGGTAAATTTGACAAGAACTTCCTTGATGTCCCCCGTGAAGTTCTTATTACGGCCATGCGTGAGCATCAGAAATATTTCGCCGTAATCGATAAGAAGGGCAAACTGATGCCCTGTTTTATTGCGATGAACAACACGAGAACCAGGGATATGAATCTGGTGGCAACCGGACATGAATGGGTGCTCAGAGCCCGTCTTGCAGACGCTAAATTCTTTTATGAAGCTGATCTGGAGGAATCCACCGACAATAGAGTTGAAAAGCTGAAGGGAGTTCTTTTCCAGGCCAAACTGGGGTCTATGCATGAAAAGATCAAGCGCGTTCAAAAGATCGCCGGATTTCTTGCAGACGCGGCTGAAAAGGGCCCTGATTTAAAAAAACACGCAACACGGGCCGCTTGGCTGTGCAAGGCGGATCTTGTCTGCCAGGTTGTGGGTGAATTTCCCAAGCTTCAGGGGGTTATGGGCAGAGTGTACGCCACCGTTGACAAAGAGCCCAAAGCCGTGGCCGCGGCCATTGAAGAACATTATCGGCCGATATATTCCGGCGGCGCACTTCCTGAAACTAACGCGGGTGCCATTCTGGGTATTGCCGACAAGATAGACAACCTTTGCGGGTTTTTCTCCGTAGGGCTTGTCCCGACAGGGGCATCCGATCCATATGCCCTTCGGCGTCAGGGCCTCGGCATTATTCAGATCATGCTGGAAAAGGGCTTTTCATTTTCACTAAGGGCTGTGATTGAAAAGAGCATCAAACTGTACAATATAAAAGGTGCCAAGAAAATTCAAGAGATTGCTGACAAAGTAAATGCTTTTTTACTGAACCGAATGACCCATCAACTGGCAGAAGATGGATTTTCGAAAGATGTCGTCGCTTCTGTTGCAAGTATTTCAGGAGATAACGTGCCGGATTTATGGAACCGGGCCAAAGCGCTTCAAGATCTAAAAACCGCGCCGGATTTCGAACCGCTGGCGGTTGCTTTCAAGCGCGTCGTCAATATCATAAAAAAGGCCAAGGCGTTTAAGGCAAAACCTGTCAAGGAAAGTCTGTTTGAACATGACTCTGAATCCAAGCTGTTTTCAGCCTATGAAGACGTAAAAAACAGAGTTGCGGACAATCTCGACAAGGGAAAATTTGAACAGGCCCTGCATGAAATCGCTTCTCTTAGGGATGCGGTGGATGCTTTTTTCGACGGCGTTTTGGTTATGGCTAAAAATACGAAAATACGCAACAACAGGCTGGCCTTGCTCAAGCACATCGCAGATCTATTTGAAACTATGGCCGATTTTTCAAAAATCTCGACTTAGAGTGATTCTCAATATACGTTTTTCACGAGAAATTCGGGCCGGCGAGAATTGCGCTAACAATCGGATGCTGCTGAAATGAAAGCAATGGTATTAAATGAGATTTGCAATCTCGAGGCGAATAGGACCCCCCTGAAACCGACGGTCTTGCCGGATCCTGTCCCCAAAGAAAAAGAAATATTGATCAAAGTATCGGCATGTGGCGTTTGCCACACCGAACTGGATGAAATTGAGGGGAGGGCCCCTCCACCTCAACTGCCGGTAGTGCCGGGTCACCAAGTTGTGGGAACGGTCAAGCAGACAGGGCTGAACGCAAATCGATTCAAAACGGGAGAAAGGGTGGGAATCGCATGGATTTATTCAGCCTGCGGAAAATGTAGGTATTGTATTCAAGGTGATGAAAATTTGTGTGACGCGTTCAGGGCCACCGGCCGGGATGCCAACGGCGGATATGCCCAGTATATGACGGTTTCACAAGACTTTGCCTATAAAATTCCAGACGTCTTTTCAGATTTTCAAGCAGCGCCCCTTTTATGCGCCGGCGCCATAGGCTTTCGGTCTCTGATGCTGACCCATATTCGGAATGGACAGAATCTGGGACTCACCGGTTTTGGGGCATCGGCCCACCTTGTACTCAAAATGACCCGACACAAATATCCTGAAACCAAAATTTTTGTCTTTGCCAGAAGTGAAAATGAAAGGGATTTCGCCAGAGAGCTGGGGGCTGTCTGGTCGGGGGACACAGAAGAAGAATCACCGGAAAAACTCGATTGCATTATTGACACAACACCGGCATGGAAACCGGTTGTCGGAGCGTTGAAAAATTTAACGGGTGGCGGAAGACTGGTCATCAATGCCATTCGTAAAGAAGATAGAGACAAAGACTATTTGTTAAAGCTGAATTATCCTGAACATCTCTGGTTGGAGAAGGAGATAAAGAGCGTGGCCAATGTGACTCGGATGGATGTCATCGGATTTTTGGAACTGGCAGCTGGAATCCCCATCATACCGGAAGTTCAGGAATATTCCCTGGAAGAAGCGAACACGGCACTGCTGGAACTGAAAGAACGGAAGATTCGAGGGGCAAAGGTTTTAAGGATCGACTGAAAACTGTGTTGAACATCTTTGAACCATAAGCAACGCTTTTCGGCAAAAGGCTCAAAAATCACCCTTCGGGAAGTGTTGAAACGGCGTCTAATAATTATTGAACCGCCGTTTCCGTAATGTTGACCGTCAATTTTTCTTGGATCGTATTCCCGTTTTGCCTGACAAATAACACAATGCCGTTTTCACCGTCTGGAATGGGTCCGGAGCTAATTTCACCGGCGTTCTTATCGTTGCGGGCAAGTGGCGCCCGAGCCAATAGCCTGTATGGCGAGATCCTTTTTGAAAAAGACTGCCCGGCGGGAATGACATCGGGAGGTATTGTTGAATTTTTTATGTCTTCGGGCCGAATGCCCCTAAACACAAAAACGCCCCCATCGCGGCCGTTATAAAGATAGCGGGTTTTATTCCAATCGATTTCCAAATCTTTACGGGTCTTGTTGGTAACCTCGAGACGAAACCCTGCAAAAAAATTGTAGCCATCTTTCAAAGGTTCAAGTTTGACGTTGTAGAAAGAATTGTCAGCAGCTTGGATTTGCGGGTTGCTGCTGGCAACCAGCGTCGGCGCACAGCCGGTTCCCACCATCAGCATATAGCCAACCATAAAAATTAAAACCATTTTTTTAGCAGTGTTCATAACTTTCACCTTTAAATAAGACCCCTTACAACTTTCTTTTTCGTGTCATCATATGGAGAAGTTCATCAATTCTATCACTTAAAGTCAATAAAAACATTTTTCAATATGATAATGAAGCGCTCCTCCGCTCCACAGAGACGGGATCTTCGCCAAGGAGTCGGGGTTCCAAACATTATAAATTCGGCCTGAAAACTGAGCATTCGGGCCGAACCATGCAAAAATTTTTATTGTCATCACAATATAACAGCCGGTATTCTCTCGATGCTGGCATCAGCCAATGTAATGTGTTAACTTAGACGAGCGAAAACAGAATTTGCATCGTTAATGGCACGATAAATTTATTCGTTTTTTGATGATATTATTGCTTCAATCCATCTGAAAGGTCGTTTTAAACCGGTTTATTTCAAGGAACAAAACCGAAACATGTTTTGGCATTGTTTGTGAGCAGTGAACGGTGATTATGAAATTTATTAAATGGAGCTTTATCGGTATCGGCGCGGTCATTGCTGTTTTCCTGTTTTTATCGATCGGTGTAAAGCTTTACTTCAATACAGACGGGGCACAGCAGCGTATCCAGACCCAGGTCAGTCAGGCCATTCCCGGTACCATAACATGGTCCGAAAGCCGTCTTTCAGTCTGGGGTGGAGAGGTCGAACTGCACAATGTGCTGCTCAGAGCGCCGACAAATGATAAACTGTTTGAATTGAACCGTCTTTTACTGCGGGTATCCTGGGTTCGGCTTTTCAAGGGGGAACTGTGTGTCAAAGATTTACTTTTGGAAAACCCCCAAATATATCTGGCCACGGATCCAATGGGGAATCTCAATTTAATGCAGGCGTTTTACACCCCCGGAAACAATGAATCAACCCCGAAACATTCAGGGTTTCGGTTTAATGTCGTGATCCAACAGCTTCAAGTGCTCGACGGTTTTTTTCAATACAAAACAGATGATGCGGTTGGAGAAGAACAACAGAAGCGGATAGTGCTTCAACACGTTGACCTGAGCATCAGGGATGGAAACCTTTTAAAACAAAAAGGTCGCCTTGCCTGTGAGATTGATGGCGGGCATATAAACCTCGGTGGTTATCGGACAACCATCGACCGGTTGTTTTTGACGGCAAGCTTGCAAAAAGACCGGATTAACACACTGGCTATAGATGTGAATAGGGGCGGCGTCTCCCTAAATATTTCCGGAGATATCCAACATCCGTTAGCCGATAATCCCATTTTGGATCTTAATATAAAGGGTGAAGCCGTTCTTTCAAAAATTAAACACCTTATTCCTTTGGCCCATGATTCTACGGGAACCGTCCAAACGAGTTCCACTGTACAGGGCCCCCTGAACAACCCCAATATCAATTTTACGCTGAACTATGGCGGCGGGCATGTCGCCGGAAGAAGCGTCGACCGAATCAACGTAAACTGTCGTCTCAATGACAGACGCCTGTCCATCGATAACCTTAACCTGTATGCATCCGTGGGTCGATTCGATGTGAACGGCGAAGTGGACTTTAAAAAAGCCTTTACCAACGGATTTATCCATTCCCGTCCTGATCTGGATGCCATATTCTATCGGCTGTCTATCCGCCAGAAAGATGCCTTGCTCGAAAATGTGGTTAACCAGAGATCAAGATTAAAAGGATCCATAAATTCGATAATTGAGATTGAAGGAACCGGCATTTATCCAGAGAAACTGGCGGCCGAAACCACCCTTGAACTTTTTGCAAAAAGAATCTCCATCAGTGAGGCACATTCATCCGTGGACGTACACCTAACCGCACATGCCAGGATGAATAAGGGGCATGTTACGATTCAGCAGTTCAAAGCCCGGGCAGGCAAAACTCACCTTAGAGCTAACGGCGGTTATGACCTTTCTTCCCATGAGGTTGCCGCGAATTTTATTCTTGAAGCCCCCGACCTGACAGAGGTAATGTCACCACTGGGGATGAAATCATGCCTGGGGATGATGAATATTAACGGCGACGTTCGTGGAACGGTCAAAGCGCCGCTGGTGGATGTCCGATTGGAGGGGAAAGATCTAAAATTTGAGGATGTGAAGATCGGGGATGCTGATGCAAAAATATTATTTTCCCAAGGCATGCTTTCCTTGGATTACGGAAAAATTCGTAATCACAATTCCAAACTCAATATGTTCGGCACCGTTCAGATACTTGATCCCATAACACGTAATATTTTAAAATCACCTTCTTTGGACATTGTATTAAAAGGAGATGCACTGTTTGTAGAAGATTTTCTCGAGGGAATGAAGGGGGAATTCGTTCTCGATGGCCATGTTAAAGGGGATATGGCACATCCACGGGGGCGATTGAATCTCAAAGGGGAAAATATCAACGTCTACAAACAGAAAGTCGACGGCATCCAGCTGACATCAAACCTTGACGGTGATAGAATCAATTTCGATCCTTTTGTACTGACAATCGCTCCTGGTGAGAAAATCATGATCGACGGATGGATTTCTTTGGATAAAAATTATCATTTACGACTCGTCTCCCGGGGCATTTCCCTTAAGAATATCGCAGGGCTTGAGTTGGGAGAAGTCGATAACGGACGAATTTCTTTTGATTTCAATGGAAACGGCGATTTTGGAAATCCTCAACTCCAGGGGGAAGTGGCCCTAAATGAATTGCACTTCAACCACCAACATATAGAAGACGGTCAGTTTCAGATCCAAATTAAAGATGGGACCGCACATATTACAGGGGGACTGGGCTTTTCGCTTAATGCAAATTATCATTTTCAGACCCAAACTTTTTCAGCATCTGCCGGGTTTGACAACACCGATTTGGCCCCATATTTAAGAATCGCCGGCGGGAAAAACCTAAATGGTTTTGTCACCGGAAAGATCGAGATCAAGGGTAGCACAGCAGTGCCGGATCAGATCAAAGGGTGGGCAGATATTCCTCAGCTGGAGCTTTTCAGGGAAAAATCAAAATTGCTCAGCGCCCGTGATTTCAAGGCTTTTTTAAACGTTGGTGAAATTTCTATTCCGGTTGTCCGCCTGAACCTGATGGAGCAAGGTTTTGTGGAAATTAAAGGCAGCGCCAAACTCAATGGCGACCTCGATTTAAGGGCCGATGGCAAGGTTCCTTTTAATATACTAACGCTGTTTACGGACAGTCTGCCCAATGCCACCGGTGTGGCACTTCTTTCCCTTGAAATAAATGGGAACCTGTCACAGAAGAATATTCTGGGTCATCTTGAATTAAAAAATATCGGGATGACGGTTCCCGGTCTTTTACAGAGCCTCCATGACCTGAACGGCACCATCCATGTAACGTCCAAAGCCATCGTTCTGGACAATATCCATGGAATGCTGGACCAGGGGCATTTTAGACTGGCCGGTACCATAGATCTTAAAGCATATCAGCCATCAAAAGTCGGTATTAAATTGATCTTAGATGATCTTCCGCTTAGGATTCCCGAAACTGTAGAGATCCGTCTGAATGCTGAATTGGATTTAGAGGGCACACCTGCAAAATCCATTGTCTCGGGAAATGTTCAGATCGTTGAGGGGATGTATTATAAAGATATACGGCTGGATCTAATCGAAAGCCTCGGTAAAACATCCCGGGAACCGGCACCGGAAGCATCGGAGATCCGGTGGCCCTTTTTGAAGAACATGGCCTTCGATATTAAGGCCGGACACAGGGAGCCGTTTGTCGTAGACAATAATATGGCTTTATTGGCCATGAAGCCGGATCTCCGCATATACGGATCGGTGAATCGTCCCCTGATCAGCGGGAGGGCCGAAGTAGAATCCGGAACCGTCTATTTTCAAAAAAAAGAATTCAATGTCAAACGAGGTGTCTTTGATTTTATTAACCCGTATAAAATTGAGCCCGCCATCGATGTGCAAAGTGAAGTAGTGATCCGGGAATGGACCGTATTTTTGAATGTCTCCGGCACACCGGACAATCTTAAGCTTAATTTTTCTTCAGATCCGTCGGAAACCGAAGAGGACATTCTCTCTTTGTTGATAACCGGGAAAACAACACGGGAACTGATTGCAGGAGAAGGCGGTTCGTCCCTGTCTCCAAGACAGATGCTCGGCGATATTCTTGCGGAAAAAGTTCAAAAACAAATCAAGGATAACACCGGTCTGGATGTGGTCGAACTGGAATATCGTGAAGCAGAAGAGGCCGATGCATCAGATGAGGTAAAAGTTACTGTGGGCAAGGAGCTCTCCCGAAGGGTAACGGTCAAATACGGCATGCGGGCTAAAAATGCGAAGATCATTCAGCAAGTGATCACCGAGTATAAATTTCTAGAAAAACTGTTGATGAACACTTTTCAGGACACCGAGGGGAATTTTGGCGGCGGGCTTCAATTCAGACTTGAATTTCGATAAAAAAGATCTATTCATATGACCCAACGGAGGCGGAAAGACTGGATAAAAATAGCTGCATGGATGTGGATTCTACTGGCGTGCTTTGCCGGAAACGCCCCATCTTTCCAGAAGGAGAGAACCAATGAACCCGGACCGATGGTGTCAAAAATTATTGTCGATGTCCAGGGGATCAGAGGGGATGTGAGCCCATGGGCTGATTTGGCAAAGAATCTGATTTTTATCGAGGAAGGAGAGCTGTTTTCGACGAAACGGTTCGAAGATTCCCTTGAAGCTTTGAAATCGTCGAATATATTCAAAGCAATCCATGTTTCTGAATCAGAGCAGGGAGCAGAACAACTGATCCTTCGTTTTCAAGTAACCCCCTATCCCCGAGTCAAAGATATTAAAATCAGCGGTGGATTCCCTCTGTTGGAACGAGAAATCTTCGATGCCATACAGCTCCGTCCAGGAGATATATATGATCCTGAAAAATTTTCCAACAAAGGGGATGCCATTATCCGGCTTTTCAAGAAAGAGGGTTACATTGCGCCGGTTGTTGATCTAAAGGCTGCGGAAGATTCTGCTGACGGAAGTTTTGTGGTTTACATCCATATCGACAAGGGTGATTTTTTTCACATCCGGCGTTTTGAAATCAAAGGAAACCGGGCTTTTTCAAATACGCGTCTTAAATTGCGGATCAAAACTTTTAAATCTTGGGTGATACCCGATTTCCTGAGGCGTTTTAAGAAAAACGAATTTGACAAAGACATTCAAAATCTTATCCGTTTTTATCGGAAAAAAGGGTATCCGGATGTTGTCGTGGACTCTGTTGTCAAGAAAGATGCCAAGACTCAAAATGTTGCTCTTTTGATACGCATCGATGAAGGTCCCAGATATGACATTCAATTTCAAGGCAACAAAGCGTTTTGGGATTTTACGCTGAAAAAAGATCTAATCCTGTTTAAGGAAGGAAATAAAGAGGATTTGGGTCTGAGAAAAAGTATTCGTAAAATAAAGAATCGTTATCTTGATGCAGGATATATGGACTGCCGGATAGAGATGCTGTCTGATAGAAAACAAGAAACCGGTCGACCGGTGCGTAACGTTCGCCTGTTGATTGAAGAGGGGCCGCCATACATTGTAAATTCCGTCAATTTTAAAGGAAATTCTGTGATTGATTCAAAAAAGATCAAAAAACAGACGTTGACCCGAACTCCGGGGATTATCGCAAACGGAGCATTTGTTCAGGAAACCTTGGAAGAGGATAAACGTGCCATAACATCTCTTTATCTCAAACAGGGATATATGGATACGGTCGTGAAAGATGAAGTAAAATCGAGTAAAGACATTAAAGATAAAAAACAGAATATGGACATCACCATCGGGATTGAAGAGGGGATTCAGACACACGTACGGTCTTTAGCAATACATGGGCTGAGCGTGCTGTCAGAATCTCAGGCGCTGGAGGCCATCACTTTGAAAAAAGGATCTGTTTTCCGAAACTATATGATTCGCAGTGATGAAAACACGCTGTCTTCTCTGATTTCCGAGAAGGGATACCCCCATGTCAAGATAAAGGGGGACGCTCTTATCAGCGAGAACAATACCGAAGCTGCCGTAACGTATGAGGTTGACGAAGGACCTCTTGTTAGAATGGGGCAAGTTGCTTGTATCGGTAATTTCCTAACCCAAAGACGCGTCATAGACCATGAGCTTGAGCTCGATCCGGGAGCGCCGTTTTCGCTGAAAAAATTTTTGAAATCTCAACGCAATATCCGTGATATCGAAGCCTTCGACTCGGTACGTTTTAGCACTTACGGATTAAAGGAAAAGGAAGATATTGTAAATCTCCTTGTAGAATTGGAGGAGAAAAAGCCTTACTATATTCAAACCGGCGGAGGGTATGACACCGAAAGGGGATTCTACGGAAACATCCTGACCGGTGACAACAACCTTTTTGGATTAAACAAAAGTGTTTGGGCCAGTACGGAAATTAGCCAAATCGGTTACCGGGGAGACCTGGGGATCGCGGAACCCAGATTTTTGGGAACCCGAATCAAGTCGGCACTAACTGTTTTTGGTGAAAAAAGGGAAGAGTTCAACACAAATTTCGGAACCAGAGAAAGGGGCGTTTCATTATCATTCACCCGCAAATTGTTTCAGAAATTTAACGCCGACCTTTCTTTTGTTTATTCGTATAAGAAGGACTACCCGCGCGATTGGGAACCCATTTTGATGGATGAAGAAGATCGATTTGAGCCCAGAGAAATTCTAACCATAAGTCCCTCTCTTGTTTATAATTCAATGGATTCCTATATCCGTCCCAGGAAGGGTGTGTTTTCTTCTTTACTTCTGGATTTTTCTAACGGCATCAATAATTCTCTGGATGATTTTTTTAGATATCGTTTCGAAGTCCGGAAATATTATACACCCATAGAAAAGCTGACATTTGCTCTGCGGGGACGGGTGGGGGATATTACGCCTTTTGGGGATGATAGCCTTGTTGCGCCGGACCAGCTTTTTTTCCTGGGCGGTACGTCCACTGTTCGGGGATTTGACGAAAACCTGCTTCGATTTGACTCGGCCGGGAAGGGCGTTGGCGGGTTAACTGCGATTTTGGGTAATATTGAGACAAGGATTGATTTGGGATCTAATTTTGAGTTTTCTTTTTTTTACGACATCGGCAGCGTTCGAAACGCTATTGTCGACGAAGGTTCGGATGAGTTCCGCTCATCGATTGGGGTTGGATTGCAT
>JAAXQD010000118.1 GCA_012974475.1 Desulfobacterales bacterium
AGATGTGTATAAGAGACAGCAATATACCTTTTTGTAAACAGCTATATTTTTTAACGTGCGACGTCGGGTAGCGTTTTTAAAAAGATAAACATTCGTAAGAACCCCTTCGACATTTCCATGGGCGGGACTCGATGTGCTTCGTGGAAGACTTTTTCCGAGTCAGATCTTGACAAAATGTTCACGGTTTTATAATCATAATTATAAGTTGGCTTTTATTAACCGATAAGGATAAGGCATGGAAAATACCGAGATTATCTTTGAAAGAAGATCGAATGAACGGTTCCCGGTGAAGCAGGGTGTATACGCGCTGCTTAAGAACGGCGCTTCAAAGCTGGGTCAAATAAAAAACGTCAGCAAGGGGGGACTTGCCTTCATGTATATCAACGGAGGGGAACAAATGCATGGATCCCTTCTGCTGGACATATTTTTAAGCGGCTATGGTTTTTATCTGAAAGACATCCCCTGCAACAAGATTTCAGATATCCATGTAGAGAATAAGTCCTCTTTCAGTGATTTTAAAATGGGGCATCTGGGTGTTCAATTTTCCGAATTAAGCCACGACCAATCGAATCGGTTGGATACGTTCATTCAGAATTACACCATTTCTATATAAATTCAAAGAATATCCTTGCTATACAATACCTCTTCTTGCGCCACTTTGCGAGTCTTGCCGAAATACTAATTTTGTAAAACCAAATCGCCAAACAAAGCCATCTTTTCCTTGATAATAACGGTGGCATCAGTTAAACAATAAGAACGTGTACAACCCGTTCAAAATAAAATAAATTGCTATTGTGCTGTTCTTTCTTGACACTCACGAATACACGCAACCGTGGTTCGCATAAATACCGAAATCCGATTGCTTGCCGTACGTTTTGGCCGGCCATTGGAAACTTGAGTAAACCAATGGACGATCAATGATAAAAAATATGGGAGATTTGTATGGCGGTATCAATTTATTGGGCAGACAATTATGTTGAAAAACGGTGCTCCGGAAAAAAAGCCATCGGACTGATTCGGTCGGGTCAGCGGGTTTTTATCGGTTCATCATGTGGTGAACCCCAATATTTGGTCAGAGAGCTTGCAGAAGCAGCGGATACGTTCACCGATATCGAGATTGTCCGCCTGCTGAGTCTGGAAAGTACACCTTTGACACTAATTGCAGATGAGTCCCGGGACCAGAGCTTTAATATCCGGTCATTTTATCTGGGATCGGCCAAAACGAAAAGTCTTGCAAAGAACATGCGGTTTGTCACGCCCATGAACCTTTCGGCAGTGCCCCGCCTTTTTGAAACCCGGCGTCTTCCAATTCACGTGGCACTGATCCAGGTTTCTCCGCCGGACGACTTTGGATGGATGAGCCTGGGTATTTCAGTGGATATAACACTTGCGGCGGCAATATCCGCCGATCTCGTCATTGCCCAGGTAAATTCCAGGATGCCTCGGGTGCTGGGCAGAAGCTTTATTCATGTTAACGATGTGGACGCGATTGTTGAGCACGAGGAAGCGCTTCTCACCGTCGGGGAACTTCCGGAACTCGATGCCGCCAATCTTATCGGCCGGCTCGTAGAAAGGCTTGTTGACGACGGTTCAACCATCCAATTTAGTCCCGGGACAACCCCCCAGGCCACCCTTCTTGCACTTTCCGACAAGAACGATATCGGCGTTCACACCCAGTACGTTACCACCGATATCATGCGCCTTGTTTCAATGGGCGTGATTACCAACCGGAAGAAAGGATTCAACAACGGAAAACTTGTGGCCAGCAGTGCCATCGGCACCCGAAATCTCTACGAATTTTTAGATGATAATCCGGCCATTGAATTTCATCCTTCGGATTATGTAAACGATCCCGGTGTGATTTCCCGCCACAACAAAATGGTCTCCATGAACGTGCCCATGGCCATGGATCTGACCGGCCAGGTCGCCGCCGATGCACTCTCTTACAACCATTTTTCCGGTGTGACCGGAATGCTCGACTTTATCAGAGGCGCGTCCAGGTCTGAAGGCGGCAAATCGATCCTGATGCTTACATCGACCAGCGCCGACGGCAAAAAGAGCCGGATCGTTTCCATGTTAAAGGATACCGCCATTGTCGTGCCCAGGGGCGATGTTCAATACGTTGTGACCGAATACGGGGCTGTAAACCTGTTTGGGAAAAGTTTGCAGGAACGGGCCATGGCCATGATCAGCATCGCTCACCCGGATTTTCGTGAAGAGCTTTTTTTTGAGGCCAGAAAGATGGGGTTGCTTGGGGCCGAGCGAAGTCTGTCGGAATCGTTACATGGCATATATCCGATCAAGTTGGAAGAGACACGGGAGATTGCCGGTGAGTCCATCACAATTCGGCCGGCAAAACCGGTGGACGAGAGAAGGATTCAGGAACATTTTTACAATCTGGATAAAGATGACATATATTCCAGATTTTTTCAGGCAAGAAGCAGATTTGTTCGTGACGATTTGGAGAGTATGTTCCACATCGACTACATCAAGAATTTAACGCTGTTGGCGGTGGTGGGGGAATTTGGTTTCGGAAAGGTCGTGGCTGTTGGGGAATATCTGCTGGATCCTGCCAGAAATATAGCAGAAATCGCATTTTCAGTGAGCAAAGAATGGCAGGGAAGAAGGTTGGGCAAGATTATCCTGCGAAAACTGTCTGAAGCCGCCAGGGAGAATGGAATTTCAGGCCTGGTTGCGTACACCTTGCCCAGAAACCAGGGGATGTTAAAGCTGTTTAAAGGCTTGCCCTATAAAACCACCACCGAATATGACGGTGAAGTGGTGGAATTAACCTGCATGTTCGATGCGCCGTCAGAATAAGAGATGCTCGTCAATGGCCAAAACATAAAAGCCGTTTCAAAACCTTCCGATGCGTGATTTTTGAGTCTTTTCCCCTAAACCCATTATTTCCTGGGAACAAAGCCCCTGAGGTTTAGATTTATCTTCGTTGGAGTTAAGTAATTTTGACTCATCTATTGACAAATAATCAATCTCAATATAAAAAACGATATTTGGCATGCTCCAGATTAATTTCCTGTATGTATGAAATACATATAACATTTCTTTTTTGTTGCAAATAATTATGTTTGTTAAACATCTTCAAGTTACCAACAAGAGGCTTGTGATCAACGGCCATAAATCTACCGTCGTAGATAGCTTAATAACTAAATTCATTTTATGAAAGGAGGGCTGATTTTTCTGAAGTCCTGGGGCTTTTAATGCAGTTGCCCCATTAGGGCTGATGGACAGGGTTGCAATGTGATAAACCTCAACCACTAAATATTTTGTCATGTAAAGGAGGTAACATTGGGTTTGGAAATATACAAAGAATCTTACACCGGCGCTATACAGGAGATTACTCTTGGTAAAGGTGACAAGGCCGTTACCGTAGGCGGCGAGACATGCTATCCTTTTTACAATTTCGAAGGTGGCATGCCGCATAAGCCGGTTGTTGCAATGGAAGTGTGGGATATGGAGCCGGATGAATGGCCGGAAGCTGCCATGAGCCATTTTAAGGATGTTATGTCAGATCCGGCAGCCTGGGCCAAAAAGTGCGTTGATGAGTTTGGGGCGGAAATGATCGTTCTTCAACTCAGGAGCACCGATCCAAATGGCCAGGATGCCAGCCCTGAAGAGGCGGTCGCTACGGTCAAAAAGGTCCTTGGAGCCATCGATGTTCCGCTGATGGTTTGGGGTACCAGTAACATCGAGAAAGATGAGGAAGTTTTAAAGAAAATTTCAGAAGAAACCCATGGAGAAAACCTGATCCTGGGGCCTGTAGAGGACAAGAATCACAAGGGAATAGGCGCCAGCGCCATGGGATACGGCCATACGGTGATTTCATCCTCGCCCATCGACATTAACCTGGCCAAGCAGGTCAACATTCTTCTTGAAAATCTTGGGATGCCGTTGAATCGGATGATCGTCGACCCCACCACCGGCGGTCTCGGCTACGGACTGGAATACAGCTATTCGGTGATGGAACGGCTCAGTATGGCGGCCCTTACCCAGGGTGACGAAAAGCTGCAACTTCCGATTATTAACAACCTGGCCGCCGAAATATGGAAATGCAAGGAAGCCAAGCAGAGCGTAGAAGAAGCACCGACCTTAGGGGATCCGGAACGTCGCGGAGTCCTCATGGAAGCCGTGACCGCAGTCATCTATCTGCTGGCAGGTTCAAATGTTCTGATTATGCGGCATCCGGAGGCTATCAGACTGACCAAGGCGTTTATCGATTTGGGCTTAGACGGCGGAAGTGCTATGGATGTGGCTCCGCTAAACAAGATGCTTGATGATATTGATATCGATTTTGCATCCCTTGCACCGGAGCCGGATTTGACCGTAGAAGGCGAAGAACCGAAGAAGGCACCACCCAAGAAAGAAGCCCCGCCCAAAGCCGAAAAGAAAGCGGCACCTGCGAAGAAACCTCCCAAAAAGGAACCAGCAAAGAAAAAAGAAGTAGACCCGGCTGAAGAAGCCAAGGCCAAGGCAGCGGCAGAGGCCAAGGCCAAGGCAGATGCGGAAGCCAAGGCCAAGACTGAAGAAGACGCCAAGGCCAAGGCTGAAGAAGACGTCAAGGCCAAGGCAGCGGCAGAGGCCAAGGCCAAAGCCGAAGCGGAAGCCAAGGCCAAGGCCGGAGCAGAAGCCAAAGCCAAAGCCGAAGCGGACGCCAAGGCCAAAGCCGAGGCGGAAGCCCGGGCAAAGAAAGCGGCTGAAGAGGAAGCGATCCGAGAAAAGCGCGCAAAAGAACGTGAAGCGCTTGCGGGCAAGCATAAGGCCGTAGCTGGCGAAATCTCCATGACAGCGGCCGCAGTGCAAAAATCGAATCTGGACAGGTTGTTGGAGCGTCTTAACAGGATACACAAAAGAGCATAAAAATACGAGGAGGAACCTCTGATGGCAGAAGAGAAAAAGTTAACAAAAGTTGTAAAGCCGAAAAAGATGGCGGATCCCATAGCGGCTTCCATCGATCCTGCGACTCAGGAAATGATCGCG
>JAAXQD010000002.1 GCA_012974475.1 Desulfobacterales bacterium
TCGCCGTAGATAATGTCAGGTCAAAAAGACCGCTTACCAATAGTGATGTGAATCTTCTAATGGGCATTGCCTCACAAACAGCGGTCAGCATTATTAATGCAAGGTCTTTTCAGAAACTCCAGGATAGCGAAAAAAAATATCGTGATCTCGTCGAAAATGCCAACAGCATCATCATGCGAAGAGATGTCGATGGAAACATTACTTTTTTTAACGAGTTCGCACAGAGATTCTTCGGATATTCGGAAAATGAGATACTGGGAAAAAGCTTGGAAGGCACTATTTTCCCGAATACCGAGACCACCAGGAATCATTTAAAAAAACTCTTAACGATTCTTACACAAAATATTGATCAGCCGGTTATTACCGAAAACGAAAGTGAGCTCAGAAGTGGGAAAAAAGTTATGATTGCATGGACTTACAGGCCCATATTCGATAGTGATGAAAATTTCAAAGAGATTCTCTGCATCGGTACGGATATTACAGAACTCAAACGTGCGGAACAAGAAAAAAGGGATTTGGAGGCCAGACTCCAGAGAGCACAAAAAATGGAGGCCATCGGGACTCTCGCAGGCGGTGTAGCCCACGATCTAAACAACATCTTGTCCGGGATTGTAAGCTACCCTGAGCTGTTATTAATGGATATTCCGCCGGACAGTCCTCAACGGAAGCCGATTTTGACCATACAAAAGGCCGGAGAAAGGGCTGCCGCCATAGTTCAGGATCTGTTGACCCTGGCAAGACGAGGGGTTGTCACCACCAAAGTGATAAATTTAAACGCCGTTATCGCTGAATATTTAAAAAGTCCAGAATATGAGAACCTGAAAACACACCATCCCGACGTTCAGGTCAAATCCAGCTTAAACACAAATCTGATGAATATGTTGGGATCCCCGGTTCATCTATCCAAAACCGTCATGAATCTGGTCACCAATGCTGCCGAAGCAATTCACGATATCGGAGAAATAATTATATCCACAGAAAACCGGCATGTCGACAAATTCCTGAACGGTTTCGACAAAATCCAACAGGGGGATTATGTTACCCTCAGAGTCAACGATACGGGCATCGGCATCCCTTCTAAAGATTTGGAAAGAATATTCGAACCGTTTTACACCAAAAAGGTCATGGGAAAAAGCGGCACCGGTCTGGGCATGGCCGTGGTTTGGGGCACCGTAAAAGATCATAAAGGGTACATCGATGTCAAAAGTATTGAAGGGAAAGGAACCACATTCACCCTTTATTTCCCGGTGATCCGACAGGAACTTCCCAGCGAAGAATCCGAATTCTCCATTCAAGATATCATGGGTAAGGGAGAAACCATTTTAGTGGTGGATGATGTGGAAGCGCAGAGAGAAATCGCTTCCCAAATGTTAACCAGATTGGGATATTCTGTTGCATCTGTTTCAAGCGGTGAAGAAGCCGTCGATTACATGAAGAGTCATGCCACAGATCTGGTGGTGTTGGATATGATTATGGAGCCCGGTATGGACGGACTCGACACATATAAAAAAATTCTCGAAATACATCCCAACCAGAAAGCCATCATTGCAAGCGGTTATTCTGAAACAGAACGGGTAAAGGAGGCCCGAAGATTGGGTGCAACGGCCTATGTGAAAAAACCATATTTATTGGAAAAAATGGGGGGGGTCATTCGGGCCGAACTAGACAACTGAAAATGTGGTCATTCTTCTCTTACTATATCCTAACTCCAACGATCGTTGAGTTTGCCAAAGATTTGAAGCCCCCCACAGCCCCGCAAGGCGGAATTTCCGATAGGCTCCAACACGCTGCAGGGAATCTTCGACGGTAAGGAATTGTGTCCATTTTATCGAATTGAACAAACTTTTTTTTATCGGTTTAATACACTATTGAACAGATAATAATTTTATGGTAGACATCGTTTTCTTATTTAACTTTTTTGAACCCATACTGTGACAAAAGGACCCAGGTATGCCTCGTAACGAATATTTGATGGAAAACGATGAAGAAACCCTTCGCCTGGACCTGAAAACAGACGGCGAGAAGGTTGAAAATCAGGCCCTGTGGGCCGGTATAAAACCGGGCATGCGTGTCGCCGATTTGGGGTTCGGTTCCGGAAAAACCACCATTTATCTGCACAAACTCGTTCAACCCAAGGGTGAAGTCGTCGGTGTCGATATTGCTGAAGACAGAATCAAATACGCTAAAAAGCACTACCATAGAGACGGAATCGAATACATATGCAGAGATATATACGAACCTCTAGAAGATCTGGGACTGTTTGATTTTATTTGGGTCCGCTTTGTTCTTGAATACCACAAATCTAAAAGTTTCGACATCGTCAAAAACATATCCCGCATTCTGAAACCCGGGGGAATTCTCTGCCTTATCGATCTGGATTACAACTGCCTGAACCACTTCGGGCTCTCTAAAAAGCTTGAAAGAACAATGCACGGATTAACCAAGGCCTTGGAAAAAAATACCGACTTCGACCCCTATGTGGGAATAAAACTTTATTCTTTTCTTTATGACCTTGATTACCAGGATATCGATGTTAGCATGGCCCCTCATCACCTGATTTTTGGAGAATTGAATGAAATCGACAACTATAACTGGACTAAAAAGCTGGAAGTTGCCGTGAGAAAATTGGGATATGAGTTTAAAGAATACAAAGGGGGATATGATGAGTTTTTTGAAGAATTTAAAAAATTTTTTTCCGATCCCAGGCGGTTCACCTATACCCCGCTAATATGCTGCAGGGGGAATAAGCCCCCAACCTGACTTACCAATAGGGTTAAAAGCCACTCGCCGTTGAAGTTCAGGAACTGATATTTCTAAACAAGCTTTTTAGACACCTGAAATAATGATCTCCGTACTGCGTATTTAACACCCACATCTGATACAGTTTTTCATACGGTATGGATCGGGTTTCCGCAAAGCTTACCGGATAAATCATTACGGGTATCTCACCCTGCTCGAATTTTGCTGAAAGATGAGAAAGCGTCACGTAAAGAATGTCCTTGGACAGGCCGGTCGGGTCCAGGACAAAAACCTTGATACAGTTGGTAAGATCAGACATGTTCAAACCCACATCTGAGATATTTACCATGAAAACGGCCTTGAGATTAACGTCATTTTTAAGTGAAAATAGATACTTTTCCCTTTTAAAGCCAAACTTTTGAAACTCTTTGGGCAAATCCCCACCGTCGATGGTGCCGGGCTTTATGTCCAGGGCATCCAGCATGAGGCCTCCAGACTCATGCTCGTAAAATTTCTTGAACTCAACTAAATCTTCGGGTTCGGTTTTAACGAGTCTCCACGGTTCAGGAAAACGCAATTCACTATTGGATACTTTCTGATAATGAGAATAGGTAAACGTATCCAGAGAGGAGACTTTTGGATCCTTGATTTCTCTGGCAACCCCGCCAAAGACATGGTTGGGAAATTTGTTTTCGGGCCTGAAATAGCAGAAAAGATAATCCATATGTAGAGAATAGAGACCATGGGACGCGTTGGAAAAACGACCGATCTGGTCCAGCACAGCAATGCCGCTCCTTTTTATGCCCGGGCTGCGTGCGGCATGATGATGAATCAACCATGCATTTTCATAAAAACGAACCATGGCCACATGGCCCAGAATTCGTCCCTTGTCCTGATAAATGAAATGCCGGGCAATCTTCGTATTCCGGGTATATAGTTTTTCGTAAGTTTCCTTGATTTTTTCCTTGTTGGCCTCAATAAAAGCATATTTTTTCGGATAGATAAAACCGGATTCAAAAAAGAAATTCCAGAGGTCGTCCATATTGACCCTGTTGCAGATATAAGAATGACCGTCTTTGGCCTGATGAAGTAATGCCAATAGTCTGCCGTGGTCTTCAATATCCATATCCAGGATGGCCAGGCCGCATTTCACCCAACCGCCGTTTTCTTCTTCCATTATTTTTCGATAAACAGCCTGGGCTTTACATTTAATATTGAAAATGTTTGCAAAACTCAGTTCCAGCTCAGGTATGATCATGCCGGGTAACAGCACGGCATTGTTGATGTCTTCTTCCACCGAAAAACCGGATCCGGACAAATCAATAACCTTCAGATTATTCATCTTTTCCGTAAATCGATGTCTGAAGATGATGTTTGGAGATGGAACCAGTTTAAGGCGATGGCTTCTGAATTCTTTGGGTTTAAACCTTCGAATCTGATAGTTCAACGGTTCGAGAACATAGCTTCTCGTTTTATTGTCATCGAACTGCTTGATCACTCTGCATTCCCCTGAATAGAGCATCTCATTTTCATCGGAGAAATTGAGGTTTACCGGGGATTCAGGATCGATCCATTGAAATGTCTGGGGAGGTTTTGCAGTGACTTCGACACGGAATGCGGCCGTACTGAAATCCATGAGAACCCCATCAAAAAGAGCGCTGTTCTGAATCAGCTGGACCTTGACGCCTTTGCAGGCATGCCGTTTCAGTTTCCGGGGTCTGACCTCCCGACACGTCTCGGGAAGAATAAGGCGGATCCCCTCATGGTCAATGCTGATCTCGTTGGATTTTAATAGCAATACGTTTGGGCCGTCGGGAATGAGAATGTCTTGGAATTTATGGGACCTTAGCTGTCGATCGATTTTATCGGTTTCGGACCAAAGGCACCTTAACTCGTCTCCTAAACAAGGCAACGGTTTGGCTCGGTGAGAAGACGTATGCCCGTATTTGGCATGTCTTAAATTTACAAGGATGGTGCCGTCTTGGAAATTAATGTAATTCAGATTGTTGATTATAAGTTTTTTATGGACCTCTTTTCCTTTTATGAAGCGGTCGCCTTCTGTACTTTTAGAATTTAATTTAATAATTTTGATTTCGGGATCCATAATCCTGATATAGAAGGGTGTTATCTGTTAGATGTATACGTTCCTTTTGACAATCCTACGTACTCATGAGTTGTTCCGACATACTCAATTCGGGTTGTCCGGCATGCAATTGCGACGCCGATGATTGATTTTTTTGATGATTAATTTTAACAAACCAAATGT
>JAAXQD010000037.1 GCA_012974475.1 Desulfobacterales bacterium
TTTCATTTTCCTGGGTTTGAATCACCCTTGCTGTCATTGAATTTCTTTTTTTGTGCTGATCGGGCGGACAGATCAGGCCCTCTGGATCTACAATACCATGGTGCAGCAACAAGGCAGCCAGGTCTACCAGACCGCTGCCGCAAAGCCCTTTTGGTTTTATGTTCCCGATGACATTGTAGAAAATGTCGTTTTCTTCAAACCGGAAGCTTTCAATAGCGCCTGCCTTGGCAATCATTCCATGTGAAATTCTCGCTCCTTCCAGTGCCGGACCGGCTGCCGCACTGCAGGTAAGCATTCTGTTTTTATTTCCCAGGAAAATTTCGCTGTTGGTTCCTAAATCAAGACCCAGCACCAGCTTGTCGTCCTGCTCGGCTGCACCGGATGAAAGAATGAAGCCAATTAGATCGCCGCCGATATATCCCGATTTGGCAGGCATCACATAAAGCATGGCATCGGGGTGCAATCTGAGGCCCACATCCCGGGCCATAAAGGTCATCCCTTCGGTGATTAAAGGAGTAAACGGGGCTTCGGCAATTCCGCTAGGGTCCAGACTCAGCATAAAATGCTGCATGGTGGTGTTGCCCGCAACGACCGCAACCAGGATATCTTTCAGTTTAAGCCTAAAGGATTCAAGCAGGCGTTTGGTAATGAAGTTCAGATCTTTTACCAAAAGTTTTTGCAAATGCACCAGACGTTTTGGGTGTCCTTTTATATATTGAATGCGGCTGATAACGTCGGCCCCGTATTTTCGTTGCGAATTGAATCTGGAAATTACCGCCACTTCCTGGCCTTCTATCAGGTTCACCAGTTTGCCCACCAATGTGCTGGTTCCCAGATCAAATATCAGACCGAATACGCCGCCAATACTATCTCGGGGCTGCCATTCCAGCAGGCAGTCGTTATGAATAACAGCCGCTCCGTCGAAATTGGTGGTCCTTAAGTTTTTATAAAGAGAAGACAGGCAGCGATAGGTTGTCTTTAAGTTATGAAATTCAGGGCTTAATACCTCTCTAATGCGGTGAACGTCGGAAAGAGAGTTTTCACGGCTTGGCGGCGGAATGGTTGCCAGACGTCTTTCAATGAGGGGGGCAAGCTCCACAGGGGGCATATGTCCATGTTTTAGAATCTGAAAAAATTCCGTCTCACCATTCAGTTCTTCGGTATAGATTGCAAGGTTTTTGCGAATTTTGGTGCGACATGCCAAACGAACTCCTTGCTCCAATTCGTCAGGATCTAAAAGCTCTATGGTTTCTTTTGAAGGCCTGCCAAGGGGGGTAATCACCCTGATTTTGCACTTTCCGCATTTGCCGAGACCGCCACAATCCCCTTCCAATTCTATTTCCGTATTTTGAAGCGCTTTGTATACGGTAGTATCCCGCTGGACTTTAATCCAGACATCATCCGGTAAAATATTCAGCCACACCTTTTTTTTTGCTACCTTTTTAGACAGCTTTCGTTTATTTGGCTCCTTTTGCATGAGATTGTAATTCTTCTTGATCGTCAAAGCCGCTTTTACTCGGGCCGTGAACTCGACCCTCTTTATCGGTTTGGTGATAAAATCGGTGACACCGGCTCTGAAACTTTTTTCAAGCGCTTTATCTTTATCTATGTTCCCACCTGTCATCATCAGGATAGGTATATGGGCAGTGCTTTTGTTCGCTCTCATCTTCTGTGATACTTCATAACCCTTCATTCCCGGCAATTGAATGTCAAACACCACAAGATCAGGAGGAGTCTTTTTCATCATCTCCAGCGCCTCTTCTCCTGAACCGGCAATCTGAATATTTTTATAACCGTCCTTAGCGAGCATATTCTTGATTAATTTTTGAATGCCAGGATCATCGTCTACGATAAGGATTTTCATTCTCACCAAGTTTTTCATAAAAATTGCTCCTATCAGACACTTTAAAAATTAGTGTCCCTTAGTACACAGTCTGAGCAGGTTTGCTGTTAACTCCGAATAATCAGCATCGATCACCATTGGTTTGAGCTTTAAAAATCGTGATATATCGTGGACATTCGGCATAATGGTGTCAGGGTCAAGCGACTGCCGAATGTAGGCCAGCCTTTTGTAGTATTGAAAACAACTTTCCAGCATCAGGGGGTCATCAAGTTCCAGCGGTTGGATGCAATATTCGGAAAAGTTCAAAATAAGGTCCTTTTCAACAAAATACGTCCCGGCTTCTTCGTCAATAATAGCGTGGAAACGTCTGCTTCCCAGTAAAATCTCATAACAGTGCTCACCTGGGACTCTGGGAATGCCCATTTCATAAAGATGGTCGTCCAGATCCGGATAACATTTTCCATACAAACACAGAATTTCGTCCCCTGCTTTTTTAGCCAGATGGATTTGGTGCAGTATTTCCTCTTTCAGCTTTTGGGGATAATTATGCAGATAAGGGTTGATGAAGGTGATGGTGACATTTTGGTGAAAACGCTGCGGTTCAATTTGTCTGAGTGCATCACGAAAGACACCACATGCAATGATGCGAATAGACATATTGATTTCCCGGTTTGAGTTATGTATTTACAATTTCTGGAAATTTACTTTTGATTTCCAACAATTTTTCTAGACTCAATACAGGTTCGGCTTCTTCGAGCCATGTTCGAGCCAGCTCATGGGCATTGGTCAGCGGCGTGGGCTGGCCTTGCTCCTGCCAGCGGTCGAAATTCATGCGAATAGCGAGGTTGGGGTAAAAAAACTGTCCAAACATATGCTTAACCGTGTGCTCTTCCGTGATGTAGTTACCTCCGGGCCCCACGTTTTCGATTATGTCAACGGCAAGCGTTTCTGTGTCCACGTCGACGCCGCGGATCAATCGGTGGACCATCCCCAGGATCTCGTTGTCAATGATGAATTGTTCGTAGGAGATCGAGTTGCCGGAATCCAGCATTCCGGCGGCCAGGTGAATATAATCGGCTCCGGCCATTGCGACCAGCAAATAAGATACCCCCTTTTCAAACCCTGATTGAATATCGGGGATTTTGGCATCCGTTATGCCTGCGGACGCATAAATGGGCAGTTTGTAACGTTTTGCCAAATGAACGGCGCAAGTATTCAACATGGCGGTTTCGACCGAGCCCATGGTAAGATTCATGGTGCGCAGGTCCATAGCCGTTGGAACAGCACCATACAGCATCCGGGCGCCGGGGTTAAATACTTGAGCAATCGACACGCCTGCCAGGGCCTCCGCATGCAACTGGGCAAGGGTGCCCGCCAGGGTCGCCGGGGAAGTAGCGCCGGCAATAGGCGCCGGCGCACATGTGGCCGGAATGCCGTTTAAAGCGCAAAACTCTAATATTTTAAGTGTATTGGCATCAAACGCTAGCGGGCTTATGGGATTGGTGATCACCGAAACAAAGGGGCGTTCTCTGAGTCGGTCTTCCCCGCCTGCCATGAAACTGGCCAGGTGCCACAATTGCTTTACGCCTTCAAGGGTATCGCATCCTCCCATGACATGCTTGGTGGTATTGCTGAAGGCATGAAAAAAATCATTCAGATGATAGAACTCGGGGTCCAGATCGTGGGCCTGACAGGCAATAATGTAGAATCGGATGTTGTCGAGACGATCGACAAGACGTGCGGTATTGATTACGTCTTGTAGGATGGTCGGGCGGTAGCCCCCGGTGCTCATATCCAGAATCTGAAACACACGGCCGCCGTTTCCAAAATAAACATTGCCCGATCCAAGGTGCAAATCATTTTTACTGTCTCGGGAATAGAGGGTGAATTGCTGCGGGGCCTTTGCAATCATTTTGTCAAGCCACCTTCCGGAAAAACAAACCCGATTTTCTTTGACATCGACTCTGGCTCCGCCGGCCTTGAGCATCTTTAAGGTATGGCGGTCGAGGATCTTAACCCCTACGCGTTTTAGTATTCTGCGTCCGGCCCGGTCGATTTTGTCGATTTCAGCACGAGTGAGCAATGTATACCTTTTCCAGTTATAAAGCCTTTAAAAGGTCGTCGATCTCTTTTAATACACCATCATCTTTAGGCGTTACCTGATGTTCGGAAAGAATGCGTTTGACCTCTTCATTACTGCGTGTGTAAAGATCCTTTGACCCTTCGGCTTCCCAGGCGTCATAGCGGCTGCGGTCCAGAAGCTTGGGAATAAAAAGCGCCTGCTCAAAGTTCTCAAAAGTGTGGTCGTCCATTAAAAAGAATGCCTGGGGGCCTGCATTTTTAATCCTTTCCAGAGCGTCCAGAGCCAAAGTGGTTTCGTTTACCGGAATGCCGTGGGTGAAAAAACGCGCCATGGCAACCAATTCATTGGCAATGGTGACCATTTCAAGGGAGGACGTGCTGCCATACTCGAGGTATCCGTTATCATGGATAAGATTGCAACGCGAGAGCATGGCGGTAATAATCGAAAACATGGCTTCAGCACCGGGCTGGGCATCCACCACTTTAGCATCTGATGCCCCTGCAAAGGACCAAATGGGGAGACCGTATATTTCGTCACGCATATCCGCTAAAGCCGCCTGGGTCAGGCTCCATTCAGGGCAACCGTAGGATACAACGGCGGACTTCATGTCAAGTGCGCTGACGTTGGGGCCGAAAAGAAACGGCGCCCCTTTAGCGGCAAGCTGATGCACAATCAGCCCAACCAGGTTTTCAGCAATCCCCATGGCCATCGCCCCGGCAAGGGTTACCGGCGCGCCGCCGCCGGCATTTGAACCGGATGGAAAGCAAATAGGGATCCCTTTGCGGGCGCAAAAAAGAAGCCTGTCCATGACATGTGCAGGAAAGCGCAAAGGACTTATGGCTTCCGAATAATTCAACAGAAAAGGTTTTTGGCGAAGTTGGTCTTCACCGCCGGCCACCATGCAGGCAATTTCGTGAATTTTGGCGATGTCTTCGCCGCGGTCGGCGATAAACACAATTGGTTTGTTGGTATTTTTAACCATTTCAGCAAACGCGTAAACATAAATATAATCGACTTTGGAA
>JAAXQD010000050.1 GCA_012974475.1 Desulfobacterales bacterium
GAAGAAAATGAGGTCGCATCTTAATTATTAAGGTTCTTCTCCAATTTTTTTAAAAATAACAAATAATCAGCTTGCTTTCTGCAAAAAGAGTGTTATTATCCATTTATTCAACAAGGCTCTACCTTCAATTGGTGGGGCGGTTTTTTTCTGAAGGAACAGTTCATTTTTTTAATGTGGCATCCTCCAGTTTGGGATTTTGAAAATTTTTTGAAAGGAGGATGTTATCATGACCAACGGAACTGTAAAGTGGTTTAGCGACCATAAAGGGTTCGGATTCATTGAGCAGGAAGACGGAGCGGATGTGTTTGTTCATCATTCAGCAATCAATGCTACCGGTTTTAAATCCCTCAATGAAGGGGACCGAGTTTCCTTTGATATAGAGCAAGGACAAAAAGGTCCTGCCGCTGCAAATGTCACTGTGATTTAACCTTATTTTTTAAGTAAAAAGGGCATCCCTTCTAATATTGAGGGGATGTCCTTTTGTTTTGTTTGAATTTATACCTTCACAATTCGCTATCATCACACCTTAAACCTCAAAAAAGCCGATCATAAACTGACAATCACCGAACAGAGATAATGTGCCAGAACACAGCACTCTGGCAGGCGGATAAGGTGCTGCCTTGGTATGAGTGGTGACTTAAAATAAGGGTTTATTGAGGAGGTAAAAAGATGGAAAACAGATTAGATGATTTATTTCTGAGGTTTCAAACAAAGGGGTTTATGCCCGTTGAAATCCCAGGACTCATCAAAGATGTTTTTAATATTTTAGGTAATGGTGAATATTGCACTATAACCACAAATAATCTTGTTATTAAGCGATTGATCCATACCCGGAAATATTAGTGCAAAATTCAGGACGTTATTCAGGAGCAATTATGAAACAATATACAACCGAACAGATTAATCAAGTGGTAAACGGTACACTTAAGGGCAGCCCGACGATCATGATCACAGGTGTAGAACAAATATCCGAGGCAACGACAAACCAACTAACTTTTATTGGGGAGAAGAAATACATAAAATTATGGGACCAATCACGTGCTTCTGCCGCAATCGTCAATAACAGCTTAGATATCGAACCGGGAGAGAACCGGGCACTTGTCCGTGTGGCCGATGCCGATCTTGCTCTGGCATCAGCCCTTCAACTGTTTGAGCCAGAGCCTCCGAAATGTGAGCCTGGTATACATTCAACTGCGGTGGTCGACTCAACCGCCGAAATCGGCGCAGGTGCCGCAATCGGGGCCGGTTGCTATATTGGGCCCGGTGTTATTATCGGCACGAACACTAAGCTTTATCCCAATGTAACCGTACTGGATGACTCCAGCATAGGCAGTGAAACGATTATCTGGTCCGGTACGGTCATACGTGAACGATGCTGTATAGGGAATTACTGTATCATCCATCCGAATGTGACAATTGGCGCCGATGGCTTTGGTTATCGACCGTCACCCGATGGTCGAGGCTTGGTCAAGATCCCACAAATCGGTACAGTTGAGATTGGAGACGGCGTTGAGATTGGAGCAGGGAGTTGTGTTGACCGAGGTAAGTTCAGTGCAACATCGATTGGCGACGGTACGAAAATAGACAACCTTGTTCAAATCGCCCACAACTGCAAACTTGGCCGATCCTGTGTGATGGCCGGTCAGTCCGGTTTGGCTGGATCCGTGACTTTAGGTGATGGCGTTATTATGGGAGGGCGTGCGGGAGTCAAAGATCATGTGACCGTTGGTGCCGGAGTGAAGCTTGGCGGATACACTGGCGTCATAAGTGATGTGGCACCGGGGAAAACGCTTCTCGGGAGTCCTGCCGACGACTATCGGCAGACGTTACGGCTATGGGCAGCACAAAAACAACTTCCTGATCTTATTAAACAGATGAAGAAAAAATAGTTGTCAGTTCCCAGAAAGACTTAGGAAGACAGGGGGGTCGCATCTTAATCGTTAATTATTGACACTTTTTTACCTATCCGTGCGAGCTACAGGGACGCCCTTGATGCCGCGGATATGGGGCATCCTTGCAGAGGCGGACAATCCTCGACTTTCGCTCAATCGAGGTTTGATATTTATGCGTGATTTCAGTGTAACAGATAAAAGGTATCGAGAAGTGTTTGGCAAAAAGTAGAATGAAATGAAAAAGAAATGACCAGAGCGACAACTGAGACGCTGCTTAGAAAACGGATAAAACGGCATGTGATCGGTCGAAAAAGGCAGTTTTTTGCCGCAACCGCACCGGGCCTTGAAACGATCTGCCGGGAGGAACTGAAAGTCCTCTTGCCGTCCGGGACACCCATGGCGATCGTCGAAAGCGGGGTTGAATTCAAGGGGCGGCTTCACGACTGCTATCTTGCAAATCTGAACATTCGCACCGCCAATCGACTCCTCATGCGCATCGAGTCGTTTCATGCCGCTAATTTTCGGAAACTCGAAAAAAACCTGACCGCTGTCCCTTGGGAGCTTTTTATTCTTCCGGGTACCCCGACCCACATCCGCGTGACCTCTCGCCACTCAAGGCTTTATCATAAGGACGCTGTTGCCGGGCGTGTTCAGGCAAGTATTGCCTTCCGCTTTGCGCAAAATGAATTCTCCGGGGAAGCCACCCCAGAACCGACCGTCACCCAGCAGATCTTTGTCCGGTTGTCCGATAACCGTGTTACCCTGTCCATTGACAGCAGCGGCGATCTGCTTCACAAGCGGGGCATCAAACCCCGCGCAGCCAAGGCACCCATTCGAGAGATCCTCGCCGCCGCTGCCCTGATACTTTCCGGGTATACCGGGACAGAACCCCTTGTAGACCCCATGTGCGGTTCCGGCACATTTGCCATTGAGGCCGCCCTGATAGCCCAGAAGATTCCACCGGGCAGGTTTCGGGATTTTGCCTTCATGGAATGGCCCTCGTTTCAACCCAAACGATGGCAGCATATGAAACAGGCGACAGAAAAGAAGATCGTTCGAACAAACACCCCTTTCATCTTTGCCTCGGACCTGGACGACCGGGCGGCTTGCGAACTTGAAGACAGCGTGACTCAACACGATATGTCCGGCATCGTCGCCGTTTCTACCCGGGATTTTTTCGATCTTTCGCCAACTGAACTGACAAACCGTCCCGGGCTGGTGACACTTAACCCGCCGTTTGGGCGACGGCTGGGATCGCGACGAGAAAGTGAAGCGCTTTTCCTGTCCGTCTGCGAGAGACTGAAAAAAGAATACAAAGGGTGGAAATTTGTCCTGATTTCGCTGAATCCTCGCCTTGCCGGTATGGTTCCTTTCAGATCGACCACCCATCTGCTGCCGCATGGCGGGCTTAAGGTTGCCCTGATGACCGGGAGGATTCCTGATAAAAAATAAAAAGCGGGTGAGAGATCATATGACCTTGATACCTTGATAATAGATTTATAAAAAATAATTAAGATATATGATAATGTTAGGGGGTTTTAATGCAAAATTATATAGATCGTATTGTTCGTGCTGCCAAGCTGGACATTAACCTATATGAAGAGGTTGAGGCTGATAAAGGAGCAATGGGTCAAGCCATGGGAGTTGTTGTTCTTTCCAGTATAGCCGCCGGGATAGGAAGCATCGGAACAATAGGCGTAAAGGGAATTATTATTGGAGCGATTACTGCTCTTATAGCTTGGTATGTTTGGGCCTATATGACATATTTTATCGGTGCTAAGATTCTTCCTGAGCCTCAGACCAAAGCTGATCATGGTGAATTGTTACGAACCATCGGTTTTTCAAGCTCTCCAGGTTTAATTAGAGTATTGGCTATTATCCCTGGTGTATCCGGAATCATTTTTGCGATCGCTTCAATTTGGATGTTGATAGCTATGGTTATTGCGGTTAGGCAAGCCCTTGACTATCAGAGCACATTACGTGCTGTAGGTGTTTGCATCATTGGTTGGGTCATTCAAGCAATAATCCTTATGATCTTGTTTGCTGCTTTAGGGGGTAGTCATGCCTAATTTTTAGATTTGTCACAGCGCTCCTAGTGAAGCCCAATGGGGTCGCATCTTAATTATTAATTATTGACACTTTTTTACCTATCCGATATTCTGTCAACCTGAAAAACTCAACTTTTGGGATGTTGAAGAGAACCTGAAAATAAATTCTTTCAAAATCTGTTCCAAATGTTCATATACATGGAGGATCAGAGACGACTTTCTGGGAGACCCCTCAATTTGCTTGGTTGGATTCCAAGCCAGCTTTATAGAAAGCGAATCCGGTTACTACTTGTTCAATCATATTTTGGATGGAAACCAGTGTAATACGACGATTGTGGTGGAAGTGGAGGATTTCTTGTCGCTGCATAAGGGAACCATGTTCACGGATATTAATTTTGAGAGTCCACTGTGTGAAGCGCATTGCACCCATGTCGAAGATCTATCCCAATGCCAGGTTGAATGTAAAAATGCGGTCGCCCGTGAAATCATGCAGGCATTTTCGCCATGTAAGATTTAGAAAATGGTGACGGGGAAAACAATAGGGACATCCTATGATTTTATGCCTTTCTTGATAGATTGTTTGTGATACCTACTACCTATTCTACGGAAAGCGGGAATAGATTCGCCGAGAGCTTTGGATCAAGCGGTTGTCATGGATAAACACAGCATCTACATAGTGTGGAATCGATTTGTATAATCTCACTTTGACGATATCTGTAACTAAATTGATATTGATTTACTGGCAAGTGATCACAACATCGATTTAATTTCGAAATTTCCTATTTTCAGCAATCGAAGGTGTAGGCACGAAAGCACCCCCTAAACGTTAGATCAGGTTGGGGTGGGCAAATAATTATATTGTAATATATACCAGCCATTGTTATTGTAGATTAAAGAACCTTGTATATTGAATATCCAAGTTTTCACTGTATCAAATGTTGTGTTATTATGATGCTGAAATTAAGGAAGTAACTTCC
>JAAXQD010000087.1 GCA_012974475.1 Desulfobacterales bacterium
GATAAGTATTATAAAAAAATAACAGGTTTTTTGATAAACATTCGCGATTATTGACATGAAATATCAGCGAATCCGAATAGAAGTGCTATAATACATGCGGTGACGCTGATGCGAACGACGAGTTTTCTATGAACGGTCCGGGGATTCATGGAGTCCATAAACAGTTTGCCGAATTTCAATGTTAGAGAATCGATAGGCACCGCCAAACGACGAAAATCTAATTTTTCGATTTTAAAACCGTTATTATCTCCCTGCCAAAGGCCGTCTTCTGCCAATTTTTCATTTCTTTGATGGTTCCCATGGATTTTATATCTTCAGGATTTTTGACGGCAATTGCAGTGATAAGCGCATTATTGCACAGAATTCCGGAATCCATATCCAATTCCCTGGCTTTTGAATCTCTCCAGGATTTAAGGACTTTTATCCGTTCAAATACTTTATAGGGCATTGCCGACACCGTTTTTCGAGGATACACCGGAAGTTCACGCTCGGTTATTTTTAAAGCACCGACCACCACCTTAATCAAATCGTTGCCGTACATGGAGATCTGTCTGCCGCTCAATGCTTTGCCCCCTTTTAAACGACGTAGCGTTACCGGTCTGGCGGTTGCGATCTTCATAATCGAATCGTTTCCAATAATTTTGAACAACGGCTTGTCTTTTTTTTCTGCAACACTTTTTCTATACTGCAACAAGGCTTCTAGTACGGCAAGGCCTCTCGATTTGACCCGCCCGGCACCTTTGAATTTTAAAAACAGCGGTTCTTCATCGGATAAAATCGGCCGGACCTTGCTCAAAATTTTACATTCCTCAAGGACCCAGGAGAGCCGGTCTATTTCTTCAAGTTTATCGATCAGTATCTTGGCAAGGGGTTGAAGATAGATCACATCCTTTGAAGCATACTCGACCATTTCCTCGGGCAACGGCCTTTTGGACCAGTCTTTCTTCTGGTATTTTTTTTCGATATTGACCTCGAAAAACATCTTCAATACCGCTTTCAAGCCGGTCTCTTTGATCCCCAGAAACCTGCATGCGAGCTCTGTATCAAAAAGATTGTTTATCTTAATTTTAAAATCCCGGTAAAGGCTTCGAACATCATAATCAGCACCATGAAAAATCTTTTGTATGTCCGGATTGGAAAAAAGGGGTCTAAGGAGAGAAAAATTATTAACCTGTAACGGATCAACCACAACCGATGTTTTTTCTGTGGCCAATTGAATCAAACAGACCTTTTCTTTAAAATGGTACATGGAGTCCGCTTCCAGATCAACGGCGATGACCTTTTCTTTTTCAAGGGCGCTGACCGCTTTTTCGAGTCCGAGAGCTGTATCTACGATCTGATAGTCGTTTTCCATTCAATTTTCCCTTGACCCGCAGGGTTATTTTTTCTAATTTGGTTTATTTTATTCGTGAGAAAAATGGTTTCTGGGTTCTGAAAATTTGATTCTTTAAAAAAAATCAAATTTTCAGATGTGTGAAATTCAACAAAAAAAAACGTTTGACGCTCCTAATTCTGCCAGAAGTTAGATTTTTTTCCCAATATAATTTAGATAAAGTTTCGAATTTCCGGATTATCCGGGTTAGGTGATAATTTAATGATCAATATAACATTTCCTGATGGTAATATAAAGGGTTTTGAAAACAATCCCACGGGACTCGATGTGGCCATGAGCATTTCGGAAGGTCTGGCGCGAAATTGCGTTGCCATGAAGCTCGATTCAGAGCTTATGGATTTAAACACAAAAATCACCCAAGATTCCCGAGTCAGGCTGATAACGGCCAACGACCCGGAAGCATTGGAAATCCTCCGCCACAGCGCATCCCATGTCATGGCCCAGGCGATTTTGCATCTTTACAAAGATGCAAAATTGACCATCGGCCCGGCGGTTGAAAACGGATTTTATTACGACATCGACATGCCCCCGCTTTCAGAAGATGATTTTGCAAAAATCGAAGCTGAAATGAAGAAGACCATTAAGGCCAAAGTCCCCTTTCGACGGCGTGTCGTCTCAAAATCCAAAGCACTGGAATTTTACAAAGACGAGCCGTATAAACTCGAAATGATCAATGAGCTGGAAGATGTGGACATATCCTTTTATGAACACGAGGATTTTACGGATTTATGCCGCGGTCCCCATCTTCCGCATACCGGTTTTATTAAAGCCGTAAAGCTCATGAAAGTATCCGGCGCATACTGGCGTGCCGATCAGACAAAGGCACAGCTTCAGAGAATTTACGGCACGGCATTTTTCACTAAGAAAGAATTGAATAAACATCTCCATTTCCTCGAGGAGGCCAAAAAAAGAAATCACCGCAAAATCGGTATTGCCCTCGATCTTTTCAGCTTTCACGATGAAGCACCGGGGATGCCCTTTTTTCATGCCAAAGGGATGGTGGTCTGGAACGCCCTTTTGGAATACTGGAGAGAGGAACACCGGGCTGCCGGATATGTGGAAACCAAAACGCCGATTCTACTTCAGCGGGCCTTGTGGGAAAGGAGCGGCCACTGGGACAACTACCGGGAAAACATGTATTTCACCACCATCGACGACCATGCGAATGCAATAAAGCCGATGAACTGCCCGGGCGGAATGTTGATGTATAAAACAAAACGCCATTCTTACAAGAATCTTCCGATCCGGGCATCCGAAATCGGGTTGGTCCATCGTCATGAGCTTTCCGGAGTTTTGTCCGGACTTTTCCGTGTCCGGGCGTTTCATCAGGACGATGCGCACATTTTTATGACCCCCGAGCAGATTCAAGATGAAATTCTGGGTGTATTGCAGCTGGAAGAACGCATTTACAAAACTTTTGGCCTTGGATTTGACCTGGAGCTATCCACGCGCCCGGAAAAATCCATCGGCTCCGATGCCCAGTGGGAAGTGGCCACCAAAGGTCTCGAAGCAGCCCTTGACACTTACGGCAAAGCATACAAGATCAATGAAGGCGACGGCGCTTTCTACGGGCCCAAGATCGACTTTCATATCAAAGACGCCCTGGGACGGACCTGGCAATGCGGAACGGTTCAACTGGATATGTCATTGCCTGAAAGATTCGATCTTTTCTATATTGACAACGATAACGAAAAGCGTCGCCCCATAATGATTCACAGGACGGTCTACGGCTCCATAGAACGATTCTTTGGTATTCTCGTCGAACATTTTGCAGGAAAATTTCCCCTGTGGATGGCCCCTGTCCAGGCCGTTATTCTCCCCATTAACGATGATTTTGCGCCCTATGCAAACGATGTAAGAATAACATTTGAAGCCGCCGGGGTTCGCACAGAAGTGGACAGCCGAACCGAAAGCCTCAACAAAAAAGTTCGAGATGCACAGCTGGACAAAATTCCGCTGATCCTGACGGTGGGCAAAAAAGAAAAAGAATCCGGAAACCTTTCCGTCAGAACCCTGGACGGCAAGGTCAGGTACGGGGTTACCCACCCGGCGTTTTTAGACAAGGTCCTTTCCCACATCCGCCAAAGAAAGCTCGATCTTGAAATCTTATGACCGGTCCGGTGAACACCTGGGTTTTGCAAGCGTCGAGGCTTCCCGAAGTACAGAACGGCAACGAAATTGCACTTATCCAATGGGAACTTAAACTTTTTTTGACATGAAAGATTGCGGCAACATGAATGCGGGAGTTACAACCCATAGCATCAAATGGTGCGACCTGCGCTGTGAAGATGCCGACTTTGCAAAACTCGACGCCCTGGACGGGTCCTGCCGCACCTTTCAGTCACTCTGGTGCAAGAATCTTAAAAAACATGTCACCAAAAACGCGCCCTGTGAAGCGTTGTTCGGGAAAAGACGGCCCACAACCGGATTTTAAAACAGGTTTCAGGGGTCAGGAATCAGGAAAAACATAAAACTTTCCGATAACCGTTCGATCTGACGGCAAAATAGCAATATTACCTTGGGAAAATTACAAAAATTCATCATTTACTGGTTTCCGATTCTCGTATACTGCCTTTTGATTTATATTCAGTCTTCCCATCCCTCCCCCCAAAGCCTGCCGGACTGGCCGTTTATGGATAAGCTGCTCCATTTTGCATGCTATGCCCTTCTGGCCGCCCTTTTTTTAAGGGCTTTCAACACGACCCCATTAAAACACAATTTAAAGCTTGTCTTGATCCTCAGCGTGCTTCTATCCGCCCTTTACGGAATCAGCGATGAAATCCACCAGTCTTTTGTTCCCTATAGAAGTGCCGATTATATGGATGTTCTGGCGAACATTCTGGGGAGTATCGCAGGGGTTTATCTCTATCAAACAATTGCAAAGAAGGATTACAAAAGAGAAAAAGGCGTTTAAGAAAAAAATCTCAACCGCCTTTTTCCAGTATTTGAGAGACGTTAGTGAAAGGTTGACATATGATCAATCTTCCCTTCTATTATATTACGCTTGCTCTCCCTTGTTTTCATAGCTGTTTAAATCAAAAATATTAGTTTCGATCTTTTCTCTATGACTGTCCTTGCGGCCCCTGCTCGCCAATTTGCTGACCGCAGAAGGGGATAGATTTAACATGCTTGCAACACTTGAACCGCTGATCATCAATTTGTCTACTGCTTCTATGCAGAAATATATTTGAATACAAAAAGTTTCTTGTGAAGGTTTTTGAAAAAACTTACACCCATTTAAATTTCCTGGATGAATTTAGCAAGGCATTTCATGTTGTTGACACAAACATCACATCTCTATATTGTATTAATTAAATGTTAATAAATAATTGAATATCAACATGGATCGCACCAAACAATTTATTCTACACTTTTTTTTATTTGCGTGCCTGCTTATATTCGGTGCTGTTGGGTATATAGTGATCGAAGGATGGTCGTTTATGGACGC
>JAAXQD010000238.1 GCA_012974475.1 Desulfobacterales bacterium
GTGTGGAACATCACCAAGGACGATATTCGCGTGCGGATGGCAATTTATGATGAACACGTCTGGCCACCTCCGGCCACCGAGAAGCCTCAGTTGCCCGATCCAAGTGCCAGAATTCCTTATTCGAAATTTATAGTGGGCGGCAAATCCGACATGAAGGACGTGATTCAGCCCACGTATGACGAGATCAACAAGAAGTATGGACTCAGCGAGAAACAAGATTAAGTCTCGCTCCTGTTCTGCGAGCAGCAATTGCTGGCTAACAACGGCATTAAGGGTGACGGCAAAAAGCCGCCGCGCCTTATGCCGGGCGTTAGCGCCAATAAGGAAAACAAATGGAAGACTGGAAAGGATGATCGTTTATCTTAAAGCAACATGAATTTTTCGTCCAACTGCTTTGGCAAATTTTTCAAGAGTAGATAGGCGGATATCGGTTGCATGATTTTCCATACGTGACACGACGGATTTCGTGGTTTTGAGACGCTTCGCGATTTGTTCCTGGGTAAGTCCCGCTTCCAAACGAGCCTGTTTTAAAAGGATGCCCAGTTTAAAAGTCTCAAGCCGCTCATCGTACCCGGACCAAAATTCAGGGTCCTGTTTCATGCGTTTTTTCTTATAATTTTGGAAATCGCTCATTTTAAGTCCTTTTGTTTGAAATAGTTACGTTTTCGTTTTTCGGCTACGGCAATTTCTTTTTGCGGAATTTTTTGAGATTTCTTGATGAAAGCATGGTTCAAAACCACAAGTTCTTTCCCGTCAAAAAAGCCCAGAATTCGAAATATATTATTGCCTTGCTGAACCCGTATTTCCCAGATATTATCAGTGCCTTTCAGTTTTTTGAAATATTTGCTCGGCACGATATTGATTTGCTCAATCAAATCAAGGACAAAGGAAATTTTTTCAAATTGTTTGTTTGTCAGCGAATCAAAAAATTCCTCGACAGGACATTTACCTGTTTCGAGTGTATAGAATTTGATTTTTCGCATAAAGTCTTGTTAGCATATATGCGAACATTCGTCAAGCAGGAAAAGCACCAGCGCACAACAATGGCATGAACTCTGACTGGGATTTCGCTACGCTTCATCCCAGCAGGTTATGCCTACGTTATGCCGTTGCATTAAATTGGCTTGGCTAAACATTTTTTCGGAATTCATCATCTAATCTTTCAGAAAGGAGAAACGGGAATGACACGATCTGTTGCCCGTATTCTCAACGTTTTACACGGATATGTCTATGGCCGTTGGACCAGGCAATATATCCGCGTGCTCCTGAACTATGTCTTTCCCAATATAGGACCACAGGGAAAGAAGTGGTGGGCTGACCGTTTTCACTTCAAGGTGCTTACTCCGGAAAATGCCAATGCCATCATCACGATAAACCAAGACATTCCCCGACGCGATCTGGAACAGATCATCCCGTATCCAATGGCTCGGGATTTCGTGCTTAAAGCACCACCTGATATTGTCGTGTATGAATGCCCTTGCCGACGGACTCGAGAAAATCCGTGCCTGCCGATTCAGGTGTGCTTGATCATAGGCCAGCCATTCGTGGATTTCATCCTCGAACAACATCCTTCTATAAGCCGTCGAATTAGTCAGGACGAAGCAGTTGAACTCATTGAGGCAGAGCACAGGCGAGGGCACATACAGACTGCCTGGTTCAAGGATGCTATGGGGGGACGCTTCTATTCCTTGTGTAGCTGCTGCAAATGCTGCTGTTTCGGGATGGAGGCAACGGCCAGGCATGGTGTGCCGATGGCTGCTTCGTCGGGCTACGTGGCGCAGGTGGACGAGACAGTCTGTGAGGCATGCGCGGCTTGTGAGGAGGTCTGTCCTTTCGAGGCTATCCACGTGAAGGAGACAGCGGCTGTGAACTGGGGAGCCTGTATGGGATGTGGTGTGTGTGTGGAACGGTGCCCTGGTGAGGCAATGACGTTCGTGCGTGACGAGGGAAAAGGGATACCACTGGATGTGCGGATGTTGGCTAAGGAACAAGCTGTGAGTTGAGCTTGCAGGGAAAGGCGAGCATTCAGGTTTGCGTGCTCTTTGCCGCTGGTTGTATGATGTAACAGAGCGTCAATTTCAGAGGGAGCGCAGCCTAACCAGTCAACTGACTTCTTCGTTATGCATAAGGAGAAAATAAATGAAAAAAGTAGTAAATATCGAAAAATGCTTCGAGAAGTTTAATGATACTTATTCACCGAAAATAGTAGGGGATTTAAACGGACAGTATGTGATGGTTGTGCGGTTAGAAGGTGATAAGGTTCCCTGGCATACACATGAAAAAGAAGATGAAATGTTCTTTGTAGTAGATGGAATACTCGACATACATGAAAAGGATAAAAACATTACTCTACAGACCGGTGAATTTTACATTGTCGAAAGAGGTGTAGAGCATCGTGTTGTTCCTCGTGGTCATGTCAAGCTAATATTATTTGAACCCGAAGGTATCTCTCACACTGGAAAAGTAAAAGCGGAGATCACCAAAAAGAAATTTGATCGGCTTGATTTATAGAGAAATCCATAACAAGAATTTGGGAGCTGACGCCTTCAGCAGTATGATTTTTCAAATTTTGCAGTCAAGAGATTAGTTATTTGATTTATTCATATTTTTGTGTAAATGAAGGCGCATCTCAAAATTAAAGTTAGGCACAGAATTCTGCTCACTTACGGAGAATATTTTTATGATATCTACCTTACAGTTTAACAAAAGTTCAGCTCTCGCATATTTGCTTGACGGTAATGGCGGTGCTCGTACGGTCGATACGAATGAAATTGCTGCATGGACGCCTCAGGATGGAAATTTATGGGTTCATCTAAATTACAATAATAGCGAAGAAATAAAGTGGCTGACTGATTCATCAGCTTTAGAACCACTGGTAGTCGAAGCCTTGCTCGCAGAGGAGACAAGACCTCGTACAACAGTCATTGGAGATGGTCTTTTAATTGCGCTTCGCGGTGTGAACCTCAATCCTGGTGCCGATCCAGAAGACATGGTATCAATTCGACTCTGGGTAGATAGCACACGTATTGTTACAACCAGAAAACGTGATTTAATTTCAGTAACTGATTTAATAAATCAATTTAACACCAAGAAAGGACCATGCAACTCGGCCGAGTTCTTAGTGGAGTTAGTCGACAGGCTTATATGGCGCATGAGCGAAACCGTTGATCAATTTGAGGATAGAGTAGCCGAGCTCGAGGAAATGGTATTGGCTGTTGACAGTAGCTCATTAAGGTATGAGCTTGCTACCTTGCGGCGGCAAGCAATCTCTATACGACGTTATCTTGCTCCCGAGCGAGAAGCCCTATCAAGGCTAATAATCGAAAAAGTTAGTTGGTTAGATGATGGTAGTCGTCTTCAATTAAGAGAGGTGAATGACCGATTGATTCGACATATTGAAGATATTGATGCCGTAAGAGAGCGTGCTGCAGTTACGCAAGAAGAGCTACAAAGCCGCCTTTCTGAACAAATGAATTCGAGAATGTATGTATTGTCGGTTGTTGCAGCAATTTTCCTTCCTCTAGGATTTTTGACGGGTCTATTAGGCGTAAATGTTGGGGGGATTCCTGGCACTGATTATCCTATGGCATTTCTTGTCTTTACTGGAATGCTTGTCGTGGTGGTCGTACTTCAAGTATTGCTATTTCGTTGGAAGAAATGGATGTAGCGCCTAACAATAAAATTTCACTCGGACGTATTTTTCGCTGACGCCCAAAATACGCCGGCGAATTTCGACGTTATGTTCTTATAAGTTATTGATTTTTTAATTTTTAGCTTTTCAAAGAGAGGGTGGGAATGAAAGCTTTTTCCGATAAAGTGTACGATCTTTTAAGGAAGGTGCCTAAAGGGCGTGTAACGACCTATAAAGAAATTGCCCATGCCCTGGAATCCAGAGCATATCGGGGGGTCGGTCAGGCCATGAAAAGAAACCCCTATGCGCCCGAGGTTCCCTGACACCGGGTTGTTGCCACATCCGGTCGGATTGGGGGATTTAAGGGGAAGACATCTGGAGACGCTATACAGGAAAAAATAAAAATGCTTAAGGACGAAGGGATCGAGTTCCATGGAGAAAGAGTAAAGAATTTTGAAGAAATTCTTTTTCGATTCTCCTAGTCCATGAAGTTAGCATGATTTGAGAATGTAGTAGCTTCGTGGGGTCATTGTGTCTACTTTAAACGCGGTGATTGCTCCTATATATTGTATTCGGGAAAATATGCGATATGCAATATATCTAAAGTTGAAACATAACCCCAACATTGACCGGGATCATTAAGGCAATCTATATTGCAATTAAATTAAGCAGTTACTGGGTTCTCGTCCGGCAAGTTAGCCACCCGTTAGGTGACTCCGAATCGTGGTGACGGCAGTACGAACCTCGGAAGCACAGGCGGTCTGACCAGTCTGGGCAGCTTGGTATCAAATGTTCGGGTATTGGAGGGGCAATGGATCTTGTCGTAACGGGAGTGGTAGCAGGGGTGTTGGGGACATTGGTGATGGATTTGTTGAACCTTCTATTCGCCCGAACTGGGATGCTCTCGAAAATAGACGTGGGGATGATTGGGAGGATGGCCGTGGGCTGGTCTCGCGGGCGCTTCCGCTATGGGCATCCAAGCGAGATGGAACAGGTCGCAAACGAGATGCTCTACGGTTATGTCACGCACTACACCATCGGCGTGGGCCTCGCGGTCCCGTACGTGCTCGGTTGGGATCTCCTGGTCGGAGGGCCTGCGTCACCGGTATGGGCACTAGCCTATGGCGTCGCGACGACGGTAGCCTCCCTTTTCTTCGTTTTCCCTTCCATGGGGCTGGGTGGGCGGTCGCGGTTGCACTTGCGTGAGCACCGGGAAAGACAGAACGCGCAGGATTGGTTGTGTGTCACCTACCAGGCGCTTCCAGCAAACGAAGCCAACGTTATCCATACTTTGATATCTATAAATCTGTAAATATCAGAGGTCTAAAATATTTGTGATATCGTTTTCCAAGAAGGCAAATCTGTTTTAGAGGGTTTGTCTTTTTGCTTTTTACTGGAAATTATGCGATATATGTAATCAGTAAAAATTGGCTTTAGCTTGTGCTTTTGGCAAGATATCTGGAATTGACGTTCTTTATGTTCTAATTGAAAGAGGTTTTTCCACAGTTTTAATGAAAGCTGAAATTTCCGGTTAGTAAATAATGCCAAGCTGCTTCTGGATAACATTACAAATTGCATGTTATGCAGAATATTTTTAATTCTAATAGCCAAGAAAAAAACTACATAATTACTGGTTAGGCATAAGTACCCTTTCAGACAAAGGAGAAGAGTCATGGCACATTACACGTGGCCGAGGAATCAACATACTGATCCAGGTGGCGGCCTATATACAGGCCCCGGCGGTGGAATGTACACTGGGCCTGAGGGTGGTGCATCGACAGGTCCGAGGGGTGGGCTTTCCACTGGACCAGGTGGTGGGATGTCTACGGGGCCAGGTGGTGGTCTTTCTACTGGTACTGGTGGTGGGATGTCCACCGGCCCGGGTGGTGGTCTTTCAATTGGTCCAGGGGGTGGTCTTTCTACAGAGTCCAGCGGTGGTCTTTCAATTAGCCCCGGAGGTGGGATGTACACTGGACCGTCATCTAAACCTTATCGCAGCAACATCCCTCCATGGCCAGTATTTGTCGAAGAACTCGAAATGAGAGGTATGCAGCATTTTGCCGACCTCATCAAATCCTTTTTGAAATAACTCAGCACGCATGCCTATGCTTTCATCAATTTAAAGGGAAACCAAAATTGCATGTTACTGCTATGTATCCGTAGTTTAAAAAGTTGATTCAGAACCTGTGATATCGTTTTCAAAAAAGGGCAAACTTATTTCGCTGGGTTTGCCTTTTTGACTTTATGGGGACATAATCATTCTAATTGTCAATGATCATCAGCTCGACAAGAGAATGCCCTTTAAAACGATCATAACAATTTTTGGATGTGATCTGGGTTTTAAAAAGTTTGGTGGGACCTGAAGATCTTGTCGGATTGTATTCCATGTCCAATATATCACCTTCATTCAATTGTCTGAACACGGTGGAATCTTGTTTTACCAGAATGCATAGACCGTTACTTGAAATATCTCGCAATTTGAA
>JAAXQD010000264.1 GCA_012974475.1 Desulfobacterales bacterium
ATAAAATTTCTGTTTCGGTCTTTTTCCAAATATTAAATAGATGTTTTCATAAAAGTTAAAAAAAACCACAAGAAAGCTTGACTCGCTCAGTCAATTGGTATAAGGAATTTTCCCGACAATGAATGCGCAGTGAATTTTATTGCCGTGATCTAATTTTATTTTGAAAGGAGACTCTTTAAATGGCTTTTATCCCTACTGTTGACCCAGAAAAATGCGAAGGTTGTGAGGAATGTGTAGATGTCTGTCCTGTTGAAGTGTTTGAGATGGAGGATGACAAATCTGTTCCTGTAAATGCTGACGAATGTCTGGGCTGTGAAAGCTGCATCGAGGTGTGTGAACCCGGTGCAATTACGGTCGAAGAGACATAATCCATCCATCAAATCCATGTCCCCTGGTCCTTTTTTACATGGACCAGGGGACAATTACCGCCAGGTGACTGCCGCAATAGATTACGATCCCCACCTTCCCTCTCCGGACACCCGAACACGGGATATTTAAACACCGAACCATCGGAAACTGACACTGTTTTCTAAGGAATGAAAAACCCGAGTTTCTCACCGGCCGCCCATGTCTTCACAGACCCCCGGACATTTCACCCGTTTCCAAATATTCGATTCTTTCGAGCAAGGGTGGATGAGAATAGTTAAAAAAGACATACAGCGGATGGGGGCTGAGATTCGAAAGGTTTTCCTTTGCCATTTTCTTCAGCGCAGTGACGAGGGGTTTTGCGGTCTTTAGAATCCCGAGGGAATAAAAATCCGCCTCCCGTTCAAATTTTCTGGAAATAGCTCTTCCAACGGGCGATAGAAAAAAGTTTGCAGGCTCCCACAAAATCCCCACCAGAAAAAGGCCCACATACCCGGACATGGCTGAAAACCCAAAACTTTCATACATCTTTTCCCATGTCATCAACTTTGCCGCCAGGAAAAAAAGAAGCAGGGACACAAAACCGTTTATAAGAATTTGTTTTTTAATATGATTTTTTTTCAGATGCCCGATTTCATGGGCCAAAATCGAAATAATTTCGTCCTGACTGTGACATTGAATCAGAGAATCGAACAGGACGATCCGCTTGGCTTTTCCGAGTCCTGAAAAATACGCATTGGTATGCCGGGTTCTCCGGGTTGCATCCATCTGGTATATCCCTTCGACATCGAGGCCTTCTCTTTGGGCAAGCCGTTTAATCCCGGTTTTAAGCTCCCCCGCCTCAAGCGGTGTAAACGTGTTAAACAGGGGTGCAATAAGGGTGGGATAGAGAACGGTCATCAGCAGTTGGAAACACAAAAAAACAGCCCAGGCCCAAATCCACCAGTTCTCTCCGAGATACTTCAACATCAACAGGAGCGCGGATAGGAGAAAACCGCCCAAAACGGTCATCACCAGCAATCCCTTTACCAGATCAGAAATCCAAATTTTTATGGTTTTTGTATTAAAACCGTATCGTTCCTCGATGACAAAACTATGATAATAATTGAAAGGAAGGCCGGTCAACATCTCTCCAAGGCCTATGACGGCAAAGAAAATCAGGCCTGCAGACAAAATTTCCGTGTTCGCCAATTTTTCATCGAACCATGGGAGAACACCTGAAATAATGATCAAAAGGAAAAGCATTTTGCCGGCGCCGGTCCGGACAAACTTGAATCGGAAATTGTCCGAGGTGTATCGAATGATATTTTTTAACTCCGCATCATGAATCACCCCTTGAAAGGCGACGGGGACATTTTGCCCATATTTATTGAGATAATTTATATTTATTCCCTCAATGGCCAGACACAGCGCCACACTGAGAAGATAAACACTGATATAGGCGATCAAACATGCGTTAAATGAAATCATACACACCCCGGACAACAATCATTTATGAAAAAACGACCTTTATCGTAGCATTACCGTCTATGGCAATCAAGATACTATACGGAATTTCCGACAAACACTGCCAAGAAATATTTTTATGTCATCTCAGCTTGAAAAAAATTCGGATTAGGGGTAAAGCATAAATTTTTTAACCTTCAAAATGCCCGCAAACATACGTCTTGCGCGGCACACCAAACTGTGATAATTTTGTTGTTATGAAACAATACGTGATCGATGAACTCAAATCCGAGGATCATGGAGAGATCAAGGTCTACATGGAAGAGAACTATAGTGCCTCTGATGTGGATGGAATTTACTGGATACCCCTTGAACAGGACATCCTCACCAAAATTCAAAAGGAGCATACGGACTGTCAACCCTTTTATTTTGCCGTCGACCTGGATCCAAACCTTATCGCCTTTGAGATGCTGATCCGCACCCAAAAAAGAATGCGATGCAGCTGCATGGGCTATGCAACCGAAAAACAACGCAATTGGCTTATCGGGCTTGCCGACTCAATATTTGATCAACTCGGAATTAAAATCTAATCCACCCCGCCATTCCGCCATAGATGGAACAACCATGAACCGACACCGAAACATTCTGACTTGAAGATGAAGTCTTTATAATAACAAAATGATACACAAACGAATTATTGTTTTATGGACCTTCCTTTTTACCGCATTTATGGCGGGTATGATCATATTGTTCTCCTTTTTGTGCACCGGTGAAGATACTGCGCATAAAGTTGCAAGGATCTGGGCAAAATTCCTTCTTGCAACGAGCAACATCAAGGTTACCCTTAAAGGTTTTTCAAGTTTTAATCTACACGGGCCTCACATTTATATGGCCAACCATACGAGCAATTTTGATATCCCTGTTCTTCAGGCCTGTCTTCCGGTTCACTTCAGGTGGCTCGCCAAAGCGGAGCTTTTTAAGATACCAATCTTCGGTTATGCCATGAAAAGAGCGGGCTATATCAGCATTGACCGTTCCAATAAGAAATCTGCCATACAGAGTCTCCAACAGGCAGCAAACATCATCAAAAACGGGGCATCCGTCGTTATTTTTCCTGAAGGTACCCGAAGCAGGGATCATAATGTCCAGCCATTTAAAAAGGGAGGATTTGTTCTGGCAGTGGATTCCGGTGTCCCCATCGTCCCGGTAATCCTTCACGGAACTTGGAAAATTATGCCGAAAAATCAGATTTTAATCGAACCCGGCCATGTGGTTGTGGAAATCAAAAAACCGATCGAATCTTCGGATTATACCAGAGAAACAAAGGGCCTTCTGATGGAAAAAATTAGAAACGTGATCGTGGAATCTTTAGAAAACGCTAAAAAGAACGGATCATTATGTTGAAAATAATACCCCTCGGCGGATTGGGAGAAATCGGACTTAACATGATGGTTTTTGAATATGGCGATTCAGCGTTCATCGTCGATGCCGGGCTGATGTTCCCGGAGGACTATATGCTGGGGATCGATTATGTAATTCCGGATATGAGTTACATCAAACAGAAAAAACCCCATATTTCAGGGATCGTCTTAACCCATGCCCACGAAGACCATATCGGAGCACTGCCGTATCTTTTGAGAGAGATGAATGTGCCGATTTATGGCACGCCTTTTACTCTGGGGGTTGTGCGGAAAAAACTCGAAGAACATGGGCTCCTTTCACCGCTTCAACTGCATGAAATTTCACCCAGAGAAAAGCTTGAATTGGGCCCTTTTGAACTCGAGTTTATTCGTGTCTGCCACAGCGCTGTTGATGGCGTGGGGATTGCCGTTAAAACACCCTTGGGGATCGTCGTTCATACCGGCGATTTTAAGATCAGCCACACGTCTGTTGACGGCATGATAACCGACGTAAACAAGTTTGCCCGGTATGGCGAGAAAGGAGTTCTTGCTCTCTTATCGGATTCCACGAATGTTGAAAGGGAAGGATATACCATCTCCGATCAGGAGGTTGGAGACACCCTGATGCGGATTTCAGCAGGTAGAACCGGACGAATCATTATCGGTCTTTTTGCCTCCAGCATTACCCGAATCCAGCAGGTTATCGATATCGCACTGGCCATCAACAGGAAAGTCGTTTTTAGCGGCAGGAGTATAGAAACGAGTGTAAATATCGCAAAAAATCTTGGATACATTCGCATCCCTGAAGAGATGGAAATCTATATCGAACAGGTCAATGATTTCCCGGATGAAGAGATCGTTATCATAACGACAGGCAGTCAGGGAGAGCCCATGGCGGCCCTGGCTCGCATGGCAACAGGCACCCACAAGCAGATAAAGATCAAAAAAGAGGACACGGTTATCCTTTCCTCAAAATTTATCCCCGGCAACGAAAAAGCCATCGCCAAGATTATTAACGATCTTTATCGGCGAGGTGCCGATGTTATTTATGAAAAAATATCGAAAATTCACGTATCGGGCCATGCTTTTCAGGAAGAGTTAAAGCTTATGATCAATCTCACCCGGCCCAAATATTTTATTCCAATCCACGGAGAATTCCGGCATCTGGTTCTTCATTCACGTCTGGCAAAGCAGGTCGGTATTTCCGAGAAAAACATTCTTCTTGCGGAAAATGGACAGATCATAGAATTTGATGAAAACGGCGGAAGAATTCAAGACAGTGTTTCGACAGGCCGGGTGCTCATTGACGGCAAAGGTGTCGGAGATGTGGGAAGGAGCGTACTCAAGGAAAGACGAAACCTGTCCGAAGACGGTCTGGTTGTGATTAACATGGCCTTTGATGAAGAGACCGGCATTGTGGTATACGGACCTGAAATCGTTTCTCGCGGCTTTGTGTTTGAAACGGAAACGGGCCACCTTTTGGAAGACGCAAAATGTGTTGTCCTGGAAATTGTCGAGGAAGTAAGCCCCGAAGTCCCGGATCGGGCGGCCAAAATCAAATCGAAAATACAAAAAGCCCTGAGAAAATATTTTTCCTTTACCATAAATCGCCGACCGGTTATACTCCCGTTTATTCTGGAAGTCTAAACATCGACCATTGACGGCTTCGTAAAAAGTCTTTTGTGAGCGACATCGAGCAATTTTGGAGAAAGATTCATGAGGAGTCTGGCGTTAAAAATTGCAAGCTGTTTGAGGGCTTTAGCCCGAGTTCTTGCAATTTAGCCAGGCGAGTCATGAATCCCAAAATTGCTTGCGGAGCGAGCAAAATCAGACTTTTTACGAGTTCATCAACCATTGGAATAGGTTCAAATGCGCAAAGAAATCACAGGAATTTTACTATTTTTTCTCGTTATTTTTACGCTGATCAGTCTTCTGTCCTACAGTCCGGCTGATCCTTCGATCAATAATGCCAGGGCAGCGGGTCAGATCCACAACTTTTTTGGTTTATTTGGCGCACATCTGGCGGGCATCCTCATCGGACTGTTCGGGCTCGGTGCTTTCTGGGTACCGATTCTACTACTTCTCACCAGCATCCATTTTTTCGGCAACCATTCCCGAAAGGCCATCATTTCGACCCTTGCCGGTGGCGTTATTCTGATGATCACCACGGGAAGTTTACTGGCACTCAAGCACAACCATATTGTTTTTCTTGGCAGTAAATTTTCTTCCGGCGGCCTCATCGGAATCCCTTTAAAATCATTTCTCGTAAAATATTCCAACATACTGGGCGGAGCCGTTATCCTGACACTTTTATGGATCATCGGCCTGATTCTGGCCACCGGTTTTTCTTTGATAAAGTTTGCCAAACGATGTTGGCAAACAGGTATTTTTTCAGTAGATCGACTGCGCACATTATTCATAAAATGGAAAGAGCAACGAAAAAAATCAAAAAAACGTTCCGGCACAAAAAAAGTTCAGAAAGTCCAGCAGGAACAGAAAATAAAAATCAAAACTCCAAAACCTCGGCCCATCAAGGAAACTCCGGCTCCACGGCAGGAAGTGTTTGGTTTCATGCATGCCGGAAAAGGATTCCAGCTACCCTCCATCAATCTTTTAGACGATTTCGAGGAGGCACTCTCTTCCGCCGATGATGAAAATTTAAAGATGCAGTCGAAACTCCTTGAAAAAAAGCTCGAAGACTTTAATGTCAAAGGAAGGGTGGTTGCCATATCCCCCGGCCCCATCATCACAACCTTTGAATATGAACCTGCTCCGGGGATTAAAATAAACAAAATCGTCAATCTTTCCGACGATCTTTCCCTGGCGCTCAGAGCCATAAGCATTAGAATTGTGGCCCCGATCCCTGGAAAAGCCGTCATCGGGATTGAACTCCCCAACGCCTCCAGGGAGATTGTAAGATTCAAAGGGGTTGTCGCTTCGAGTGGCTTTCAAAAATCGAAGTCCAAACTGACCATTTGTCTCGGCAGGGACATCATCGGAAACCCTGTCGTTGCAGAGCTCGACAAGATGCCGCATCTTCTCATTGCCGGCGCAACCGGAACCGGCAAAAGCGTGGCCCTGAATGCCATGATCTGCAGTCTGCTCTACAAATCGACCCCTGATGATGTAAAACTGATTATGGTCGATCCCAAAAGAATCGAACTTTCCAATTACGACGGAATACCCCACCTCATTACGCCGGTGGTAACAGATATTAAAAAAGCCACCAATGCCCTCTTCTGGGCCGTACGTGAAATGGAGAGACGGTATGAACTTCTGTCTGAAAATAAAGCCAGACACATAAGACAATATAACCAGAAGATCGAAAAGGAGCGTCAGACCCCCGAAGGAAAGGACCTGGAGAAACTGCCGTATATCGTTGTTATCATCGATGAACTTGCCGATCTTATGCTGGCCGCATCAAGGAGCGTGGAAGTCGCCTTGACACGCCTTGCCCAGATGGCCAGAGCCGCCGGCATCCATTTGATACTTGCCACCCAGCGGCCTTCAGTGGACGTGCTGACCGGGATCATCAAGGCCAATTTTCCCACCCGTCTTACCTTCCAGGTTTCTTCCAAGACCGATTCCAGAACCATCATCGATACGAACGGTGCTGAAAACCTATTAGGAAACGGGGACATGCTTTTTCTGCCGCCGGGCACCACCAAGCTCCAGCGCATTCATGGGGCATACCTTTCAGAATTGGAGCTTGGAAGGATCATCGAATTTCTGAAGGAACAGGAAGCACCGGAATACGACAAAACCATCGTCAAAGCGCCGCCAAAGGAAACGGAAGATTCCGGTGAAAAAGAATATGACGAAAGATATGACGATGCCTTGGCACTCATTACAAAAAATGGACAGGCATCCATATCCATGATTCAGCGGCATTTGCGTATCGGCTATAATCGAGCGGCCCGTATTATCGAAATGATGGAGGAAGAAGGGATCGTGGGCCCCTCGGACGGTGCCAAACCGAGGACGGTCCTGGTAAAAGGGTATGAAGACATTCCTTAGCCTGTAACCTAAAAATGAAGCTTGATGAAACACTGTTAAATAACGTTAAAGGTTTTCTGGACCGTCAAGAGGGTAACGCCCTTTATGACATTGCCATAGAGGCCAGTCGTCGTGGTCCCTGTCTGGAAATCGGGAGTTACTGCGGAAAATCGACAATTTATTTGGGCTCAGCCTGCAGAAAAAATAACAGCATTCTATTCTCCATCGATCATCACCGAGGATCCGAAGAACAGCAGCCTGGAGAAGAATATTTCGACCCCGAGCTTTACGACCGAAAAACCCGCCGTGTGGACACATTTAAAGAATTTAGAAATACGATTGAAAAAGCCGGCCTCGAGGATACGGTCGTCCCCATGGTATGCAGGTCCGAACTCGCTGCACGTTTGTGGTCAACATCCCTCAGCCTGGTTTTTATTGACGGCGGTCATTCTTATGCGGCGGCATACACGGATTACAACGCGTGGGCCGGGCATATCATGCCCAATGGATATCTGATGATTCACGACATTTTTAAAAATCCTGAAAAGGGCGGTCAGGCACCGTATCATATTTACAAACTGGCGGTTGCATCCGGTCTTTTCAAAGAAGTTTCCATGATAAACACTTTGGGAGTCTTGAAACGCATGCCGTCCGGCGCCATCCCTGAAACGCTTCCCAAGCAGTAATTGCTCGATACAGTTAATTTTAAGAAATGACCGACTGCCAAAGAGCGTCCACAACCACAGTTCGGGTGCAAAACTTGAGTTGGTTAGTGCCCATCCACAATTGTAAAATGGGCGCGGTGTGTTTCCTCTTCATACAGGATCGTCTTTTGTCAGATAAACCACAATGCTCTTCCCCATGATCGGATTGAGCAGTCTGTCCAGAAAGCGTGTAATCAAAGGATGCTTCATGATATCCCATACCAGAAGACGGTGATACAGGTTTACGAGCCGGGAATCTTCACGTTCCGGACCGACAAGGCACTTCAGCCACCAATACGGGGCATGGAGGCTGTGGGCATAATGGTGCCCGCATGGAATCAGGCATTCCCTTTCCAAAAGGTCGAACAGCGCTTTCTTCTTATAGATACGGATATGTCCATTTTCGGTGTTGTGGTAATTGCGGGAAAGTGCCCAGCAGATTCGCTCGGGCAGATACTTTGGAACACTGACAACAAAGTTCTTACCCGGTTTCAAGACCCTGACGGCTTCAGAGACTGCGGTCTTCTCGTCATGAAGATGTTCAAGAATCTCCGAACAGATGACAAGGTCAAAATAATTGTCTCTGAACGGCAGGTGATATATGTCGGCAACAGAAACCTTGCACATCCCGCCGCCGTGTTCTCCGAGTCTTTCCTGGTTTTCAAGCCTGCTTTGTGCCTCAAAAACATCATCAAAGTTGATGTCCACCCCGACGGCAACGACGTTTCTGAACCTAAAAGCACCGCAGGTGTGGCGCCCGGTTCCGCATCCGATATCCAGGATACGACAGTCGGGTGTTATATTGAGCCGGTCAAAATCGATGGTAATCACGGATGGTCTCCCTGTACGCCGCAGCGGTCATTTCTGCCGCCTTTTTCCAGGAAAAGCGATGGTGAACCCGATTAAACCCGGCACGACCCATTTTTTCCGCCTGTTCAGGATTTTCGAGAAGTTGTGTGATAGCATTCACAAGTTCCCGGGAATTCGCAGGCGGGACCAGAACACCGGCATCCCCCACCACCTCGGGCAGGGCACCGCCGGTGGTGCTTACAACCGGAAGACCGCATGCCATCGCCTCGCCGGCAGGAAAACCGAACCCCTCGTATACGGACGGAACGATCGCCAAAGAAGCCCTGGCATATTGCTGAACAAAGGCTTCATTGTCGATCCGGCCTGTAAACGCAATTCGCTCTTTTATGCCCAAGTTTTTTATGAGTTTTTCAATATCACCATTCTTTTTTACGGTGCCGACAATAACGAGCCTGACGTCGAGGGTTTTGGAGATTTCAGCCACTGCTTCAAGGAGGTAGCGAAGCCCTTTTATCGGCGTATCCGAACTGCTGGTAACGATAATCCTCCCTTTTTCCCTTCTGATTTCAGAAACCGGATAAAAAAGGTCCGTATTGATGCCATTCATTATAACTTTGAATCGTTCCTGGGGAATCCCAAAATTTTTACTGATGTCGTTTTTTGCAGCTTGTGAAACGGTGATAATGTGGGAGAGGGTTCTGGCAACCCTTTTTTGCATACCGATAAAAGAATACCATCGCATCTGTTTCATCTTTTGCCAAAAAGACGGAGCCGTTCTTACAGCCAGATCCCGGTCAACGGTAATGGGATGGTGGATTGTGGCGATGGTGGGAATAAATTCTTTAATGGACTTTATGCTGTATGAAAGGCTCTGATTGTCATGAACGATATCGTATTTATGTCGTCTTTTCCTTAAAAATCGATACGCCCTGAGACCGAAAGTAAACGGTTCCGGGAATCCCATGGTGGAAACCCCCAGCCACTCCATAAGATTGATGGGATCTGAAAACTCTTTTAAAGAGGGCATCCTGAACAGATCATCCGGGTTATAAAGGTCGAGACCGGGAAGCTGAAACAGTTTTATATCTTTATCGAGCTGGGGGATAGGCGGCCCTGAAACCACCTCCACATGATGCCCCAAGTCTTTGAGCGCTCTGCTCAAATTATATATATAGACCCCCTGCCCGCCGCAGTGGGGATGGCTTCGATAGCTCAACAGGCAGACTCTCAATCGATCCGTCTTATCCCTTGACATTATAGCACCTCGTTTCTGCCAGCTTTTCCAACACCGCATCATATTGATCGATCAGTTTTTCCCAGGCAAAGCGACACATCGCTTCGGATAGATTTTGTCGTTTTACTTCAAATTGGGAAAAATTCAAGATAAGAAAGCACAGTTTCTCGATCAGTGCCGTCTGATCTTTATAGAGGAAATCATCATGGAAGGCCTTTGGAATGATTTCCGGGTATGACAGCCGGTCAGGCAACAGCGGGATACAGCCGTAACGAATCGCCTCAACCACTGAGATACCGAAATTTTCCTGATTTGCCGTACTGATTACGATATCTCCTTTCGCAAGCCATTCATGGTATTTTTCTTTGGATGCTTCATAGCCGTAGCAAACGATCCGGTTCTTAAGACGTTCTCTGGCTGCGATAAACGCTTTGGGGACCATCTGGAAGTTTTCTCCCAAAAGTGCAAGACGGAAATCCAAACCCCGTTCGAGTATGGCATCCAGCGCTTCGAAAAAAGCCGAAGGGTTTTTGTCAAATTCCCAGCGATGATTCCAGATGATCAATGGCGGCGCGTCGGTTTCGGAAACCAAACGGGGCAGCGGACGATCTCCAGCCGGAAAATTACATCCTGGATATAGGACCCCGCTCTTGCTGCGTATTTCTTGGGTCACCCACATGGGCCGGTATTCAGGCATCATTTTTAAAAATTCTGGAAGGCTCGAGAAAAATGCATCAAAGTGGGTCCGGGAATTAAAAAGAACCTTGTCGGCTGCAAGGGCTGTGGTGATGTCTGTGAAACCAAACTGAAAATCTCTGCTCTCACCGGGTGCCAATGGATAGGTCAATTGATTCTCATGAAAATAAACCAGGGAAGGCGGACAAAACCGACCCCATAGGGCCTTAAAATCCGACAGGCTCATAAGGTCGCTGGCAATCAATCCGTTGTAGTCTTTAAGAGAGGGAATTTTTTTCACAAAGTATAGAGCCGCCCCTCGCATCCGCCATTTCCAGAAACGGGCGGGCAGCGTGACAAGGTCGATTCTGTGCCGGGAGTGTGAAATAAGGCCCTGGGCAAAATCCCGATGTGATCCGCCGAAAAAAGGTTCCAGGAATAAAAATTTCAAATGATTCTCTGCCGGTTAAATCGGTTCATTCCCATTCAAGACTAAAAGCCAAACTGAAAAGAAAGACAAACACCTTTGTTCTTGACATCGGCCGAAAGGTTAATTTTCACATTGTCTTTTAATCGTTCTAAAAAAAGGCCGGTTTTTTTCCGGTTGTATTTATGAGCACTTGTTACGGCACCGTAGATGTTTCCGGCATAAAAACCCACTCCCACAAAAGCAAGAAGTCCCCCAAGTGCGGGATTCTCCGCATCGAAAGACTCATAGGCGGCGTATATGAGAGCACCATTGAGCAAAAAAGCGATCAGTGCATCCTGGTATCTTTCACAATAAAGATATCCGGCCCCGGGAATGACAGATAAAACCCCCGCCAGGTTCGGGTTCTTTTTTGGAATTAATTTTTCCTTGTCAAGTTCAGCAGCCAGTTTTTCAAGTCTGTATTTATCTTTATTTTTTGCACTTATTTTTGAAAAGTATTGTCCGCCCTTTTCCCAGGATGCCATTTCAAGATAAATCCACCCGAGCCTGTAGTAGGCTTCATCCCTTACATCCCCATTGTTCGTGACCGTAATAAGATTGTTGAGATTGATGATGGCAGGATCGAAGGCCATAAGTTTCATGTCGGCTTCACTGATCTTAAAATACGATTTTATGGCATAGCCGGTATCCACATATTCATCGACCAATTTTTGAAATGAATCGACGGCCGCCTTGAAATCCCCTCCGAGGTAATACGACATGCCGGTTTGGTACATTGCCCGTTCCACCCGCTTATCCTCCGGAAAGAAATAGATAAACCGCTTGTATTCCATAACGGCCGTCGAATAATCGTGTTTGGAAAAAAGGTTCTCTGCATAATCGAACTGTTTGTCCGGCGTTATCATAACAGAAGGATTGCGGTCCGGTGGAGCTTCGAAGCCGGCAAAAGATTTTGAAAAGGGGATCAAAAGAAAAAATAGCGCAACGAGAGGGATCAGCTGAGAGCCAAAGCAAATGTATCGGATGCGCATAATAATTATTGCCGCCAGAAATCGTTATTGCTCACAGGGTCGTAGTTGCGCTTTTCACCGTTTATCCAGACCGGCGCCGATAATTTTGTCTCGTCTCTACCGCAACGCATCAGACGGTCACTGCACATGATCCAGCCGGTAAGGGAACCGTGTTTTTTGACGGCATCCATACAGTACTGGGAACATGTCGGATACATGGGGCAACGATCACCGTCGGACCCTGAAATGTAATCTCTATAAAACTTGAGAGGATAAAGGAGAGGGCTCCCCTGTTTTTCTGAAGCCTCATGTAAACGTTTTGGATTGTCAGCAAGATTATTCTCCTGCCGGGCGAAGGCGCTGCTCCAAAACACGTTTAAAACTACACAACAAATGATGAAACCAAATCTTGTTTTCATAGGTTATTTTTTTCGAACTCGTAAAAAGTCTCTTGTGAGCGATATCTGAACGAACAAAACTGACTTTTTACGAAACCTTCATTTTTGGGTGACCCGGAAAACCTCTTCTATGGTAGATATACCATTTAACACCTTTTGTACACCGTCTTGGCGCAAAGTGACCATATTCAGATTCAAGGCCTCGTTTTTTATACTGTTGGAATCATGGGTCTTTAAAATAAGACTTTTTAAACGGTCATCCAACAGCATAATTTCAAAAATGCCTCTCCGTCCTTTGTAGCCGGTAAAAAAACAGTTTTCACATCCTATGGATTTGTAAATAGCAGCTTCCCGACATTGATCGGCGTTAATCCCGATGCTTTTCAATGCAACGTCATCGGGGGTGTAAGGCTCTCTGCAACTTTTACAAAGAACCCGGATCAGTCTCTGGGCAACAACCGCCAGGACCGATGATGAAATTAGAAAGGGTTCAACACCGATGTCTACAAGGCGGGTAATCGCGCTTGCAGAATCGTTGGTGTGGAGTGTGGAAAAAACAAGATGGCCTGTGAGTGCCGACTGAACCGCGATGTCTGCTGTCTCCCTATCCCGTATTTCACCGACCAGAATGACGTCGGGATCCTGCCGGACAATCGACCTGAGTCCGCTGGCAAAGGTAAGGTCTATTTTCGGATTAACCTGTATTTGACTGATCCCTTCGATCTGATATTCAATGGGATCTTCAATGGTGATTATGTTGATATCCGGCGTATTGATGGACGAGAGGATTGCATACAGCGTCGTTGTTTTTCCACTGCCGGTGGGGCCGGTGACAAGGATAATACCATTCGGAGACTTGACAAGGTTTTCAAGGGTATCGAGTTTGTCCGATACAAGTCCGAGATCCGAAAGTGAAATCAAGGAAGCTGATTTATCCAGAAGCCTGAGCACCAGACGCTCTCCAAACGACGTCGGAATGGTGGATACCCGCACATCGATCTGCTGATTGCCGATTTTGACGTCCAGACGACCGTCCTGGGGAAGACGTTTTTCCGCAATGTTCATCTTCGCCATGACCTTGATTCTGGAAATCAGCGCCGGCTGGACCCATTTTGGAGGGGACAGCAGGTCATATAGAATACCGTCAACGCGATAGCGCACTTTGAAACTGTCCCGGTAGGGTTCAATGTGAATATCGCTGGCACGGGCTTTCACGGATTGTGAAATAATATGGTTCACAAGTTTTATGATCGGTGCATCACTGATGTCATCCAGCAGGTCCGCCTTTTCCTCGATCTCACTGATAATGGCACTGCCGTTTTCTTCCATATCCTGGACAAGCTGCTCGGCCGAGCCCCTGGAAAGATCATACGATATATTTATGGCAAATAGAATTGCCTCCTTTGTTGAAAGAACAAGCTTAACGTTATGGATGCCGAGAATCTTGAGAAGGTCATCGATGGGTTGAATGCAGGCCGGATCGTTTACGGCGATGGCCGAATCCGAGTTGAAAAGATCTTCTTTATTATTGTGTCGATCCTCGTCCTGCAATCTTTGGTCGGGATCGGAATCCGGATCTCCTTTTATCAAAGGAACCATGTTGTATTTTTTTAAAAATTGAATCGGAACATGGTCGGTAAAATCGGTTCTAAACTTTTCAAGGGGCAGTTCCGGCCAGAAAGGAATGTCGTATTGGATGCTTAAAGCTTCGAGAAGCTGTCTTTCGGTAATGATCTTTCTTGCTACGAGGGTTTCTCCGAAATCGCCGCCCTTTTCGGATTTAATGCTTTGGGCCTCTTTTAGATCTTCTTCTGAAACCTCGAAGGTGTCTTTGAGTATCTGGGTAAAATGTTTTTGCATGGTGGTTGAAGGGTTGAAGGAAGTTTCTATATTATTAAGTTATATTGAACGACGGCAGTTCTTATTTTTTGGATTCGGATCCGGTGCTGTCAGGTTGTTTTTCGTACATCTTGATTTTCCCTGCTTTGATCTGATCAACCTCATCCTGCTTGCTCTCCAACAGCGCCTGTGCTTCGGCGGGATTGTTGACGACAGTGGGCTGGATAAACACATAAAGATTGGTCTTTTCACTTCCCTTTGTCGTCGATTTGAACAGATACCCGAAAAAAGGAATGTCTCCCAGACAGGGAACTTTGTATTCCACTACTGAAATGGTTTCATCGATCAACCCGCCGATGACAACGGTACTCCCGTCTTTTACAATCACCGTTGTGTCGATGCTGCGCTTTAATGTGGTCGGACGATCTTCTGAACCGAGGTTTGACACATCATCGAGTTTGGTCAATTCCTGGGAAATATCGAGCTGAACCAGCCGATCCTTGCTGATTTGCGGCGTAATCTTTAAGGTTATTCCAACATCTTTGTACTCATAGGAGCTGTATGTCTCGATTCCGGTTTCGGCGGCCGATCGGGTCTGATAGGGAACGTTCTTGCCCACAATAATGACGGCCTCCTGATTGTCCATGGTCAAAAGCTGAGGGGTCGAGAGGATATGAACATCTTTATCCTTTTTATAGGCCCGTACCACTGCGGCAAGGTTGGGAAAGGTGATATCGCCGATGGTCACCGATTCGGTGATCACCCCCAGTGCAAAACCCTCCGGTGTTGGCAAGGTTACGACTGGCGGCGTTGGAAAAATAGCATCCGGCGTTTTAAAACCGCCGCCAACAGCCGCATCCTTTCCGCCGATGGTCGTCGTACCGCCCGCCTGCCATTCGACGCCCAGACTAAAATCCTTGTTCACGTCGACTTCCATGAGAAGGCATTCGATATAGACCATGGCCCTTGGAACATCCAATTTCTTAATGATCTCATCCAGGACCTGGTAATCCTCCTTGCCGGCCATGATGATCAGACTGTTGGTCGCTTTGTCGGCGGCCAGTTTGACTTTTTCCGAAATAAACGGAACTTTTCTCTCTTCGGGTGTCCCGGCTTTTTTCGTCGGCAATTCCCGAAGGACCTTTGCCAGATCCTCGGCATTGGCATTTTCAAGATAATAGACATGGATCCTTTCTTTTCCCCTGGGCGTCGCCCGGTCGAGCATTTCGATCAGTTTTTTTATCCTTGAGGTCTCGACCTCACTGGCCATTACGATAATCGTATTGGTCCGATCATCCGCCACGAATTTGATCGTTGACAAAACCGGTGCTTTGGTTTTTCTCTTTTCCTGAAAAACAGAGTCGAGAATTTTCACAAATTTTGCGGCGTCGGCATATTCCAATGGAATTATGGATAGCTCCTGCCCCATGCCGGAAACATCGATGGCATTCAGGATTCGAATCAGCCGTTTTATATTGGAATATACATCGGTAACAATCAACATGTTCGTCGGAGGATAGGCCAGAATCACGCTGTTTTTGGAAACCAATGGCGCGAACAGTTTTTTAATTTCAGAAGAACTTGCGAATTTTAAAGATATCAATTGCGTAACGACTCGATCTTCAGGTGAGGCGGCTTCTTCTTTGAGCCGGGTTTCAATATTTTTTGATCGTGCATCCGGAGATGGAATGATTTTAGTGACTTCTCCGGCTTTTACGGTGGTAAACCCATGGACTTCCAGAACCGATTCAAAAACCCTGTAAGCTTCTTTTATGGAAATTCTGCTGGGTGAAATTATCGTCACTTTTCCCTTTACACGTTGATCGACAACAAAGTTCTCTGACGTCAATTCACTGATAAATTTTATAAAAACATTGATGTCGACATCGTTGAAATCTATGGAAATAAATCTTTCCGAGTCCTGACTTCTCTGGGCTGCTGTTTTATTTTTGGGCGAATCGAGAACCTTTCCGGAAGTTTCTGCCAGAGCATCAATGGATAGATGCACCGTCAAAATCATAACCGTTAAAATAAACAAGCATCTGATAACTTTTGAACCAAAGGCGTGTGATCTCATTTGTCGTCGATTATACCGTATGGTTGTGTTTAAACCCGATCTTCACATTTTAAAGATAAAAATCTAAAAACAAAATGAATTCGATGTGATACGAATTCATCAGAATTTATTTGAATATCGATTGTGGTAAACGAGTTTTTGATGATCTCGTAAAAAGTCATGAATTCAACGATAGATGGCTAAGTAAAAAGGTTCATATAACAAGGTGTAGTTTTTTTCAGGAACGAGGCCATACATGTAGTATGCCGAGTGTCTGAAAAAATACACCAACGCAGTAGATGGCACTTTTTACGACGCCATTATTTTTAACATTTTTTATATTATCATACATTTAT
>JAAXQD010000125.1 GCA_012974475.1 Desulfobacterales bacterium
TGGCAAAAGCCATCAACGCTGCCGGCGCCGACATGAAGTCGTCCCAAGGTCCAATAGCGGTCATTATCGTCAGCGATGGACAAAAGATGGACCAGAAACCGGTGAAAGCTGCTGAGGCCATGAAAAGCCAATTCGGCGACAGAGTTTGCATCGACACCGTACAGGTGGGAGACGATCCTGCCGGCAAAATGGCCCTGGAACAGATAGTCAAAGCAGGCGGGTGTGGCGTTTCAACCACCGCCGACAGACTGGCTTCCTCGGCGAACATGGCCGGTTTTGTAGAGGGAATATTTTTAGCCAAGCCCGCTCCAAAACCGATGGCGAAACCGATGGCAAAACCCATGGACAGCGACGGCGACGGCGTGACGGACGATAAGGATCAATGCCCCAATACGCCCAAGGGCGCTACCGTAGATGCAAGGGGTTGCTGGACATACGCAGCCGTGGTGCTGTTTGGCTTTGACAGCGCTGATATCAAGTCCGTTGCCCACCCCATGCTCAATGAGGCGGTGATGATACTGAAAAAGAATCAGGCCATCAAAGTTGAGGTCGACGGGCATACAGACAATGTTGGTCCTGCCGCTTATAATGTGCAACTTTCTGAAAGACGGGCAAATTCGGTCATGAAATATTTCGTTGATAACGGGGTTGAGGCTGAACGTCTTACGGTGAAGGGTTTCGGTTTAACCAAGCCGGCCGCCAGCAACGATACAAAGGAAGGACGTGCCAAAAACCGCAGGGTTGAATTAACTCCGGTTAAATAAAAAAATTCGGTCGTCCTGACCATTTGACTCTGAAGATGGGGAAACGCAATGGTATTGCCGATCCCCATCTTCAGCCCCCTATCTTCGGACTCCAGAACCGAATATGAAAACCGACGGTTTTACCGCCATCCCCAAATTTCATTATGTGTTTTTGAACATTATTCTTCAGCCGGATTGCTCACCTTAATCCCCATTGCACCAATGAAAATATTTGAAGTTCATGCCACTCTATTTTATAGCCTTTCTCAGAATAACATTCCGTTTCAGCCACAGGATAATTCCGTCAGCAGCGGGAAAAAGCGGTATATCAGGCAGGCAAGATTATCGCCGAGAGATCGGATTCGGTACCTGGTAGAAAAACGTATCGGACTTTCCGAAGAAAGGGCGGGATGGTTTTTTTGACTCACGTACTAAATGTCAAGATCCTGTTTTTCGATAATCGAGAGACCCATCAAAAAATGCCCCTTAAACGGATCCTGGTCTTTTTGGGTGATATGTGCGATTTGTGTTTTTAAGGATTGAGAAAGGCCAGCAGATTCCGGGGGGAGATATTTCATGTCCAGCGTATCTCCCACCTTTAGGTATTTTAATACCTCAGACCCTTTATGGACCAGAACCCCCATACCTTTTGATGATATGTCCCTGAGTTTAAACTGATAGGTGCTGGCGATTTCCTTCAATCGAAATTCAACACTGTAGTATTGATCGAGAACCGTTCGGGTCTCGTATCTTCTTTCCCGGGAGTTGTCGCTGACCGAATTTTTATTCATGATTTTTCTTGAAGCTGTAAGTTGTGCATAATCTTAATAAAAATTTGCTGCAATGTCCATCTTTTTTATAAAGTGGTTAAGAATTTCACTCCACAGGCCTAAATAAAGATCCATTTAAACGGGATCTTATGGGCCTTCATTTTTTTAACGCGCAGCCAGCGCTCTAAAAAGGTCCATTTGGACTTGCTTTGGTATAAAAAGCGGATATACTCCTCTAAAATAAATACCCAAGCGGGGAAAAGTGATTTTTTAATTATGAAAGATATATCCGGCACACAAAAAAGCGGCAGACGCAGACGCATCACAGGAGATACATTCAAATTTGATTGCCATTCCGGTGTGGCATGTTTTACCCGATGCTGCAAAGATGCAGACATGTATCTTTATCCATATGACGTCATCCGCATGAAAAACCGGCTTGGCATATCTTCGGATAAACTTTTGGAACGGCATACGTTTCAAGCCATTCGAGACAACCCATATTTTCCCAACTTTATGCTGAAAATGTCGGATGATGATGAGAGATCATGTCTTTTTCTGTCAACGAGCGGTTGCACCATATACGAAGACCGGCCGTTTTCATGCCGGGCATATCCAATGGAACGCGCCGTAGCAAGGACCGATGATGAAAATGGGCGAAAAGTGTTATACTTTGTGGCCGAAGATTCTTACTGTCTGGGGCACAAAGAATCCCATGAGTGGACCGCAGACGCGTGGATTGAAGACCAGCAAATTCAATTATTTAATGATATGAATGACCTGTGGGTGGACATAGACACCCTTTTCAGAGGAAATCCGTGGGGTCCCGAAGGTCTCGACAGCCCGGCATTAAAAATGGCCTTAATGGCATGTTTTAACGTCGATGAATTTAAAAAATTCATCTTTGAAAGCACTTTTTTGTCCCGGTTTGATATTCCGCGGGAAACCGCAGACAGATTAAAGGGATCGGATGTGGAATTGATGACGTTCGGTTTTGATTGGGTTAGATTTTTCCTCACCGGAACCGGCCCGCTCCGTGTGACCCCCTCTAAAAACAACCCCCTTTAACATGGATGTTCTTCATGGGAAATGGAGGGCAATGATTTCAAACTCGTTGCGATTTTTCTATGATACCGACCATTTGCGGATCTGGGAAACCGTTTGGCTATGCCAGGCATCGGAAACCCGCAGTTTAATGAAGTGGGAAAAGAGATTGTTCACCAGCCCAATGACCTTTTCCAGAAGATAGGCCTTTTCGATCACAACGCCCTCAAGATCTTCCGGAGTCTCCACCGGTCCGGTCTCCGGTAGTTTCAGGTTGGAAATGTTGAGACTTTCCCCCTTGAGGCTGAACAGCCAGTCTTGGCCGACGCTTTTATATGAAAGATGCATTTCGGTAACTACGGCCCCTTTTTTCAGCGCCACCAGTCCTTCTTCCAGGTTGGCCTCATCCCCTTTAATGGTGACGGTTTCTTTGGCGTTGTTGCGAGTATTTTCAAGCACCAAGCGGCTGCCGATGTTCAGGGATATAAGATCCGGATCGTATTGGCGCAACGAGTTCTGATCGGTTTCGATCATGAACCACAGCCAGGTCAGAAATTCGTTGCCTAAGAATTGGTAACGGCGATATGCTATGGCGACATCGAGCATCGGTTATCCCTCAGATTGGCTCTGTTCCAGTTTTTCCAATAGATCGCGTTCACGGTCCGATAGTCCGGCGATCAGGTCGGCCGTGGTATACGGGAACAGACGGATCAACTGCAGGCCGAAAGATTTGATAAAAAGCGTCTCTAACGCCTCGTTGGCCGATTTCAGATTGGAAAAGAACCATACGGAGGCTTCCTGGTAATTCCAAACCAAATCATAGACGTTTGGGGTTGCCGGAATTCGGCGGCTGAGGGTGAGGACGACATTTTCTTTGATGGTTTTTTTCTCGTTGGCGGATAAATAGCTTCGGCCGCTGTCCGCCAGGCGTTTGGCAACCTCTATGGCACAATGTTTCCGAACGAGTTTCGGCGGAATGGATTTTTTGTCGACCCGGAGGGCAAAAACCATATGGGCACCGAAAACAAAAGAATAACCTTCAAAATCGGGAGCGTATGGATTCTCAAAGGATGTCCAGCCGACGATGGCTTCTGACCCGTCATCTTCGATGTTGGGTATTGAACGTTTTTTAAGGCTCTGGTATACGGTTTCATGTACCGACCCGTCCAGGCTGCCCTTGACTTTATAGCGTGTTACGGAAATACGTGATGATAATAAGCCCATGATCTTAGATTGGTCTTGTAAACGTTAAAGAATTGACGCTATTGATATAAAATCAGCGCAAGGGGCTTATAGCGTCTTTGCGGTCCGGTTACAAGCAATTTATTGGCCGACAAATGTATAATGTTCCTTCAGAGCAACAAAGCCCTACGCTCGTGCAGTTTATCCCGGTATAACCGGATGAACCCCCGGCACCGCTGAGCGCTATTCGAAAAAGACTCAAACAGGATGCACGGGCAGGTTTTGAACTGCAACCGCTCGCCCAGTTGAATTTTGTGGATTCAGCAGGGCAAGCGCATATTAAAATGGCTAGAATTTCTTGCAATCGCTGCGACGCACTGCCGCAAGGCGGAACATTCCCTATGGCTTGATGGCGCGCAACGCAAATCCCCCCCTGCGGGGCTGCCGAAAGCTTCAAATGACCTCTAAGATGCATATACGGCAAAAAAACCAAAATTGCACCCACTTTTTCTTGTTGAAATAATTGGAGAAAGATCCGATGGAAACAAAACCGACTTATAAAGAATTGGAACAAAAGATCGAGGCGTTAGAGAATGAAGCCATTGAACGCAAGGGGGCAGAAGCGGCGTTGCGCAAAGCACCCACAGAGCGTGGACGACACGCAGAGGATCAAAATTCCGAATTGGCTAAAACTGTCCGGCGTCTCAAGGGAGAAATTAAAGCGCGTGACCGGGCTGAGAGGAAGTTGAAAGAATCAGACAAAAAACACTTGAATCTTTTAAATATTTCCCTTGTGGGGATTTATCAGACCAGTATCAAAGGCGATTTCTTCTATGCAAACGAAGCATTGGCAACGATCTTTGGGTTTGAGTCTCCGGAGGAGATGCTGTTGGAAAGCGTCATTGTTCGATATAAAGATGCCGAAGACAGAGAGGTTTTGATACAATCTCTGAAGGCATCGGGCAGCCTTAAGGATTTCGAATTTGAAGCGCTTACAAAATCCGGTGAAACAATAAAT
>JAAXQD010000011.1 GCA_012974475.1 Desulfobacterales bacterium
GATCGAATGTCTGGTAGGTCGGTGGAGTATGAAAGACGGATTTCTGAAGCCTGACGCTTTTGTTATTGATACCTCTCGGATGCGAATTTGCGGTAAGGGCTGGGTCAATTTTAAAAAAGAAGAGGTCGATCTCAAAGTCGCGCCTACACCCAAGAAGCCTGAATTTTTCAGTCTTGCAACACCTCTCGGAGTGCATGGAAAATTTGCGGACTTCGAATTGGGCATTGTACCGGGGGGTATCGTTGGAACCACAATAAAATTTATTTTCAGTCCCATACATGTTCCAGTTCGAAGGTTGACCGGCAAACCATTGCCAAAGGACGGCAGCGATGTATGCGGTATGCCTTTAGGACCGGAAAACAGGCCGACATCTCCTTTGGCAGGATGCCGATAATTATCAAACAAACCTAAATTTCTTACAGATATCACAATGCCTGCAAATAGTTTATAGCCAAAATATTGGTAAGATATTTATTAAGACAGTTTTAAGGTGTCGTATGAAAAAATTGATTGAATTTATTAAAATCACATCTATCGGAGGCCTGGTAGTTATCATCCCCATTGCAATCGTTACGATTGTTATTGGTGACACGTTTAAGCAATTAATTGAAGTAACCAAACCTTTAACCGAACACATGCCATTCGGTCCCCTGACGAATTCAATCATCGCAGTCCTCACTGTTGTCTTCCTCATCATCGCCATCTTTTTTCTCGCGGGCTTAATTCTGAACACCTTCTGGGGTAAGATCGTTAAAAGCTGGTTTGAAGCAAAATTATTTGAACGCATCCCTATGTATTCAACCTTTAAGGGATTAACTCAACGCTTTGTAGGGATTGAGAGTTCTGATTTTCCGGTTGTCGAAGTTGACCTCTATGGCTCGGAAAGCCGAGTTCTGGGTATTGTGGTTGAAAAGATCCCCGATGGTCGACTGATGGTATTCATCCCGATATCTCCGCTTGCCACGGTCGGGCAACTGAATATCGTGCCCGACAATTTCGTTAAAAAACTGGATGGTTCATTGCCGGACATGATCAAATGTGTTTCCCAGATGGGACTTGAAGCAGGAAACCTTTTTAAAAAATAATCGGTGAAGACGGCAATCCGCTGAAACTTGAATGGTGTCACATCATGATGTAGATACCCACGGGCTTACGCCCGTGGTCCTCAGCTAAAATTTGATAGACTTCAAAGATTATGGCAAGGCTCATCCCTGTTTAAGGACCATTGGTCAGTCTGAATTTAACTATCAAGGGATTATGGTCGGAAGTAGTTATTTTGACAGAGAGCGCTTTAATGAGTTCCAGCCCTCGATAGTAGATGTGGTCGACATTATGGCCAAAGACGGTGGATCGATAGTTTTTACTAAAAGTCACCGCCTTCAGATCTAGGCTGCTGGCTAGAGTATCGACAACAGCCATGCGTTCATCATTCCAGGTGTTGAAATCACCGGAAATTATAAGTGGTCCTTGGTGTTTTGACAGTATTTCCTCCAGTTGATTCAATTGGGATCCGAAATGTGAAACCGTTAGTGTATAATTTATTAAATGAACATTGGCCACCATTACTACCTGATTTCCATCGGACAGGGGATATCGGGTTATCAGGATGGATTTTGGTATTCTGATCAGAGGTTCTTTGTTCCGGAAGGTACATAAAAAACTCGGTTCAACTTTTGAAGCCGTCAACACGCCGGTTTTATTATCCCTGAATTCAAAGGCAAGGGCCAGGTCCCAGTGGTGATGCCTTTCCTGCAGTAATCTCCTCATTGCATCAGTCAGGTAACCTTCCTGAATAATGAGCAGATCTTTGTTATAACTAAGGCGACGAAAATCTTCTTCCCATCCCTCTTTCATCCCTTTCTGCATATTCCAGCTTAACAGACTGAAGCCGTTTGAATCGAGTGCCGCCACTTGCCCTAACGTCGAAACAATAGGCTTAATCAGTGTATCGGAGCTACAGTTGTCCGCAATATTTATGGTGCTTTTGTTACCCCGTTGGCTCACTACTAAATTTTGCTCCACAACATGGACACAACCGGTAAATGTCAACATTGCTGATATTGTAATAGCAACTATCAGTTTATGCATTTAAACTCCGAGCTCTAAATATATTACGATCTTTTTCAAGGTTTATGAATAATTATAGGCTTAATTTCATGTAGAAACAATAAAGAATTACAGCCATCACGATAAGGCCCTATTTTAACGGATTGAGATGCAAAAAGGGCTGCGAGATATTGATTCTTATGTTTTTTCATAATTTGTTCTGAAATTCCCATATCAAAGGGCCTGTGATTATATTCAACCAACAAATAATTCCGTTAATATAAGCATATCCAGTTGCTAAGTTATACCGAGTTGTTATATAAATTTCTTATCCATACCAATAAATTAGATGAAAATCATGCAAAGACTGTTTTTACATCACCACATAGCTTTTTTACTTATTGCGGTTACTGTACTGGTCCCCATGGAAAGCCAGGCTGATACAGAGATGGAGATCAAACACCTCATTGAGTATATTGACAATTCCAAATGTACCTTTATTCGTAATGGGAAGGAGTACAATACAAAAGAAGCGCTGGTGCATATCCAGAACAAATATGAATATACGAAACGCTGGATAAAGTCAGCAGAAGATTTTATTAAATACACGGTGACAAAAAGCAGTATGTCTGGTCGGCCCTATACAATACGGTGCGATGGCCGGGAAATTTTAAGTGCTGAGTGGTTATCAGAAGAACTTAAAAGATTTAGGAAAAAACCTGAGTAACTTAAGTGTTTGACTATCGGCAAAAATATTTCTGCCTTCCATCTTCAATTCAGACCACTCTTACATGGTTACTTTTCGCATCGAAATCATCAATTTGAAACTTGTGAGTACTGCTTTGTCAGGATCTCAATGTGGCGATCAGTCTCAATGGATTGTTTAGAAGTGACAGGGCGGATTTAATATCGGTGCATACGATATCCGCCGAAGCCAGGGTTTTAAAAGCAGCCCCTTCTTCTTGAATAACCGCCACACCCAGAGCCGACGATTTGAGCATCAACCGGTCGTTTACCCCATTACCCATGCTCACGGTTTTTTCACATCCGAGATTTTTAACATATTCCTGCTTGGCAACATCCTGACGGTCCAAGGGTATGAGGGCCAGATTGCAATCGATATCTTCCAGCGCTTTTTTGACACTGCCGAATGTATCGGCGGTGATAACATGGACGGTTAGCATTTGTGAAAGCTCGTCCAATGCCTTCTTGACACCGTCGATCAAAGCACCGTCAAATGCGATGGTGCCATTGTAATCCAGGACAAGGTGAACAATTTTCAATGTTTTATTTCCCGGAATTTCTATTTCGATCATAATTCCTCCTGTTTGTAGCGATAATATTGATCGATTAAAAAATTTTTAGCTCTTTTTGAACCTGACGGATCTCCTCTGTCAAAAAACGAGTGCCCATCTCAAATACAAATCGACCCCAAGGGCAGATCCCATAGGGCCGATTTGCAGATCAAGAAGGGGGTAATATAAAATGGAGGTGTGCCAAGTTTAGCCCCTTGTCCATAAAGAGCGACCAAATTTTATGCCATTACACAGATTCTATTTAGTGCCCATCCACAATTGTAAAATGGACACGGTGCGTTTCCTATTCATAAATGAGCAATTATTGTTCGGATCAAGACCGCACAAGGGTTTTCGGTGAGGCTTACTCCCTGTATGCCGCAGCCGGAAACCCGCGGAGAACGCAGATCCGGGCAAAAAGGGCCATTTATGGATGGAAACTATTTAAACATCGAGTTTGCGGATCGGTTTTATACCGTATTTCTTCATCCGGTTCCATACGGTGACCCGTGAAACATTCAGAATACGTGCAGCTTTGGACTGATTGCCTTCGGCCCGTTCAAGGGCCTCTATAAGCCGGTTCTTTTGAATTTCATCGCGGTCAATTCGTATCGTCTCTTCCATCGGCAACGGTCTGTTGTTTAGAAAAATATCCGGCGGGAGGTGGTTCGGCTCGATGATGGAACCGTTACACGTGACAAAGGCATATTCCAGGGCGCTTTTTAATTCCCGGACATTCCCCGGCCATGAATACTGCATCAGGGCTTCCATGGATTGATTGCTGATGGAAAGGATATTCTTATCATTTTTCAATCGTATCCTCCGAAAAAACGATTCGGCCAGAAGGGGAATGTCGCCGCGTCTCTCCCGCAACGGGGGAATAACGATGGGAATGACATTGATTCTATAAAACAAATCCTCCCTGAAAATACCGGCGGTCACAAGCTCTTTTAAGTTTCGATTCGTGGCTGAAATAATGCGAACGTCAATATGAAGGGGCCGATTGTCCCCCACCCGTTCAATGACCTTTTCTTCAAGTACCCGGAGCAGCTTGACCTGAGTCGAAAGGGGGAGATCTCCGATTTCATCTAAAAATGTGGACCCGCCCTGGGCGGCTTCGAATCTTCCTTGCCGATTCTGGTAAGCCCCCGTAAATGCCCCCTTGACATGACCGAAGAGTTCGCTTTCCAGCAAAGATTCATTGAGTGCGGCGCAATTTACCTTGAGATACGGTTTGTTTTTTCTGGATCCGATATTATGGATCGCTGCGGCCGCAAGTTCTTTGCCTGTCCCGCTCTCACCGTAAATGATCACCGGCGCACCTGAATGCGCCACATTGGCAATAAGATCGAATACCTGCTCCATGGGCACTGAAGTCCCTAAAATCCCCTGAAAACCGTCTTTGGATCTCAGCTCCTTTCGAAATGCTTTGATTTGGGTATCTTTTTCAATGATTTCAGTTATGTCCGTCATTGTTTCCACGGCACCCATGACCTTGCCTTCGGTGTCGTTGAGCAGTGAGGCATTTTTGAGGACATGAATATGGCGCCCGTCTTTTTTGGTCAAAACGCATCTTCGCATATCCACAACACCGTCCCTGAATAAATTACACCAGTGCCGACCCTTGTTTCCACGGACGATTCTGCAGATATTACAGTCTATTGTTGAACAGGGTTCCCCGATCAATTCAGCTTTGGTATATCCTGTTATTTTTTCGAGGCCTTTATTTACTGAAACAATGGTTCCCTTTATATCCACGATCATCACTCCGTCCTGGATCGTATCGACCACCGTCTTCCAATAATCGTTCAATTCCTGTTCAAACACAACCGTCTCTCCTGTTAAAAAATTAACACGTGTTAAGATCAACCGCTTAACACTTTAACACCTTAAACGCAATAACAAATCGATTAAAATACGACCCCGATTGGTCGCAAACCATCCCTCAACTTAGGACAATATCTCTTTTTAGTACGGACATTCACATGGTGGCATCGTCTTTGCAATATGGGTTTATGAAAAATGTAAAGAGGTGCTCGTTTGGAACCCACAAAAGAACATATCCTTGATCTTCGAAACATTATCGCTCCGTTGACTTTTTTAAAAGTGACACAGGAGTTTGAAGCACTGAAGCCTGGAGAGATACTTGAAATTCTGGCCAAAGATCAGGACACCCGCAAAGAACTTTTTAAGGTGTTAAAAGCGTTTCACTATCGGTTGATGGGGATTGAGGAAGAACGCTCATTTTATCGTATCCGTTTAATGCGAACGTGAGAAGCCGTTCGTAAAATAATTTTAAAGTTGACCAAAAATTAATCAACAAAAGGAGGCAACAATGTCAGAATTGGATTTAAATACCATTGAACCGGCAACTACGGTAGATGCCAGGGGAAGCGCTTGCCCGGGACCGCTTATGGAGGCTAAAAAGGGCATCGGAAAGGTCAAGGTGGGAGAAATACTGGAAGTATATTCCAACGATTCCGGTACCCGCATCGATGTTCCCGCCTGGGCGAAAAAAGTGGGTCATGAGTATCTGGGAGCGCTGGAAGCAGATGGTTATGACAAACTTTACGTCAGACGAAAAAAATAGACAGGAGTATTATGGCGACCCGGGACAATCATGTTCGCGAGGGAAAGATTTTGATTCTGGCCACCGAAACCTGTGCTTATCCCGGCGCAGATTCCGTGGGACAAGCACATTCGAGCTACGCTGCCAATACCTATATACTCAGGGTTCGTTCGCCGGTGCTCTTTCCGGAACAGTTCTATCTGGACTGTTTCAAGAAAGGTATCAGCGGTATCATCATCATGTCCTGTGGTGAGGAATGCCCGTATGAAGGCGCATACAAAGCTTTGGCCAAGAGAGTGGATCGGACCTATCAACTCATGAAAGCGCAGAATCTGGAGATTCGTCGATTACGCCTGACCGCTATCTGTACGGTATGCAACCGGGCCTTTCTCAATGAGGTCAATCAGATGAACGAAGTGGTCAGGGAACTGGGGCCCCCTGCAATCGGTCATGGCGCATAGCGTTTAGGTTCACATGGATCATCATCTTACTTGCAGGCAGCCATGAGTTTTCAACCAGGAGAAATGCATGGACTCCGTTCAAAAACTATATTTTGATGCCCTGGTTATCGGGGGCGGCATTGCCGGACTTCAAGCCGCACTGGATCTCGCCGATCAGGATTTTAAAGTAGCGGTGGTGGAAAGAGACACTTCCATTGGCGGTAAAATGATCCGGCTGTCCAAGGTGTTCCCCACCCTCGACTGTTCGAGTTGTATTACCACGCCCAAAATGGCAGCGGCCGCACATCATGACAACATTACCATCTTCACCTACTGCAAGTTGAATTCCCTGGACCGCAATGGCAAAGATCTAACAGCTTCTGTAACGCAACACCCCCGGTACGTGGATCCGGACAATTGCATCGGCTGCCGTCAGTGCGAATACAGTTGCCCCATATATGTTGCAGATGAAGAAGAAGGGGGATTTTCTGCAAGAAAAGCCATTTATATCCCCTTTTCCAACGCCATACCCCAGATTGCGTCGATGGATGTTGAAAACTGCATTCTTTGCGGGAAGTGCCAAAAAGTCTGTCCCACAGCGGCCATAGATTATTTTCAAAAGCCCGAAGATTTTATCATTAGCGCCAAAACAGCCATCCTGGCCACCGGTTTCGAACTGACGCCGCTTGAAAACAAGCAGCAGTACGGAAGCGGCAAAATACCGAATGTAATTACCTCGCTTCAGGCAGAAAGGCTTTTAGCCCCCCATGGTCCGTACAACAGGGTTCTGCGACCGTCAGACGGTATGGAACCCGATTCCATTGCCTATATTCAATGTGCCGGTTCCCGGGACAAAAGCATGGGGATTTCCTACTGTTCTCGCGTTTGTTGCATGTATGCCATTAAACAGGCCATGTTGCTGTCCGGCTCCCTGCCGCTGGTGGATATTACCATTTATTATATGGACATTCGTGCTTTTGGAAAAGGATACGAACAATTTTATCAGAATGCCAAGGCCATGGGCATTGAATTCGTCAAAGGCAAGGTCGCCGCAATCGATGAAGGCGAAAATGGGAGTGTTGCATTACACTATGAAGATCAGTACAGGGGGGGTGTCGTAACAAAAAATCATGACCTGGTCGTCCTTTCTTTGGGGATGATTCCTGACTGGAAACCGGAAGGTATTTGCCCGATTTCGGCGGCTTCGGATGGCTTTATTCAAACCGTTCGACCCAAAATTGCGCCGACCCGGACGGACATGAAAGGCGTTTTTGTGGCTGGCGCTGCCGCGGGTCCAAAAGACATTGTGGATTCCATTGCAGAAGCCGGAGCAGCGGCCATGGAAGCTGCAAAATATCTGGTGGAAATAAACAGAGATCGAGCTGCATAATTTTTTTAGACATTGAAAACCAGATCCTTTGGGCATCGTCAGAGTCGACTGGTTCCGCCGAAAGAAACAAGGCAAGAGTTTGAAGTGAGCTAAAGCAAAGGAATTCTTCCAATTATATAAAAAACACCGGAGCAAAGCGACTCCAGAACTTTAGGCATTTTAGATCATTTTCGTCACTTCACATTTAACCATTCTGAGATTAACAGCCTCTTCCAGGGGTAAAAAAACCTTGGTCCGATTGGCCGAGATTCTTTACTTTAACCTCTGAAATCAGGAGATTAATGAATGTCGTCTGAAACTAAAATAGAAACAAACCCTGAAAAAATAGGAGTATACATTTGTTACTGTGGCGGCAATATTTCCGATCATGTAGATGTGGAGGCGGTTCGCGATCGGGCGGAAAAAATCCCTGGAGTTTCAGTGGCTCGAACCAACATGTTCATGTGTTCGGACCCCGGCCAGGAACTGATTATGGAAGACCTTCGAGATGGAGTCGTTGACCGGGTCGTTGTGGCGTCCTGTGCACCGAGCCTTCATGAAATGACCTTTCGAAGCGCCATATACAGAGCCGGTAAAAACCCTTATATTTATGAGCATGCCAATATCAGAGAGCACGTCAGCTGGGTTCACCACGGTGAAAAAGCCACAGATAAAGCAACGTTGCTTGTTGCAGCAGCCACTGCCAAAGCAGGCCTTCTTAAACCCCTTGAGCCCATTCGCATGGAAGCCCGGCGACATGCCACCGTTATCGGCGGCGGGGTTGCCGGACTTCGGGCGGCCAAAGATCTGGCCGACCGTGGAATTGACGTCGTATTGATTGAAAAATCACCCTTTCTCGGTGGACAAACTGCGCAACTGGATCGGATTGCGCCCACCGGCGACAGGGCGGCGGATCTTATTTCAGATCTTGCCGGGCAGGTTCTGCAGGACGATTCCATTGCGGTCCATACCTGCGCCAGTGTTGAAAAATTCGAAGGGTATGTCGGGAATTTCAAACTCGGCGTCAAAAAGCAGTCCGCTCAAACAAACGCACAGCAAATTCTTGCGCAATTGAAACCTTCCGGGAAAAAACCGGGTGAGTTTATTCCATTTGCGGGTCTGTACCCCTGGCCCCCACCTGCTTCAGATGAGAAATTCAGTGTTGAAACCGGTGTCATCGTCCTGGCAACTGGTTTTAAATCTTATGCCCCGTATCATGGAGAATACGGTTACGGTGAACTTAAAGAGGTGATAACGCTCCCGAAATTGATCCGAATTTTGGCTGAAAACAACACCGCCGGCAGCTGCCTAAAAATAGACGGAAGAAACATACGGCATTTGGCCATGATCCACTGTGTCGGCAGCCGGAAGATTCCGGGTGTCCACCCCGAAGATGAATCCGGAAATTTGAACGAATATTGTTCGCGGACGTGCTGCTCGGCCACGCTCAACACTGCCAATATCATTCGTGAAACCTATCCTGAAACTCAAGTTTTCGAATTTTATAGAGACATTCGGACCTATGGCCGGGGACAGGAAGAACTTTACGAACAGGCGTCCAGAAATAAAGTAATTTTTTTGCGTTTTGAAGCCCAGGATTCCCCTGAGGTTTCAAAGAACAGTGATTCTGATGATTTCCCATTGCGGGTCAAAGTAAGGGATGCCCTGACTTTCGGTGAAGACGTCGAGGCCCCGGTGGATCTGGTGGTTCTGGTCACTGGAATGGAACCGAACAATGTGTCCGAGCTGGTAGACATGATGAAAATTCCAGTGGGCGCAGACCGCTTCCTCTTGGAAATTCATCCGAAACTGCGGCCGGTTGAACTGTCGGTGGCCGGGATTCTGCTGGCAGGAACCTGCCAGGCGCCCATGGATATCGGAGAAACCTGCACCGGCGCCTCCGCCGGCGCAGTCAAGGCAGCTGCATTGCTCGCTCGCGGATATGTGGAACTCGACCCCTTTGTGGCGGAGGTCGACCTCCACACGTGCAACGGTACAGGTGCCTGTGTGGAAGCCTGTTTAAATGAAGGCGCGCTGAACCTGGTGGAGATGAAAATCGATGGCAAAAAGGTTAAACGGGCCCAGGTAGCGCCGGCTTTTTGTTTAGGATGCGGTGCTTGTGTTGCGGTGTGTCCTGAAAATGCCATCGACATCAACGGATGGACGCTAAAACAATATGAGGCGATGGTTGATATGATCGTCTCCGATGACGTCGTGGCCTGACCATTATTAAGCAATCACTTGACTACTGGGCGGCAGTTGGCGTGCCGTTTGGAAAGGGTTCCAATGAACCGAGACAATCAAAGTAGAACCGAAAAAAAAGATCTCCTGAAACGGCTGCGTAATGAGCGAAAAGAATGGATAACCCGGGCTTCTGAAAGACTTAGACTGCAGAAAAAGGAATTAAGGGCCATAAAAGAGCAGCTCAAGGAAGGGGCCGGAACCGTGCCACAGATTGCCGCTGCAACGGGAATTCCTGCCCACAGAGTCCTCTGGTATTTTGCGGCCCTCAAGAAGTACGGAGAGCTCGCCGAGAACGAAAAAGACGGCAGTTATTACCGGTATGCATTAACCGGAAAACCAACCGAAGATGCATCTGCATAACCGGGGGTGATTCACCGATCCGATACAAAATGGATCTGACTTTTGTGAGGAGTGTGATGATAACTTTTGTGAATCCGAATTTTGCTAAAGAACTGGAGCGCTTTGGGGAAGATACCGCGTCGGAATGCTTTAACTGCGGAACCTGTGCCGCCATATGCCCTCTGATTTACGAGCATTTTCCCCGCAGAATGATCCGCTACATCCAGCTGGGAGCAAAAGATCGAATTCTTGAAAATGCCCAGGAACTCTGGCGCTGCCTGCACTGCGGGCTTTGCACCCAGACCTGCCCCAGAGAAGCCGATCCCGGGGAAGTCATTCTGAGCTTAAAACGCTTTGTTGTGGATACGTGGAGGAGGTCCTGAAATGTATAATCCCAGGGATATTATCGATCTGATTGCCGACAATGTCAGAAAAACCCGGAATCCGTTCGGCATCCCGAACTTTTTATGCAACCGGTGGTGGAAAAATTCAGCCATACCCGAAAAAGGCGAGGCCCTGCTTTTTACCGGATTGATGTACCAGTTTGTGCCCTACATCGACCAATCGACCCGCTATCTGGAAAAATTTGAGGATACGCCCTGGGCCGATTTTGTGCGTTACGGCAAATATGTTCCCAATTATCTGGCGGGGATGGGTCTTGACTTGCTGACACCCGGAAAGGAAAAGAAAAGATTCAACACGATCCTCCAAAACATTGCCAAAATTCTTACAAAATCGAACGTAGATTTCTATTACCAGTCGGAACTGGATAGTTACAGCGGAATATTGTTATACGATTTGGGGGATCAGGAGGGTTTTGTGCGCCATGCTGAATTTGTGGCTGCAAAACTCAAAAGGGCCGGGGTCAAAAGTCTCATTACGGTAGACCCCCACACCACCTACGCCTTGAAAGTTCTCTATCCCAAGTACACCGGTCAACGCTTTGATGTCAAAACCTATTTTGAACGGGTCAACCTCACCTCAAAAAACGGCGGCGGGCGGGTCACCCTCCACGATCCCTGTTTCTACGGCAGGTACCTGGAACTGTCGGATGTTCCCCAAAAAATTCTGAGAGATCTGGATATCGAATGTGTTAACGTGAGAAATTCGGGGCTGTTCACCCATTGCTGCGGAGGACCGGCGGAGTCCATTTCTCCCAAGCTTTCCAAAGAAGTTCTCCACCGCCGGGTCGAAGAGTTGCAATCCACCGGAGTCCCCATTGTCGCCATGTGTCCCATCTGTCTGGGAAACCTGGAAAAGTCCGGCGCACAGGTCGAAGATCTGTCGTCGCTGATCGCCCGATGTGCAGCGTGACGTTATGGGCATGGCAATAACTTTTTATTTTATTTTTACTTTTTAACCCAGAAAAGGAGGCAATCATTATGGCTGAAAAAGAAGAAAAAATACTGTATATCTGTACACATGCGGGCGAAGATCCTGAAAAAGCGGCCATGCCCTTTGTCATGGCCAACGCCGCCATCACCATGGATATAAAAACAACCATTGCGCTGCAGGGAAACGGCGTCTATCTGGCCCAAAAAGGCTATGTGGACACCATGCTGCCGGCCGGCGGATTCCCGCCGGTGAAAAAACTGATTCAAGATTTCATGGAGTATGGCGGAAAGCTGCTGGTTTGCGTGCCCTGTATCAAGGAACGCAACATCGATGAAGACAGCGACATGATCGACGGCGCCCAAACCACGGCTGCCGGAACCTTAACGGTTGAAGCTCTTGAATCCGATGCCGTTTTTGTATATTAAAGAAGGAATCACGATTTTTATTTGATTAAAATCTTTACCGCACAAGCCTGATGCGAAAGGAATTTTACTAACGCGAAAACACGAAAATATAGCCGACTTTCGTGTTTTCGTGTTTAGTAGAACCCTAATTGATCGCAAACAAACTGGGAGATATCAATTTGAAATGGGAAACAAGAATGTACTCATTATCGGGGGCGGAACGGCAGGTCTTTCTGCAGCCGTTGAACTGGTCAATTTAGACATCCATGTCGATCTGGTGGAGAAATCGGACTTTCTTGGAGGACATGCCATCGGATACACCTGTAAAGCCACTCGAAACACCTGCGTAAAATGCGGTGCCTGCATGGTGGAAGAAAAACTCAAAGATACGATTTTACATCCGAAGATAAAAATATGGACAGGCAGCCGTGTGCAGGAGGTATCTAAAAACGGTCGATTCACGGCTAAAATACATTGCAAGCCGAAATATATAGACCCGCATAAATGTACAAACTGCCGAATATGTTTTGATAAATGTCCGGTCGATGGCGCAATCCTTCATGGATTTTCAAAAAACAATATTCCCTTTTATGCCATTAACGAAGAATTATGCCTGTATCTAAAAGACAAATCCTGTGGTCTATGCCGGGATGAATGCCCTGAAACGGCCATAAATCTTGACCCAAAAGCCACTGAATATATCAAAGAAGCAGATGCCGTCCTGGTTGCTGCCGGATTCCATCCCTTTAACCCCGAAGATAAACCATACGGATATCACCGTTTCCAAAACGTCATTACCAGTCTCGACCTGGAAAGGATGTTAAAGCAAGTTGGACGCGTAAAAAGGCCAAGTGACGCTACCATCCCGGAGCGAATCGCCTTTATTCAGTGTGTCGGCTCCAGAGATTCCAAGCTGAATCATCTTTGGTGCTCGAAGGTATGCTGCGGTTCGGCGCTGCGCATGGCAAGACTCCTCAAAGAAAGGCAGCCAGACATTGACATCTCTTTTTTCTATATCGATGTGCAGACTTTTGGAAAGGACTTCGAACAATTCTATAAAGACGTTCAGGAAGAGGTGCGGATGATACGCGCGATTCCCGGCGACATTTATGAAACGGACCGTCAAAAGCTGAAGATAAACTTTTTAGACAACAATACCCACGAAACCTTGGAGGAGATTTTTGATCTGGTGGTTCTTTCCATCGGGATTACGCCGGGTAAAGACAACGGGGAAATAGCTGAGTTGCTGCATCTAAAACTCGCTGATTCCGGATTTTTCAAGTCCGGAGCTGAAGAAGCATCGGCACCGAATACCGGTATTTTTTCGGCCGGCACAATCTCCGGAGCCATGAGCATTCCCGAAACCATTGCCAGCGCCGGGAAAGCCGCCCGTCAAATCGTCAAATACTTTAGGGCGAACGACTCATAAAAAAGGTGGTCTCTTTGAAGGATAAAACCTTAATTTTCGGAAACGGGCCGTGCGCCCACTATATTGCTGAAGATCTTCTAAGCACGGGCGAAGATATTGTCATTGCAACCACAGATAAAACCTGTGATTTTTCCCCATCAGAACATTCCGAATCAATAGAAATCCTTACCGACACACGGCTGGTTTCATGCCGTGGCTCGGTCGGGGATTTCAGGATCTTGGCAGCTCGGAACAACAAAGAGATTAAAAGAACGGTTGCCGGGGTTATCGTTGCTGAAGAAGATCAAAGAAAGTCCAATTTTTCACTGTACGGGTTGAAGGCATCTTCTTGCGTCATCACGCTCTCCCAGGCAAAGGAATTGCTGCTCGATTCGTCCCATAAACAAAGTATTTTTTTAAAGGCAAAAAAGGTGGTTTTCCTTACCGGGCTTGTTAAAGAGAGTCATCCGGCAATCGCAGAAGAAATAATGCATTCCGCTCTTAGGCTCCAATCAGACTTTAATCTGCAGACCTATATTCTGACAGCCAATCTTAAGGTTGCTGCCGATGGTCTTGAAGCCCTATGCCGAGAAACAAAAGAAGCCGGTGCCGTCTATATCAAGTTCACAGACACCCGTCCTGAAATTCATTCTAAAAGTAACGATAGCGTCCAAATCGAGTTTGTCGACGAAATAACCCTGAAAAAATTCAGATTAACACCGGATATTACCGTCGTTGATGAAACGATTGTGCCGTCTGACTATGCTGTTGATCTGGCAAAACTACTCAGCATCAATACAGATCCTGACGGATTCGTCCAGGCAGACAATGTTCATCGGTTTACTGTATTTACGAACCGAAAAGGGATAATGGTTGCGGGTCCTTCAAGGAGCATCCAGACTTACAGCGACCAGATAACGGACGCTGCAAATGCTGCGCTTGTCTCAGCGGGACGCATGGCCGGCCTCCAGATTGTGCCGGAAGACAGGGCGGAAATCGACAAAGGTCTGTGCATACGGTGCCTGACCTGCTATCGCCTCTGTCCGTACCGGGCGATCATGCTAAATACCCGCGTTGTGGTTGAACCGCATGCGTGCGAAAGATGCGGCATATGTGCCGCTCAATGCCCGAGGGGTGCTATTCATATAAAAGATCTTGAACCGGAGTCCATTTCCAATGAGATGGCAACCGGGGAACGCCTGCAAGAAGAAGACACCTTTATGCCATTTTTGGTGGCCTTCTGCTGCAGCCGTTCGGCGATCCAGTCCGGCGAACTGTCGCTTCGCATGGGTCATAAACTACCACCGGGACTTAAAGTAATCGAAGTGCCGTGCTCGGGCAGTATATCTTTCGATCATATCTATGGGGCCTTTGAAAGAAATGCGGACGGTGTTATGGTTTTGACATGTCATGAGGGAAACTGTCATTCAGAACAGGGAAATATTTATGCAAAGCAGACCGTAGCGCAGATAATGGATATGTTTTTGCAAATCGGCTTTGAAAAAGAACGACTTGCCGTACAAACGCTTGCGTCCAATATGGGAACGGAATTTGCGGAGATGGTAAACCGCTTTGAAGCGAATATCATAGAACTCGGCCCCAGCAGGCTTAAGAAGAATCAATAGAGAAAATAGGGAACAGAAAAGAGTATGAATAACTGAGGAAGTCATATGACATCACGATCTGAAATAATCAATTTGGATCAAGTCGACCACGGGAGATGCCGATCCTGGCCGTTTTTTCAGGATTATTGTGTTACCTGCGCGCTGTGTGCCGGATCATGCCCCGCTTCCGGAATAGACGGGTTTGATCCGCGAATGCTGGTCCGGATGGTTTCACTGGGGCTTGTTGAAGAACTGGTTGAAGCCCGGTGGCCCTGGATCTGCACCCTGTGCGGCAAATGCGAAAATGTCTGTCCCATGGAGATCGACATTGCCGATCTGGTCAGAAAAATTCGTTCATTGAGAGACCGTGAAAAGGTACCGGGCATCCTTTATAAAGGCCTTGCTGCAGCATTAGAGACCGGTAACAATCTTCGCCTGCCCAAGGAAGACTTTATATTTATCATCGAGGACGTTGCCGAAGAGGTTGCAGAAGAACCGGGATTTGAAGAATTCAAAGCACCTGTGGACAAAAAAGGAGCGAATCTTTTAACCACCATCCATAACAAACTGGTCAATACGCACACCGAAGATTTAAAACACTGGTGGAAAATCTTCCATGCAGCCCAAGAAGACTGGACCGTAACATCTGAACACTGGGAAGGCACCTCATGGGGATACTTCACCGGCGATGACGCGGCCATGAAGGTGATGGCAGGCCGTATTGTCGAACAAATGGAGCAACTGGAAATAAAAAATCTTCTCTGGCCGGAATGAGGCCACGCCTACCTTGCAACCCGGTCGGGTCTTGAAAAATATTATCCTGAAGCACTCAAGAAATTTGGATTTATCACGGTGTTCGACCTGCTCATCACCTACATCAAAGAAGGTCGTATCAAACTGGACCGATCAAAGCATACTGAACTCGCCGCCTATCACGATCCGTGCAATTACGGCAGAAAAGCCCAAAAATTTTTTGGACACGGTTTTTTTGAGGAGCCGCGATGGATCATGGATCAGTGTATGGAGAACTGGGTGGATCTCTACCCGAATAGGATGGACCAAATCTGCTGCGGTGGCGGCGGTGGCGCCCTGACAACCGGATACAACGAAGAGCGGGTCTTTTATGCCAGAAAAAAGATCGATCAGATCAAGACGACCGGTGCAAAAATGTTGGTGGTTCCCTGTCACAGCTGTCACGGCCAGTTCAACAACATAAAAGAAGAATACGGTCTTGGGGATCTTAAAATAATGTATTTGTGGGAACTGGTTGCCGATTGCCTGATCTTATGAGCCAACCCCCTTAACCCCACAATATATTGTTTGGTTTTTCTAATATCATTTGAAACATCCTTATTCTTATAATAATTCTGCTTTAAAATTTAACAGACCGGCTTCAGTTTCAGATAGTCGAAGTTCTTGTGATAACGTTTTTCAATAAGGGCAAATCCATTTTCGGGGTTTGCCTTTTTTGCTTTTTTAAGGTAC
>JAAXQD010000016.1 GCA_012974475.1 Desulfobacterales bacterium
GTCAAATGATAAATTGTTTTATATTTCAAATGGCTACATGCTACATTGTGGTGTTATTGGTGTGAGGTATTGATGGAAAATGGGGGGTGAGCTAAATTGCAGATATCTTGCAAGTATCTACGTTCAAGCGATATTGAGTTACGGTAATATCTCAAAAATTATTTCCCCCTTAATCCCTGACATGAAATCCATTAAATTCGAAGATAAGGCTCGGACTGTAAATATGCAATTCGAGATCGTTTTATAGATATCCATTCCACATATGTACTAACAAGGGATTACATTTTATGGTAGTATTCAGATTGTCAATTCGGGTAATGGTCCGGCTAAATAATAAACTCAATATCTCAGAGCGAATCTTTAGCGGCCACGCCCAGGATGCCCATTTTTCTGAGCTCAAAGACATCCGCAAGACGCAGGTGCGCTTCATCCAGTGCCATTCGAAAATCGTCGCTGGTAAAGCGATCGTGTTCGGGGTGGAGGAGGATTCGCTTGGTGATAACATTTTGATAAAGGGAAGGATAGAGTTCTTCGATGTAATAGAGGCCGGCGGGTTTCAAAACCCTTGCGATTTCGGAGAGACCCTGGCGCCAGTCCGGCACATGATGTAAAAAGCCGAATCCGAAGATCGCATCCAGGCTGCCTGTTTTGAACGGGAGATCGATGGCGTCTCCCACGTACATATTAACAGCATCTTTCGACGCAGCGGAAAGATGCGTCCTTGCCTTCTGAATCATCTTCAAATCCAAATCCAGAATATGCAGCTGGGAGGGCTGAAAATTTTTGAAGATGAGGTTTGCTCCCGCTCCCCGCCCGCACCCCACCTCCAGGATGTTTGCACCCGGTTTCAGGGACCTCATACCTTTGAGCCATTTTATTTCAATCTTTTGCTGGAAAACCCTCAGTGGGTTGTTGACCACCCAGCGCTCCGCCCAGTTCAATTTCATTTTTACACCCTATGATTCAACTTTTGACAGCTAAATGTATCATGGCAATACCGTTGGTAAGTTTATGTTCGGTCACCCGTGAAAAACCCACCCGGTTCAGAATGGCCGTCAGCTCATCGGGCAATGCAAAGGTTCGTATCGATTCGGGAAGATGCATGTATGCCTTTCTGGATCCCACGATGAGCTCGCCGAGCAGGGGCATCACATGGAAAGAATAGATGTCGTAGAGCCAACGGAACACGGGCGCTGTCGGTTTTGAAAATTCCAGGCACATCACTTTCCCACCGGGTTTCAATACGCGACACATCTCCTTAAATCCCTGATCCATTCGGGTCACATTGCGGATCCCGAACCCCACCATCGCGGCATCGAAGCGTCCATCCGGGAAAGGAAGCTGTTCGGCATCTCCCTGGATGAACCTTATGCGTTTCCTCCAAGTGGAATGGTTCACCTTGTGCAGGCCGGCATCCATCATGGCCCGATTGATGTCATATATGATCACCCGGCCGGACTCGCCGACGGTTTGGGCGGCCAGAATTGCCAGATCGCCGGTTCCGCCGCAGACATCGAGCACCCGGTCTCCGGGTTTCAAGATCATTGTCTTGACGGCGGTACGCTTCCATAGATGATGAATCCCGAAGCTCAGCAGCGTGTTCATGAGATCGTATTTTTGGGCGACCGTATTAAAATGCTGCAATACCTGTTGAGCCTTTTTATCTTCCGGAAGTTTCTGGTATCCAAAAAAGGCCGTCTTCCGGGGGTGTACCGGGTCAGCCGTTTGATTTTGAGGGTGATTTTTATCCAGCCATTTTCTTGGTTTCATAAATATCTCGGTATGTTCTTCAAGACAGAAGCTTATTGTTGGGGCACCATAGCAAACCGCAAAATAACTATCAAGGTTTATCACAAGGATAATAACTCATCGCACCACCGGTCAACGCACAATCAAATGATCAGATATCGCTCACAAAAGACTTTTTACGAGTTTGTCAAACTTGAGTCATAATTGAAGATCGCTTCAGGAAGATGCATCGAAAAAAGATACCGTATGGAGGTGATATCGAAGATAAATTAAATAAAACTTGATGCGTATTTGATGGTATATTAATAACTAAATCTTGCTGTACGCTGTTTCGACTTTTATAATGTTAGAATAAACATCGTAACTTGGGAGGTGAACATGCTGACTTCAGGCGTTAAAAAAGTGATACATCGGGGCCGAATGTCGTTTCTACAGACAGGAGAGAGACTTTTCGGTATGCTTTTTTTCGGTATGCTTTTCCTCTCTATGGTTGCCCATGGCGGTCCGGTTCAAGGGGCGGAAAAGGATCCTTCGGCCCTGGTGAACTGCAACATCCAGCATACTTCCTGCACCCAAAAACTTTCCGACACCCAGGTGGTTCTCGATATCACCCCCAAACCGGTCAAAGCCATGACGGATTTAACGTTCAGGATAACCCTGACGGGGAAACATCCGGAGGCGGCGCCGTATATTGATCTCGGAATGCCGGGTATGAAAATGGGCCCCAACCGGGTGCCCCTTAAATCTCTCGGAAACGGCGTCCATGAGGGAACCGGCATTATCGTGCGATGCCCCAGCGGAAAAAAGGTTTGGAAAGCGACGGTCATTGTTCCAAACATGGGGACTGCAGAGTTTATCTTCGATGTCATCTATTGAGACCTTATATATCGCTTTTTTTACAACCGGGTTTTTCGTTGGATTCGGACATTGTATGGGCATGTGCGGCCCGATTGTCGTCTCCTTTTCCCTTAATTTAAGGCCAAAAGGGGTGATGGCCCCGAATCTCTTGTATCATGCCGGAAGAATAACGACATATGCCGTTCTCGGCGGCGTCATGGGGGCGAGCGGCGCCTTCACGCGTATCACCGCCGGCATCGGCGGATTGCAGAAGGGCGTTATGATCTTTTCAGGTCTCATGATTATCGTCATGGGACTGGGTATGACCGGATGGGTTCCCTTGGGACGGATCTTCGGCGACTATTGTAGCCCCGAAGGAGTGATCCGTCGCGGTTTTCGCAAATTGTCCGGCATACAATCCACCGCGGTTTATCTCCCCTTGGGCATGCTCCTCGGCCTATTGCCGTGCGGGCCGGTTTATACGGCCCTGGTTGCAGCGGCCAGGGCAGGCATGGATATCCAAAATTCGTTTAAAGCTGTTTTGGCAGGAATGGGACTGATGGCTGTATTTGGCATCGGAACAGTTCCTGCCCTGCTAATGGTTGCCAGACTTACCGGGATGGGATGGTTGAGGTCCAGAGACATGACTTATAAAATCGGCTCCGTCCTGATGATGGCAGTGGGGATATCTTTCGTCGTCAAAGGTATTCGATTCTGACCCACCAGCGCTTTTCCGCAATAGACTCAAAAACGACTCGCCGGGAGGTTTTGCAATGGCGTTTAAAAAAATCTGAAAGAATCCTGACGGGGAAATATACCATTTGCTAAAAATGGATGAATGGGCAATGATGTATTATCCCAATTGATCGTAAACAAACAGGGAGAAACATTATAAGTGTTTCGTTTTGGTTCTTCTCCGATTTAGTTGGAGAAGAGGGTCCAATGTTAAACATGCTTCGCATGAATTTCCGGTTTTTCCGGGTAAGGAGGCGTAACCGTGAAACAAGGAAAATGTCCCAGATGCGGGTCGGAAGAGGTCCATTCAGGTGTTGAGGTGTTACCGAAAAGCGGTCCGTTCGGCAGTAACAGCATCCCCATAAGTATCGTTTCCATTGCTGCACTTGACAATTATGTCTGTACGGATTGCGGTTATCTCGAACGTTACATTGCAGATGCCGAAAAACTGAAAGAAATCGTTAAAAAATGGCCCAAGGTCAAAGAGACTTCCCGGGAAGAAGCCTAACCCGAATGTCTCGTGAGGCCCATCAAAAATAATGGCAGCATACTGCCATATCAATAACTTCTATCGAAATCTAACATCGCAATTTCAAAATTCTATATTTTCAGGGGACAACAGTGTGAAAGAATTGTGGCGACTCGGGAAAATAATTCGAATCATGGGAAAGCACGGCTTTGGAGATATTGCCGAAAGGCTTTTCAAAAGGGAGAAAAAGCGGACGGTCGATCCGGAAGCAAAGGAATGGACGGATAAAAACGGTTTTCCTTCCCCCCAGCGTGTTCGGCGTGTCCTCGAAGAACTGGGGCCCAGTTTTATTAAACTGGGCCAATTAATGAGCACCCGGGCCGACATCTTCCCGACGGAATACATCGAAGAATTTACAAAACTTCAAGACCAGGTGCCGCCGGTACCTTTCAGCAAAATCAGGGACATCATTCAGAAAGAACTCAGACGTCCGCTGGACGAAATTTTCGCTGAGTTTACAGTGGAATCCATGGCAGCCGCTTCCGTAGCACAGGTTCATATGGCCAAACTTTTCAGCGGAGAACAGGTTGCGGTCAAGGTCATTCGGCCCGGCATTGACAAGGAGATTCGAAAAGATATCCGCTTAATGTACGCCATTGCGAAACGGGCTGAAAAGGCTTCTGAAATCGCCCGCGTCGTCGGCGCCATTAATCTGGTCAAGGAATTCGAGCGGATAATCTTCAAAGAACTCGATATGTTTATCGAGGCCGGGAATATCGAGAAGTTCGCCGTTAACTTCAAAGGGGACGATGAAATCTATATCCCCAAAGTCCATTGGGACACCACCGCAAAATCGGTCCTTACCATGGAACATATCCCCGGCTTAAAAATGGATCAGGTGGATGCCATCCGGGACCATGGGATCGATCCAAAGGAAATCGCAATGATTGGGTTGCGGTCCTTCTCCCGCCAGTTGATGGATTTCGGTTTTTTTCATGGAGATCCCCATTCGGGCAATACCATCGTCATGTTCGACGGTCGTGTGAGCCTGGTGGATTTTGGCATTACCGGTTATCTCGATGACGAAACCATGCAGCAAATCGCGAATCTCTTTTTGGGCTTTGCTGAACATGATTATGATATGGTCATGGATGCGCTGTTGGATGCGGATCTGATCGACGAAGAAACCATGGATCTCAAAAGCTTCCGCAGGGATCTTAAGGATATCAGTGAGCCTTTTTACGGACGTTCTTTGCAGACCGTTTCGGTCAAGGAGGTCCATGACCAGATCATTCAGCTGATATACAAATATAGGATCCGGCTGCCGAGAAATCTATTGCTGCTCCTGAAGACATTTATTCAGACAGAAGCCCTCGGAAAGATACTGGGAAGCGACGCAAGCATTTTGGAAGTGACCAAACCGTACGCCAAAGCGCTGATCAAACGAAGCTATCTAACAAAAAAGGCCTTGAAAAATTTTCGGAAAGACACCCTTGCCATGGGCGGTCATATGAAATCGATGCCAAAGCTCGTCCATGATATTCTCAAGCAAACCGCCAAGGGAAAACAGCGAATAGAACTTCAGCACAACGGCTTTCAGGAGATCAACGTCCAGTTTGCAAAAAGCATTAACCGGCTGATTGTCGGTCTGGTCATTTCCGCCTCCCTGATTGCCGGCGCCATGGTTTTGAACGCCCCCCAAAATATGTTCTTGTTTACAGCCGAAATTTTCGGCGGGCAGAAGATTTCTCTATCGGCAATTTTGGGACTGACCGGCTATTTTATTGCCACTGTTCTTGCCCTTTGGCTCATCTTCATGATTTTTCGATCCAAAAAACTATAGCCAGATTTCCCCCTGGTCCCGTGTTCAGACGCTTAAAATGGATGTCATTGTGGCGGAATCGATGTTGCCTCCGCTTAAAATAATTCCGACCCGGCCTTCCGGAATCACGGCCCCGCACAGCAATGCCGCCAGCCCAAGTGCGCCGGACGGCTCAACCACCAGTTTCATTCGATAAAACAGAAATTGAACGGCGTCTATAATGGCGTCTTCGGACACTGTTTTCATATCGTCCACATATTCCAGCACCAACGGAAATGTGATCTTGCCCAATGACGCTGTACGGGTTCCGTCGGCGATGGTCGGGGGATTTTTTACCCTGTGGAGCTTTTTCGTTCGAAATGACCGGGTGGCATCGTCGGCCAGTTCCGGTTCGATGCCGATGGTCCGACAACTCGGTGACATTCCTTTGGCCGAGACCGCCGAACCGCTCAACAGCCCGCCGCCGCCGCATGGAACCAGCAGCATATCGAGATCTCCGACCGCTTCAAACAGTTCCAAAGCCGAAGTCCCCTGGCCGGCGATAACGTCCAAATGATCAAACGGTGGGATCATCGTATAACCGTGCTCGATTTCAAGTGCTTTTGCCACTGCTTCACGGGTTGTTTCTTCAAGGTCGTATTCCACAACGGTGGCGCCGTATTCCTCGGTCGCCGCACGTTTGGTTGCAGGGGCGTTTTTGGGCATTACAATTACGGTTTGAACGTTCAGCATCTGACCGACCAGCGCAACCGCCTGGGCATGGTTCCCCGAAGAGAACGTAACAACACCGCAGGACTTTTGGGATTCCGAAAGCTGAGAGATGGCATTGAATGCCCCGCGAAACTTGAATGCGCCGATCCGCTGAAAATTTTCACACTTGAAATACACATCTGCCTTGACCCGCCGGTTTAGTGTCCGGGATGTCATAACCGGCGTAACATTGGCGTAACCTTTCAATCTTTCTTTAGCGGCCAGTATCTGTTCAAACATTCTTTTTCCTAAATTGAGCGTTTTAAATAGTGACGGAATAAAATAAAAACAATTGTTTTAGACCGTTAAATAGCAATCAAAGCCTATACCTTCTCACCTGTTGGGTCGGTTTGCATTTGTTAAAAAAGGTCACGATTTGAAACCCTCCGGGATTGCCGATTTTGCCGAATCTGCTGCGTTATGAGACATTTGCAGTAGCATACTACGGCTGCATGTCTCATGCCTTGCATCTTCGACAAACTCGACAATCGCTCAAATTAGGTTTCTCTCTCTATTTTTTGTTTTTCAGCAAATCTTCCAAAGCAGCGAATGGCTGGTGACCGGAAGATACCGCCTGCTCGCCGCCAAGGGTCGTACCGCCATACCATTCCGCCACCTGATCCCGGGAGTGCTCGTTTTCGTGACAGTAGATACACAGCAACTCCCAGTTGCTGCCGTTAGACGGATTGTTGTCGTGATTGTGATCCTTGTGATGGACCGTGAGTTCTCGAACCTTTCTCCCCGAGAATTCTCGCCCGCACCGGGCACAGATCCACGGAAAAATCTTGAGGGCTCGCTCCCGATAGGTCTTCTCTCGACGCTCTCGAAGTCGCCGGGCCTCGTCGACAACCTGATTCGGCTGGTGGACTTTTGTTTGGGTCTTCTTGGGTGACATGTGGACATCCTTTTGTCTATTGGTTTAGATGGATCGGACTGGCATAACAGGCTGTTTCCAAAAGGCGCAGCGGCGTTTTAAACGGTTCCTTCATGCCGTTTTATATGCGTCGTTTTTAAAATGAACGGCCCAAGCCGCCGTCAACGCAGATACTTTGTCCGGTGATATAGCCGGCATCGTTTGAGAGCAAGAAGGCCACGGTTTTTGCGATCTCTTTTGTCGATCCTGCGCGTTGCATGGGGATTTGGGCCTTGGTTTCGTTGTCTATGGGGTAGCTGTCCACAAAACCGGGGAGAACCGTATTCATTCGGATCCCCCGGTCTGCATACCGGTCTGCGAAAAGCTTGGTAAACGCAGAGAGTGCTGCCCGCAATGCCGAAGACAAGGGAAAGGCCAGACTGGGCTCTATCGCTCCGAACGAGGATATATTCACAATGGAACCCCCGCCGTTCTTTTCCATAATCGGAACCACGAGCCTGGCGGTCCGGACCACGTTCAGCAACAGAAGATCGAGGCTATCATGCCATTCCTGATCCGATATCTCCAAAAGATCTCCTTTCGGCGGATGACCCGTATTGTTGATGACCGCATCGACCCTGCCGTATCGCTGGTAGGCACCGGATACAGCCCGTTCCAAATCGGCCGGGTTCATGACGTCACCTTGCAATCCCATCCCCTGAAGTTTGTTTGAAAGTTCCAGTACGGCATCGGAACGTGACATCAAGACGATATCATACCCGCGTTGTGCCAACTCCGTGGCACAGGCAGCTCCCATACCTTTGCTTGCAGCTGTTACAACGGCAACTTTTTTGGTCATCGGTTCACCTCTTTTTTGAACTTCGGCTGAAACGCTGTTGGCCCGCCAGTTTGAACAACCTGGACCCGCTGTTTCTTAATAGAAAAACGCCTCTGTAAGGACACGGTCGAATGTGTCGAAATAAACCCCTTCCATTTCCAACAAAGCGCGTTTCATTTCGAGACCCCCCTGATATCCACCGAGGGTTCCGTCAGATCGAACGGCCCGGTGACATGGGATTGCGATGGGAAACGGATTTTTGGCCAGGGCTGTGCCGACGGCCAAAATAGTATTACGGCATCGACTTGCATGCAAGAAAAATGTGGGCTCGTATTCCTGATTTCACTGTAATACTGGACAAACCATCCGATGGGTCTTATCTTTTCTATCTTTAAAATAAACCGACTCGAATAGGGTTTTAGAAATAGAGAAAAGGAGACACCATGAAGATCGGATTGTTGGGTCTGCCCAATTCCGGAAAGACAACCATTTTTAACGCACTCACAAGATCGGAAGCGGAGGTTGCCGCCTACGCGAACAACAAAGCAGAACCGAATATTGCCGTTGTTGAGGTGGGAGACGAACGCGTGACCCGCCTCTCGCAATTTTACACGCCTAAAAAAACAACCTATGCCACCATTGAAATCGTCGATTTTCCAGGTTTTTCAGAAGGTTCCGCGCGTGAGGGCGGTTTTTCAAGCGCTCAGATGAACCTTGTCCGGAACATGGATGCCGTTGCGCTGGTTGCCCGTAATTTTACCGATGATCTTATGGGGGATCCAGCCCCGTTTTCGGATATCAACACTGTGGACACCGAGTTTATACTATCTGACATGATCCTTGTGGAGAACAGACTTGAACGGATCGAGTGGAGTTCCAGGCGGGGTAAAAAGACCAACACAATGGAGATGGAAGAAAAGATTCTCACAAAAATACAGGAAGAGTTGAACAGCGGTCGGCACATTCGGAATCTTGTCCTGAATCATAACGAAGAAAAGCTGATCAGCGGATTTCAGTTCATCACCCAAAAACCTTTTTTTGTCATTCTGAACTCCGGTGAAGAAAACTTCTGCCAGAACGATGATCTTCTGATCCAACTAGAAGAAAAATATAAGGTTATTGAATTTGCCGGTAATTTCGAAATGGAACTTGCCGCTTTCAGCGACGTCGAGGAAGCAAATATGTTCATGGAGGACATGGGCATCGCTGAATCGGCCCGAGACCGAATGTCCCGCTTTGCATATGAAATGCTCGGCCATATCAGTTTTATTACCGTGGGATCCGATGAGGTAAGGGCCTGGACGGTGCACAACGGCGATACGGCGGTGGTCGCAGCTGGAACCATCCATTCCGACCTTTTTCGGGGATTTATCCGGGCCGAGTGCTTTTCCTTCGATGACCTGATGGATTGCGGTTCAGAAAAAGGTGTCCGTGATAATGGACGCTTCCGCTTGGAGGGCAGGGATTATAAAGTAAAGGACGGAGATATCCTCAATATCCGGTTCAACGTCTAATTCGTTTCCATCCATAAATGGCCCTTTTTGCCGGAATGCCGAGGGCCTCTCGAACGTGTGTTTTTCACCCCAAGCCTATTCTTGCAATGCTTTATTCGCCGTGCTTTTCTATGAATTTCAGAAGTGCCTCGTTGAAGACCCTCGACTGCTCTACATTCACAAAGTGGGCCGCATCGGAAAAAACCTTCAACTCAGACGAGGATATCTGCTGGTGGATGAACTCTGCCGCCGATACAGGGGTCCCGGGATCGTGCTCGCCCACCAGCACCAGCGTTACGGTGGAAATGCTGCGTATGGAATCCCGCTGGTCCATATTCTGGATTGCGGCACAGGCGGCACAAAATCCATCTGCCTGGGTATGAAGAATTAAGTGTCGGATTTTTTCCACCTCAGCAACCAGTCGCTCCTGGCCGGCTTTGGTGAACCAACGGTCGATGGTGGCGTCGACCACGGCATCCATACCGTTCTCACGAACGGTCTTGATGCGTTCGTCCCAGATTTCACGCGGCGGCATATGGGCCGATGTGGAAGAAAGGGTCAAGGAGATCAACCGGTCCCCATGACGGGCGCCCAGCATCTGACCGACCATTCCCCCCATGGAAAGGCCGCAGAAGTGAACCTTCTCCAAACCGAGGGCGTCCATCAACCCCAGAGCGTCGGCCGTCAGCATCTCAATGGAGTAGGGGCCTTCAGGCACTTCGGACTGTCCGTGGCCACGGCTGTCATACCGCAGCACCCGGTACCCTGCCTCGACCAGAGGGGGGATTTGCAAGTCCCACATGGAGAGGGTTGAAGCCAAAGAGTTTGAAAACATCACGACAGTTCCCTGTCCGGGTCCGTCCAAACGGTAGTTGAGTTTTGTTCCGTTCACATCAGCCAGTGGCATAATTTCCTCCTTCTTTTCTTTCCGGCAGAATCCTCCTATCGTTTTGGAACATTGATCTTTCTTTTTTCAGGATCCCTCTGCTGACGATAAAAAATTGCAATATGGCCGATCATCCCCACCAACTCGGATCCGGTCTCTTTTTCAATGAGAGCCACCATCTCTTTTTTCTGATCTTTTTCCTTGAAATCAATAAATTTAACCTTGATAAGCTCGTGCTTTTCCAATGACCCGTCTACGGCCTTGGTTACAGTGGGGGTGAGTCCCTTCTGCCCGACAAACACCAAAGGTTTCATGCCGTGGGCAAGCCCCTTCAGATATTTTTTCTGATAGCCTTTCAGTTTTTCCACACACACCTCCGTTTTTAAGATTTGTTTTTGTGCGTTGTTTTAAATTCGAGACAAATGAAATGAATTTCAATTTGAAAAATTAAAGCTTAAAGGCTTCTTTGTAAACCCTGGTGGAAGAAAAACCTACAATTTTTGCTCAATCAGAGACAGAGTTACGGTCAGATCCGGTTCGTCTTTAATTCATCGAGGGGATAAAATGTTCCCCGCCAAACGATTCCTTTGTTTCTTGTGGTGATTACAGCAGCTTTGATCGAGATGTATATGCTGACATACGGCGTGACCAGCGACCAGATAGAACACCACGGATTGACACCGATATTTGAAAATCCATGGACATACGATAAAATACGGATGATGATCACCGCACCAAAGAGACCGCGGGTAATTCCGGAGGTAAAAAAGAACGCCCAGAGCGGCAGGATGTTTAACGTAAAAACAAAAAGGACGCCAAACAGAACTCTGAAAACGCTGTAGTTATACAATGCAAACCCATTCTTCATACAGCCGTTGATAAACTCGGGCACCGTAGCGTACCATTTAACCTGTACAAAGTTGTGGCCAAGAAGGCAGTCCTGTGAAAGACCGTGAAGCTTAATTACTTTCCCCAGCATCACATCGTCTATCGGGTGCAGGGCGATGGATCGGTGGCCGCCGATGGTGCTGTAGGCAGAAGCCTTGACAAGATTGAATGCACCGACCCCGATGTATCGCCTGCTGTTTGGATCTTTTGCCTTCCAGGGTTTGAACAGCAACAGGAGTCCGGTGCCCAAGTCCAGAAAAAGCGCATTTAAAAGTCCACCCGGGGCGATATTTTTAAAAAACATGCTCACATGATCCAGCCTGTTCTCAAGCATATGGGACATGGCTCTGGCAACAGAGGTTTTTTCCATGATGATATCCGCATCGGTGAAGAGGAGATATTCTCCTTGGGCATGCTCGGCACCGTGCTTCAGGGCATGGTTCTTTCCCAGCCAGCCTTCGGGAAGTTGGAAGATTTCATGGATCTGTAAATGAGGATATTCTTTTTGGATTCCATGGAGGACAACACCGGTCTCGTCGGTTGACCGGTCGTTGACGACAATGACTTCTATATCGGCATAATCCATCGCCAGAACGGACCGCAAAGCAGGTCCAATGGTTGTCGCTTCATTGCATGCCGGGATGATGACAGAGACTTTTGGAACATTTTTCTGTTGGATGGGCGGAACATCACCCATGTGAGTTATTCGCCGTATTCCCAAGACGATTTCCAGGGTACACACCATCGTCAATAAAAGAGAGATTACGGCAAGCCAGAATAAAAGCATATCAAATGCAATTTTAAAACGTTTTTTCTATAATATCAACCTAATCCTTTGCTCCCGGCCCCATTTGACCATTTATCAACTTTAAGAATTAAGGATGTCCACGGTATCCCACCAATGTTTCTCCTATGTTACAGTCTGAAGTTGTTGACTGCAAGAGCATGGTCAGCCATTTCCTATTTATGCGCGAATCCCCATGAAAATGATAATCCAAAAATTTCGGCACCACCTATTCGGACTGCTGCAAGAAAAGCAGCGGCAGCCCATTCGCTCATACCTGCCTTGGTAATCAGATCGCTGTAAAATTTTACGTCCACCCGTTTTCTCTCGATATCATTTCCTATTGCCCCATAACCGTAGCAAAGGTCGTGCGGCAAACAGCATTTGTATGTAATGTCCTTCCAATTACAACCGGTGAACAAACCCATTAATTCGTCCGGTAAGCCCGAACATCCGTCGAACTTCCAATCCTTATAGCCCTCCGGATTGGTTTCAATGCGTTCAACCAGATAATCCAGGCCAAAATATCGGCACAATTCCAATGCTTCTTTTGCGGATATTATATCACCAATTTTTGGTAAATTCATTTTTTCTCCCGGTTTCTAAATGACTCTTTAACATCTCCATAACCACCACCAAGTGTGCTTTGGCAGCTAACTGAAATTTATACTCAGTGATCATAGGGCCACATGGGCTTCTTGCAACATTTTGGGTTTTCCACCATTCCATTCCATTACCCTAACGAAATGATTGCGTGCTTCGCGGTCCTTTTGGGATTCCACCCACGTGCAAGGTTTTTTATCGTCGCACCATGTACCGCAATTGGCGTAAATCCGATCATCGACAAACCATGCATCCTTATCCAGTTTCCAATCATGACTGTGCCCGAAAATAACAATATTGGTATCGCTTTTCTTGCACAGACGGTCGGCCAAGTTTCCCAGAAAACCGATTTCAGCAAACAAAGCCTTAAAGGCCACACCCGCTCCGTATGTTTCCTGCCATTGATCATACAGGGCTGAATATTTTTCTTTAACCTGTCCGGCGGTTACAAACTCGGCTTTTCCGTTTCTTTTAGGCATGCGTATCTTGGTGGTTTCTTTGAGAGAAGCCTCTTCCAGAACCGCCTCAAAGACACTTGCTGCAAGTCTCTGAGGTCCAAGGGTTTCCAACAGGTCATCGGCATACGTCCAGTAATGACGGTCCGAAGATCCTGTATCGCGGGCTTTGGTCGCAACCACCCGGCTGATAAAATACCCCAAAGGCAACCGGGTGCCGGGACTGTTTATGGCATCCGGTGCATTGAACATTGCATAGGCACTCCCGTGTTCGGCCCTCAGACGACTGCTACGATACACACTATTATAAAGGGCTGTACCGCCGAAAATCATTTCAGGAAAGTGTTTTTTAATTAATTCTCGGTTTACACCCATATCATGGTTGCCAGGCAAGTAGAGCACCGCGATTTTTTTATTTTTAGCTAATTTTTTCAATGCGTTAACGATTTCCTTGTTGATTGGGGCCTTCACGATGGATTCTAGAGAAGGCGGCACCACGTCAACGGGATACACCCAGTCATCCAGCAAATCGCCGATGATAATGACTTCTTGAACGGTACTTGGGTCATTAATTTTGTTTAGAAATGCGGCAAATCGTTTTGCTTCATCAGGCCCAAGCCATTCGTAGGAATGTTTGCCCTTGGTCGCTTGAAATCCTTTGCCCGCGTTCATATGAATATCGCTGATATAGATTCTTCTTTTCTCCATTGCGTTACCTCCTTTTCTCTAAAAGATGTACTATACCCAAATATAAGAGATCAGATTTATAGGCCACTCATACTGATCAAAGTTTGTCTGCGATCCCTTCAACTTTCTCACATAGGAACGCGACCGAATCCTAGCAGACGGTCAATGCGACTCAGGACATAGTCGAATATCCGAACAGGCGCAGGGAATCCACCTTTGTTTCCCTCAACAGTATATAGAACCCCCCCTTCAGATAGACTGTGCACCAGTCCAATGTGGCCCTTCCATCCGTCCGGCTGTCCTCGCCACCAGACGATGATGTCGCCCGGCTCTGGAAGTGTTCCTTCGCTCACTGCATAGGTCCATTGCTTTTGTTTGAACTGGCTGCGGATATCCCGCGCGCCGAGGCTGTAGCGAAATGGAAGGCCTTCCATATGCCGGGAATAGCACCAGCTTACAAAAGCGGCGCACCAGTTGGCCGGCGGGTCGACGATGCCGTTAAGGTACTTTTCCACCCAAGGGCCGCTGTTGTTAGTATTCTCCTCCTTTGCGCCTGAAGCCATTTCTGATAATGCGACCTCCAATGCAGAGCGTCCGCGGGGACTTCCGCCGACTGGAGGCATCTGAGTGAGAGGATCAGCAACAGGCTGACTTAGGATGTTGGTATTGTCCGGATGTTCCAGTGCCCACCAGGTCATAGGCCCCACGATTCCGTCGACAACCAGGGGACGGCCCCGTTCATCCACGTGACGTGCCTGGAATTCCTCGACGGCATGCTTTAGAGTAAGATCAAAAATGTTTGAGGGTTCCTTGAGGTGACCGCGCTCAACGAGGATCTGGGTAAGTTCTCTTACCGCTTCACCGGTATCGTTCTTTTTAAAGGTCCTTTTTGCCATTTCTTCCTCCATTATAATTACAGGTTGCCAGAAAGCCTGCCATAATCAGTCAGTTATATTTGAGAACGGGTGGATTTAGACGCCTGACTACTATCGAGTATCGTCGCGGTAAAATTCCTTTTCAGTGCATAGAGGACTGTTTCAGGGTAATTCTTCAATTGGGCAATATTTTGAGGCATTCTTTCGTGTCACTTCTGAGGTTTCCGGGGAAGGCATCAGGTTGAGTTCCTCTGGCCTGGTCGACCCAACCTTCCGCACAAATAGCGAAGGCCTCATCGTTACCTGTCAACTATGGTCGGGCCACGGTAACCAACTATAATAACGGTAAAAGAGGCCAAAAATAAGCCATAAGATCGTTTCAAATAACTTTTTTGACCCCAAAAAGACCAATGTTTGACTCTATAGACCTTGCGTCGAGGTGTTGCCCGCGCTCTTTTACGCCTCGGGTTCGGACTTCAAACTATCGGCCCGCTTTTGGATCGCTTCTGGGTCCCTGATTTTGAGCTTGCTGAACAGGGTGTTCATGCCGCTGCTGCCGCCTGCCAGAAGCAAGGCGGTGAGAAACAGACCTATAGTGTTGTTGATCTTGTGGGTACTGCCAAAAAGCACCGTCACGAGTTCCCCGACAATATTCAAATTGGCGGTCTTGCAGAAAATAAACGCCGTTATCACGATGATAGGCGTCTTCCATCCCTTGTCATGTAGATATTTCAGATAGATTTTCCACTGGAAAATGGTAGAAAACGCTACCTCTATGACAACCGCCAGCATGAAGAACTTGACCAGCAGATCAAGCCCTTTGGAAAGGCTATCCTCGGGTGCAGGGTCCCCGGCGAATGCCGAACCACACAACAGCACCACAACCACAACAAATAGGATCAACCACATCCTGATACGTATCATCGCTTTCCTCCCTGAATTTTTTGATAGACGATCTGATGTATTACAAAAGGTCTTTTCCACATTGATTCCTCGTCTGCTTGTAGGGTGAGATTCATTATATATGGAAAATTGTGGAAAATTATTGCCGAGATTTTGCGGAATTCTTTAACTGATCAATTCCGTCATTCAAACCTGATTTAAAGTTTGAAATAAAACAGGCAGGGCCATTTCTGACCCTGCCATTAAATTTCATAAAGGAAGTACTTCACTCCTGACATAATTTTATAAGATGAACAAAAGCATCTATAATACTTGTCTCTTCAGGCACCTCAGAAGTTATAAAAATAGGAAATGCTTTCTCACTACTACTGAATTTTTCATTATTGTATTCTCTATTAAAATTGTCTCCATATTTATTAAATCCATTAACAGTGATACATTTGTCATTATGAAAACACTCAAGATATATGCGTCTCCGTCCTTCACTTTGTTTTTGGATAATTTCTGCATTTAAATCCTTAGCATTTGCAGATACTGTTACATCCTTTTCTCCCTTATCACTTTTTGTATGAAATCTGTATGCTATATCACAATCATCAATTTTTAAGCTACTTGGACCGCCTGCGAATCTACTTTCTAAAAAATTGATAGTTATTTTTATTGAAGGTCCCAACTCACCAGGTCCACAACCCAAGGTCAAACTAGGAGTTAAAAAAACGATAATAAGTATTAGGGAAAATAGGATTCTATGCATGGTTGTTCCTCAGTTGGTTAGGGTTGCATAACTATCTTGCCACAATAGAAATTATTTTTTGGCAGATGTCGAGTGAAGGTGTGTATTGGTAATATAAGGTGGGGGAGGCCTCACTGCTTTACATGTATGGGATATACTAAGCATTTTTT
>JAAXQD010000022.1 GCA_012974475.1 Desulfobacterales bacterium
TAATTAGCACTATCAATATACCCATTTGAAATAAAATAAAATATAATTTTAAAATCACTAATCAAGGTTTTACCCCGACCCCTCCACACGCATGTTGGGTTTAAATTTTTATCTTGACATATACCGACATCAGATGTACATTATTTTGTACATGTACAGGAGGTGTCAAATGAAAGCTATTTCATATACCGCCGCACGGCAAAATCTTGCAAAAACGATGGAAAACGTGTGCAAAGACCATGCACCGGTTATCGTCACACGTAAAAAAACCGATTCCGTGGTCATAATGTCCCTTGAGGACTATGAGGCCTTGGAGGAGACTGCCTACCTGTTGCGTTCTCCGAAAAATACAAGGCGCCTAATTGAATCCATCGCTCAACTCGAAGAGGGCCAAGGATCAGAAAGAGAGCTTTTAGATTGAAGCTCATATTTTCAGATCATGCTTGGGAGGATTATCTACACTGGCAAAAAACTGACAAGAAAATCCTTCAGCGAATAAACAGTCTCATCAAAGAGATCAAACGCAATCCATTTGAGGGGCTTGGAAAACCTGAGCCCCTCAAACACGCTTTATCAGGGTACTGGTCGCGAAGAATCGATGAACAGCACAGAATCGTATACAAAGCTTCTTCAGATTCCCTCTATATAGCTCAGTTTCGTTACCATTATTGATCTATTCGAAACCCAACTAGTGAGTAAGCAGAAAAAATTCTGCCAAGTTCAATATATATCCTAAACTGATCGGTTCCAGGTTCAAGGGTTGCAACCGATTGAAACTGCTCAAAATATTGATTAAAATCCGGAATGCCTGCCATAACCTATTGGGTGGAACGGTTTTGAAACCACGATGAAGCCAGTATCACATTGATGCGAGCTGTTTGAGGTTTTTCCAACCCAGAACGTTGAACCCTGAACCGCTCAACCTAAATATGATAAATTGCAGAACAATTGTGAAACCTAAATTGAGCGTTTCAAATTAGGGTGAAGAACATCAAAAAGAAGGGTTGTTTTTAACGATCGCTTGGCTTTTGACGGGAAGAAGAACGGTAAAAAGGCTTCCCTTGTCAAAGGTGCTTTCTACACTGATGAAACCGCCGATGGAATCCAGAAGCCCTTTTACGATGGGCAGCCCAAGACCGGTCCCGGTAATGTATCGGGTCTTTTCGTCTTGGACCCGGTAAAATCTTTCAAAAATCTTGTCCAGGTATTTATCTGCGATTCCGAATCCATTATCCCTAACGCTTACACGGACATTGATTCCCGCCATATCGACCGCTACCTTTATTTCCCCGCCGTCCTGGGTGTAGTTGATGGCATTGGTGATCAGGTTTCCGAAGATACTTTCCAAGGCAATGGGATCTGCGGTGAGTACGGGGAGAGGATTTTCCGGAAGGTCAAGCGCAAGAAACTGGGTCTTTTTCTTTGCCGAGGTACTAAGAAAGTCTACTATATTTTCAAGAAGTTCCTCGAGTCGGACCGATTGGAGTTCCTGGCAAATAATCCCTTCTTCGATGCGCGACAGATCGAGCAGATCTCCAATAAGTGAAATTAGCCCCCGGGTCTTTTCCCTGGCACGGGCCAGAATGTGCTGATCTTGTGCAAAATCATCACCGACCATGTCTTTGATTACCATTGCCAGCTGTTCATGGATGGTCGAAAGCGGTGAGCGCAATTCATGGGAAACCTTTGCCACGAATTCCGATTTAAGTTGATCCAAAAGCTTCATGGCGGTGATATCCACAATATTTAAAACCGCTCCAAGACACTCTTTTCTCTCGCCTAAAACCGGCTGCCCGCTGGCCAGAAAATGTTTCTCATCGGACAGAGAAAACTCATAATCAGGGATGTCATCAAAGTCCACATGTTTCCCTCGGGATATTTCCATTACAAGATTACAGAGTTTTTCGTCCGGCAGATAGTCCTCTATACGACGGCCTGCGTTCAAATCGGGATTCAGACCGAGAAGTTGTCTGAAGGCCGGGTTCATCAAAACCACCCGTCCTTTGGGATCGGTGACCACAACACCGCTCGGAAAAGATTCGATAATGGTACGAATGCGGCTTTTCTCCGTATCCAGATCAGACAAGGTCCTTTGTCTTTTACGTTCCAGTTCTTCAGCCTCACGGGTGAGGCGAATTTTCTCCCAGGCACGACGGACGACGATGCGGAGCTGATCCGGATCAAAGGGTTTGGCGATAAAATCGTAAGCGCCCTGTTTCATGGCTTCAATGGCTGTTTCTACCGTAGCATATCCCGTAATAACGATGACTTGAATCTTCCTGTATTTGGCACTAATTCGACTGAGAACTTCCAGACCGTCCATGCCCGGCATTTTCAAATCGAGTAGAACAATGTCGACGTTCTCTTTTGCCAGGACACTCAGCGCTTCATCCCCGCGGGATGCCTTTAGAACCCTAAGACCGGCCCGGGTGAGAATCCGCTCGCAGGCATCCCGGATATCCTGTTCGTCATCCACGACCAATGCTGTTGCGTCAGGTGTTATCTCCACGTTAATCTCCTTCGAGGTCCTTGGCCGCAAGGGGAAGCTCAATGAGAAATTTAGTCCCCTCGTCCGGTTTACTTTCAGCTCGGATATGACCACCGTGATTTTCAACGATTCTGTAGGCCAGACTGAGGCCCAGACCGGTCCCTTTTCCCTCTTCTTTGGTGGTAAAGAACGGTTCAAATATATGGGGAAGAATATCTTCAGGTATTCCCGGACCGGTATCGGATATCTCTATGCAGACCCGATCGGCATCGGAAAGCAGGCGGCTCTTTATCGTAAGCTTCCCCTTCCCTTCCATGGCCTGTGCTGCATTGAGAATTATGTTCATGAACAGATGGTTCAGCTGCTGGATGTCGCCATAGACCGGAGGTAAGGACGCATCCAGGTCTTTTACGATATCTATATTCTGGAACAGGGTCTGGCTTTCGAGGAGAAAGAGGGTGCGGGTAAGTGCCCGGTTGACATCATTGGGCCGCATTAAATGACGGGTCTGTCGGGTGAACTCCAGCAACTCCCTGACCGTGTCGCGGCATCTGTTGGCGTCTTTCAGAATGCGGTTTAAATCTTCTTTTGCACCGTCCTCCAGGTCGTATTCTTCCAGGATCAGTTTGGCAAACAGCGTGATCCCTCCCAAGGGGTTGTTTAACTGATGCGCCACGCCTGCTGCCAGTTTGCCCAAAGAAGCCATCTTCTCCGACTGGAGAAGCTGAAGCTGAGTCTTTTCAAGTTCCGCTTTCATTTGGAGTTGCTCGCGCAGATCGTGAAAAAAACCGATGGTTGCCGCCTCATGCCCGTTTTCATAGACAATGGCTGCATTCAGTGAGATTGGAATAATTACACCATCTTTACTGATGACGTCTACCTGATAAGATCTCAGTTTTCCCTTGCCGCCGCAATCCTCGCTTCTAAGGTCCTGCATGACCTCAAATGCCTTTTCCCCGGGGTAAATCTCCCGAACATTCACGGTGTTGAGTGCTTCATCTGTGGTATAGCCGAAAACCTTGGTGGCGGCTTCATTGAAAATGAGGATCCTCCCTTTCATGTCCGAAGCAATAACGCCGTCGACAGCACTTAAAATTAGATTCCGCAAAAAAGCATTCGTACGTTGTAGTTTCTCTTCGAGACCCCCTCGGGTGGGGATGTCAAAATCCATGCTGACAAAGGCTTCGATATCCTCTCCGGAATAGATTGGATACGCATAATAACACGGCATTTCATCCATCTCCAAGGTATCTTCAGGCTTGGGCATTAAAGTGGGTTTGCCCTCTTTGATGGTCTCTTTTACTGCACAATTTTGACATGGAGAGGATCGATCATAGAACAGTTCATGGCAGCATTTCCCGATAATTTCAGCTTCGGTTACCTCGTCGGGCCGGCAGTTTGCAGCCAGGATTTTAAATTCAGGCGAAACCACAATGAACCTTCGTTTGAAAGCATCAATCGCCTTGAGCAAATATTCCTTTTCGATATTTTTGTTCATGGCACGCCCCATATAAACGGTTAGATCTTGAGCCGGTTGGCTTCTTTGGAGAATGGACGTTCAAAAAAACCATCCAAATTAATCAGTCAAATCGATGAGTTGAGTTTTGTTTAATATACACGCAATCAACCATAACCTTCACCAGAAGTCAACCGCCTATTTTCAATTCACCCATGGCTGGAAAATCATTTCTTCAAAGGTTGAGCACCCCTGAAAATCTTCAACTCCGCCGCGGCAATACTCATGTCGCCCCATTTGACAACCGACTAAAATTGCTACATTGTAGCATTGTTGTCAACAAGCAAATGATTTGAAGAACAAAATCTCTGCATCTTAAAACAATTTGCATAATTTAAATTGTCATTAATTCAATTATGTTATTTTTACCTAAGTTGACCTAAGTCAATGCAAACACACAAACACAATGGTATTTTATGTAACTAAATGTTAATATAAAAAAAAGAAAGGAGAGTCAGCCATGTTGAAAAGGATTGAAGTGTTTAAGGAGAGCGGGTTTGGGGATAAGGCCATGAAAAGATTGCTGGTTCATGACTCCCCGTATTTTAAGGTTTTGAACTTCAATTTTAACGCCGGTCAAGAACTACCCATCCATTCTCACGATATTGAAGGCCAACTCAGTATCGTGGTACTTGAAGGCACCGGTTCCTTTCTGGGGAAAGACGACAGTGAACTTCCTGCCAACCCTGGAGACGTTCTGATTTCGGATATTAGCGAACCCCACGGCATCCGGGCAACAAGCAAGATGCGTGTACTCGTGACCATTGCGCCGCCCATCTAGTTTCCATCCAGAAATGGTAGATTTTGGTTCAGGGCAAAGATAGAGCCTTTTTGCAACCGCAGGCATAGCGAGATTGCAAAAAAGCGAAAAACGCAGCCCTGGGGCAAAAGATGCTGTTTATGGATGGACAATAGATAGGGCCCGACCCAGCATATCGAGGTATCAGAGTTATGTCCGTACGGTCCAAGATCTCTGACTTTCTCGGTCTCCGAAAAAGTACGGTCGGACTGCTTTGCATGGTCATCCTTGTGGGTATGGGCGAGCGGATGGCCGAGAGGTTTTTGCCGATTTATCTCATCGCCCTGGGTGGTGGCGCTTTGTCAATTGGACTTCTCAACGGTCTCGACAACCTGTTGTCTGCGCTCTATTCCTTTCCCGGAGGTTACCTTTCCGACCGAATCGGCACCAAGAAAGCCCTGCTTGTTTTTAACATCATCGCCATGTTCGGATTTGTCATCGTCATACTGATTCCCCTTTGGCAGGCGGTTTTAGTGGGTTCGGTATTTTTTCTTTCATGGTCGGCAATCTCTTTGCCTGCAACCATGAGCCTTATTGCCAGAGTTCTCCCCTTGAACAAGCGAACCATGGGGGTTTCCATGCATTCTTTGGTGAGAAGAATTCCGATGGCACTTGGGCCGATTCTGGGAGGCATATGCATCGGACTCTGGGGTGAGCGTGACGGCGTCCGGGCTGCCTTTGGTTGCGCCTTTCTATTATCTATTCTTGCAACGGTTCTCCAGCAAATCCTTATCGAAGACGATCCTCCAGAAACTTCAATAAAAAAACAACCCGGAAGGCCCGAAAAGAATCCACTGAAGCTTTTACATCACATGCACCCGTCGCTTAAGCGACTACTTATTTCAGATATCTTGGTTCGGTTTTGTGAGCAGATTCCCTATGCTTTCGTAGTGGTATGGTGTATGAAAACCATCGCTGAACCTGTAACGGCGTTATCTTTCGGCATCCTAACAGCCATTGAAATGACCGTAGCCATGCTGGTGTATATTCCGGTGGCGTATTTGGCGGATAAAAGTACCAAAAAACCATTCGTTGTCATAACATTTATGTTTTTTACGTTCTTTCCACTGGTCCTGCTTTTCTGTCAATCCTTTAAGCTGCTGGTATTCGCCTTTATCTTGCGCGGCCTCAAGGAGTTAGGGGAGCCGACACGGAAAGCCCTTATCATGGACCTTGCACCTAAAAACCTTAAGGCAGCCATCTTCGGCCTGTATTATCTCTTGCGAGATAGTATCGTATCAATAGCAGCTTTTGGGGGGGCTTTTCTTTGGCTGATCGGGCCGGCCACCAACTTTATTGTTGCGTTTTTATTTGGTGCTGTGGGCACTGGTTTTTTTGCCGTCTATGGAAGAGATTTTTCAGAAGATGAAAGTTTTGCCTGAAAAGCTCATGGGGCTTTGTTTTATATAAATGTTGACGAACATACCACCATGTAACATATTAAAGCAGTTTTAGCGCTTTCTTAATAAATTCATTCGAGTCTCAGCTTATTAGGATCAGGAGGTTGTATGGGAAAAAAAGTAACACCCGATAGCAAAACGGTAAAAAAGGAGACCATGTGGATGGTCGCTTCCATTGCCTTGGTGGTCGGTTTTTTAGGGGGTGTTGCTTTCGGTGTTTATAAATCGAGCAAAGGGGATCCGGTACAGAAATCCGTGATATCCCAGCCGGCCGGAAAAGATCAGGAAGTTTCCGTAGAAAGGGCTGCCCAAATTTTCGAGGCTGAAAAAAGGACCTCCGAAACCTCTGATGATGTTATGGCATGGATAGATCTGGGCAATCTGTATTTTGATGCCGGCAACCATGAAAAAGCGATCACGGCATACAAAAAAGCCCTGGAGCTAAACCCCAACAATGTTAATGTTATGAACGACTTGGCTGTAATGTATCGCCGGACAGGACAACCGAAAAAAGCCATCGAGACATTTGATAAAGCCATAAAGATCGACCCCGGCCATGAAACCGTTCGGTTTAATAAAGGTGTCGTTCTGATGCATGACTTAAACGACCTGGAAGGCACCGTTCAAGCATGGGAAGAACTCGTCAAGCTCAATCCCCAGGCAACATCGCCAACCGGACAACCGGTGAAAAAACTGGTCGAAAATTTGAAAAAAAGCATGAAACAGTAGCAGCTATCCCCTTAAATCCTATGAATTCTGGTTTTTCCGGGTGGGCCCGCTGAACGGCAACACCGCGCAAATTCCCTGTCAGAGCGTTCAACGAAGTAAAAATCCGCTCCGGAGAACGGCTGGAAGCTTCATTTTTTATGGGAAGATTTTTCTCTTGCATACAATACATATTACTGTAATTATTCCCACTTAACCACCAAACAGTTCAACAACTTTACCACATCTGTTTGTTCATAATTTTTTGTGGGGAAATTCAGCATGTCCATAATCAGAAAACTGGTCTTTGTTTTAATGATGTGTATGCCTGTTACCAGCTGGAGTGCGAATCTACACTACGCACTCGATGTTCATATAAATCCTGTTGAACGAAAAATAACGGGGACCGGACACCTTAAAGCAGATACCCGTATGAACATCGGTCTGTCCGTTCGGAACCTCCGGGAATTGAAGATTGACGGCAACGACGTCCCCCGTACCCCTTATGAAAACATCCAGCTGACCCTGAAAAGCGGCCAAGAAATAACGATCAGCTATGAAGCCGGGTTCCCTGAAAAGGGACTTAATTTTATCGATGAAAACCATGTATTTTTAATCGACAACTGGTATCCCCACCCGGATGATCTTGTTGAGTACGCCCTCACCGTGACCCTACCGGAAAATTTTATTGCCACCTCGGAATCTGAATCGGTGACCGTGCAAAAACATGGCAAAACAGAAACATTTGTTTTTCAGTTTAATTATCCCCTGGACGGTTTGCATCTGGCGGCTTCCACCCGCTATATTTTAAAAACAGACCGCTACAACGATATCGTTCTTGAAGCTTATTTCTTCGAAGAAGATGCGCACCTTGCAGATGCTTATATCGCCCGTACAAAAAAATATCTGGCAATGTACGAAGAGTTGCTCACCCCTTACCCATACAAACGTTTTGCAATTGTTGAAAATATTTTACCCACAGGCAATTCCATGCCCACTTTTACCCTTCTGGGCAGCCAGGTGGTAAATTTGCCGTTCATCGTCCAAACCTCTCTGGGACACGAGATTCTGCACCAATGGTTTGGCAATTCCGTTTACATCGATTTTGTGTCCGGCAATTGGGCAGAAGGAATCACAACCTATCTGGCGGACCACCAATACGCTGCCCTGGAGAGCAAAGACACCGCCTATCGGAAAAAAATCCTTGTGGATTACAACGCTTATGTCAATGCAGACAATGCCATACCGTTGAACGGTTTTAAAAGCGGCAGCAATAAAGCCCAAAGCGTCATCGGGTATGGTAAAGCTGCCATGATCTTTCATATGCTGCGAAAACGGTATGGTGATCGATCATTTTTTTCAGCCTTGCAGGAGTTCATCCGGCAGAATCGTTTTCGCAACGCCTCCTGGCATGATATCCAGCACGCATTTGAAAAAGTGACCGGAGAAGAACTTTACACATACTTTGGGGACTGGCTCACCCGAAAAAATATTCCACGGCTCGGTGTGGAAAATGCACAATTGTATGTGGCCCAGGGAAAACTTCAGCTGAACTTCGACCTGTTGCAACAAGATGAATCTTATCCGCTGCGCATCCCCATCACTTTATATACGAACAGCGGCAAAAGTATGCGCACAGTCGATGTAAAAACGTCCAAAGAAAAAATCAGCCTTACTCTGGAGGAATCGCCCAATACCGCTGTCATTGATGAGAACTACGCACTCATGCGGCAATTGACCCCTGAAGAAATCCCGCCGGTTCTGGCCGGGATAATGGGCAAAAAAAACCTGACGGCGGTTATTTCATCCTTGCAGCGCTCGACATACCAGCCGCTTATTGATGCGCTGGGGGTTGAAAATATAACCTATGTTACACCGGAAAAATTTTCATTCGTCCAGATGAAAGAAAATTCGATGCTGTTTGCAGGCTACGACAATTCTCTTGTGGATATGCTGTTTGGCAAACAGATTGTCCCGGAAGATGGAATTCGTCTCAAAATTTACAAAAATCCGTACAATGCATCTGAACGCATTGCACTGTTACACGCAAAAAACAAAACAGAAGCTCAGGCGATTCAGCGCAAAATACCGCACTACGGTAAATACACCGAGCTGGCCTTCGATGAGGGCCGAAACACCTTCAAGACCATTGCCAAAACAGATAACGGCATTCTGGTGTTGTCCCATCCGGCAACCAGAGTCGTAACACCCGATTCACTGGCCACTGTTGACGATATCATTCCCCGGCTCACAACCGCCCGCGTTATTTACGTTGGAGAGCAGCACGACCGGTTTGCCCACCATATCAATCAGCTGCAGATCATTAAAAAGATGCACGAGGCCGGATATAACCTCGCTGTGGGTATGGAAATGTTTCAAAAGCCTTTTCAGCAGGTCGTGAATGAATACCTGGCCGGGCAGATTGACGAGCACAAGTTTTTACAAAAATCGGAATATTTCAGCAGATGGGGGTACGATTACAATCTGTATAAACCGATCATCGATTATCTTAAACAACAAACCATCCCGCTCATAGCGCTCAACATTCAGGGTGATATCAGCCGTAAAGTTGCACGGGAAGGCCTTTTCAGCCTGCCTGACGACCAAAAGAAACAGCTGCCTTCTGCGATGGATTTTTCAAATGAACAGTATCGGAAGGATTTGAACACCGTATTTACATTACACACTCAACAAAAGGACCTAAAAGATTTTAATTATTTTTTCCAGGCGCAAACGCTGTGGGACGAAGGCATGGCGGAATCTGCCCAAAAGTTTCTGGCAAACAACCCGGAAAGCAAGCTGGTGATTCTAGCGGGCAACGGCCATGTCAGGCATAAATACGGAATCCCCGGTCGCTTGTATCGGCGTAACCATGAGCCGTTTAAAGTTGTTGTGCAGGATGAAGAAATTGAAGACAGTATTGCAGATTATATGCTTTTAACCACAGATCTAAAAGGGGAGGAATCACCCAAACTGGGGGTCATGGTTGAAGAAATAGATCAGGGCCTTGAAGTCAAGGGTGTCAGCCATAATGGCCCCGCAAAAAAAGCAGGGTTGAAGGAAGGGGATGTCATTAAGGCCCTTGGAGGGCAGGCGATAACATCGTTGGCGGACTTGAAACTCCAGCTGTTTTACAGCAAAATTGGAAGCATCGTTAAAGTTCAGATCAATCGGAATGGTACGTCGTTGGATAAAGAGATGGAAATGCTCCATTTTGGAAATTTTTCCCAACAGCACGGAAAAACCGACCGGTAAAAAACGGGTCCATTTTGATGTATGGCTCGGACTATAATAACGATTTCAATATGTCACAAGATCGGCAAAACTTCATTTTTTCTTCCCACTTCTTCTGAACGGTTCCGTCACAAATCGTTCCACTGATAAACCAGCAAAGATCTCCGGCTTTAAACTCCCAGGCCGGGCACTGTATTTTTTTTTCAGAAGGACAATTTTTTACCACCCAGCACGGGTTTCTGTCTTTGATATTTTCCTGTAATCTTGATACCAGGAAAAATACCTGCCGTTCCACATAGGACGGTACAGAGCGCCATCCCTGTTCGTAGCTGTGTACGGCCTTAAGGGACACGCCGAGCAGCTGGGCCATCTGACGCTGAGTTTTCCCCAGTCTCTTTCTAAAACGCCTAATTTCTTTCCTGTCCATGTTAAATCCCCGCCAACATGCTGTAAAAATATGGTAAAGACCTCAAACGACGATCCGTTTTGACAATTATTAGTATTACTTTGTGGTATTTAGTGTCAAGTCATTTCTGAATGTCAAGCACCATCAAAAATTTATTTTCGAGTAATCTTGTCAAGAGAAAAGTGCTACATGGTGGTGTTTATGGGACGTTTTCAAATGGCGTCTAAGCATTGGCGTATTTTTTAGAATAATACCCCACCAGCTTACCGTCGGAAACCTTTATAATCCTCTGGGCATACCCCGCGCAATCAGGACTGTGTGTCACCATGATGACGGTCATGCCCCCTTGGTTGAGCCGACCGAACAATTCCATGATTCCCCGAGTGGTTTTGGTGTCCAAATTACCCGTCGGTTCATCTGCTAACAGAACCGGTGGTTCGTTAACGATGGACCGCGCAATGGCGACACGTTCTTTTTCTCCACCTGAAATCTGACTCGGAAGGCGATGGGCTTTCCCCGACAGCCCCACCTGATTCATCGCTTCTTCGGCCATCTCTCGCTTTTTCTTTTTCCCGGCCTTTATAATTGCCAGCGGCAGCATAATATTCTCGATGACAGTCAGGTAGGACACGAGATGAAAGCTCTGGAATACAAACCCTAGAAATTCTCTGCGAAAATCCGCCCTTTGCTCCTGACCCAAGCTGTAGATGTCAATATCAGCAACCAGTAAACTTCCGGACGTAGGCGCGTTCATGGCACCCAGCATTCCGAGAATCGTCGATTTTCCGGCACCGGATTCACCCATTATTCCAACAAACTCGCCTTCCTTGATTTTAAAACTAATGCCGTCTACCGCTGAAACAGCTGTTTCACCTTCACCATATTTTTTTACCAGGTTATCAGCAACTATGTAGCTCATCTATTACCTCGCTAAAAAATGCTCGTTCTTCTTATATGTTCTATAACGACCTCAATGCCTCGTTCGGATCAAGCCTGGAAGCCATAACCGCCGGATATGCACTGGATATCAAACCTACAATCAGAGCAGTAACAACAGCGCCGACGGCCAGTTCGATGCTAAAGGGGATATGGCCGGAATGATTTTCGCTAAAAACTTTTAGGGCTGCTTTCGCCACCCCAAAACCCGCAAAATAACCGATGATTCCAGCCAAACCTGACACTATAGCAGCCTCCATGAAGACAATGCCCATAATGTGGCGTTTGCGGAAACCGATGGCTCGAAAAATACCGATCTCGTCGGTGCGCTCCCTCACGCTCCCCATCATCGTCACCAGCACAACAAGGCTGCCAATCAAAAGGATAACTCCGGAAATTCCGAAGGAAAATTTTTTAAACTGAGCCAAGGTCTCCATACGGCTCTTGACCACCTGCTGAATGGCCATCACTTTGGCACCGGGCAATACATCGGAGATCTGTTTTACCATGGCATCAATGGGACAATCTTTACAAAGCGCAGCCACTTCGGCCATGGAAATCCGCCCGTTTTTATTGAAAATCGATTGGGCCGTCACCAAGCGGGTAAATATCAGTTGATCGTCCTGGGAGCCTGTGGACTGGAGCACACCGGAAACCACCAATTTTTTATTTCTTATGGCGATGCGATCCCCAATTCCTAAATTGAGTATCCGTGCGGATTCCGCACCCAGTATAACCCCGTTTTCTTCGGGTACGGTACCTTTCAGGTGCCACCAGGGCTTCAATATTCGGGCGGCCTTAAAATCCACACCGGCCATGAGAGCTTTATGGGTGCCGACATGGACCACCCCAAGGACCAACGGGCCCAAGGCAGCGATATTTTTAGAGTTTTTTATTGTACTCACCCGGGTCAATTCCTGTTCCTGAATTTCTTGCATCTCAAAGGAAACGCCGCCGAGGGTCAGCCCTCCGTAGGACAGCGCAAGGTTTTCGGTTCTGGGGACGATCAGAATATTGGCACCATATTGTTCGAGCTTATGGTTGATATCGCTGGTCATGGCTTCAACAAAACTAAGGATGCCCACCACCGTGGATACGCCGACAACCAGGCCGGCAAGTACGAAACCCGCCTTGCCTTTGCGGCGCAAAAGGTTTCTGATGGATATGGTTTTGAGTGTCATGCTTAGGCCTTTCCGGAAAAATTGAAATATTGTTTACCGTCCAAGATGTCCTTTATTTGGATCATCAACTTGCCGTCTTCGATGGTTCTGTTTAACGGTGCTGGATTACAGCCGCCTTTGACCTCGTTGACCAAAATCGAAGCAAATTTACGTCCACAATTTCGGCAAACCATATAGTCACCCTCTTGATAATATCCCTTGCCTGCGGGCCAGCAGACATCGCAGGCATCAAATGCGGACCGGATGATTCCATCCGAACTTTTGAGAATAAAATACCGTATGACAAATTTACCGTCCGAATGCTCAAAATGATGTGCTTGCCCATCTTCGAAAAGGCCGGCGGGAAATGTCACGAGGGTACCGTCCGAAGATAACGGGGCGGATGCCACCGACGTCTGGTTGTTGCTGCCTTGCCCAACAAAAAAGACCGCTGCACCGACAATAAGGGTCACAGTTGCAATTGCTGCAAACAGCGGCAAACGGCTTTTTTTCCCGGTTCCGAGAACCGCATCTTTTTTAGCTGCAATTTTATCCGGATTCTTTTTCTTTCCTTTTATAGACATGAGAACTGTTCCTTTCTATTGTTTAGATTTTTGTCCGTGTTCAGGGGGTGCGCTCCCCCGTTGAAAAAATATTACCTTTAACATTAATGCTTAATGGGATTTTTCCCGATCAGATTCGGCGCAGACAAGGGATTTATCCTTGGGAGATAAAACGCTGGCATTCAATCCAACTCGGCTCCGCCATCTGCAAGCGACAAAGTTGACGGTTTCGTAAAAAGTCTTTTGTGAGCGACATCGAGCAAAATCAGACTTTTTACGAGTTCATCAAAGTTGGGTTTATTGAATTACAATTTGCTGAGATATTTCAGACAAAAGCCAACGTTTCGCAACGTATCAGATCAGAAGTGATTGTTTCTGAAGATATATGGGGGGAGGCTGGGATTTTTCCCAAACCGTTTGAACAGAACAATTGGGTTTAACAACATCGTCATCGATATCGGAATCGGAGGAAATCTCCATGGGGCCAACATGATTTGGAAAACCGCCGCCGGATGAGACCAACGTATACTCGGGCAATTCTGCAGCCCGCTTCGATTGTAAATCACAGGGAATTCGGGAATCATTGGAGCGGCAATCCCCCAAGGATTTTATCGGGTTGCCTGTGGTATGGCGCATCCCACCCGGGCTGATTTGATGGCAGCATTTGGCTCCGCAGCCCGTATCAGCGAATACACCACCCGCATATAAACTCACCGTAAAAATCAGGGTCAATGCAACACCCATTGTTTTCATCATGTGCTTTTTGTTTCCAATGGCAATCTTTTTCATGCTAAAGTCGACATCTCTATTTTTTTTATTCATGCATCATATTCGGTATGATTATGGAATCGAAACATACTACATAGTAGCACACATGTCAATTAAAAAGATGACGTTGGCACATCTATCGATGGCCATGTTTTCTGCCGCGTTTAGGGTTTAAATTCCAGGGTAATATTTCACCTTGTTTTAATTAATATTTCATGTTAACCGATTCATTTGTTTCTATTTATTTCATGGGTGCGGGGTGTTTTTCAAACCGCTCCATGGCCCATGTTTTTCCAAGCCGTTTAATCAAGCCGAAAGCGGATAAAACGCGTCTGTTATGGACCCAAGGAAAGAGCAGATTCCAAAAGAGGAGAACAATGAGGGCCGCGGCAAAAGATACTCGATTGCATACCCTTTGGCATCATATTCCCATTCATGAAGCAATGAAAATTTTCAGAGAAGTGGACCAAGAAGAACAAAAAAATATTGGGCACAACGGTTACAAAGACTTTTTGTTTCCATTGGGTTGATTTGCCCGCAATTTGGCCTTACTTATATAAGATAACACCATAAGGAGACCTCACAAAATGGAAAAAGAAACATTTTCGATACCCAATATTTCATGCGGCCATTGTGTTATGTCCATCAAAAACGAATTGAATGACCTGGAAGGGGTGAGTTCGGTGGAAGGCAATGCTGAAAACAAAAGCATTACCGTTGAATGGAATTCCCCGGCCACTCTGGAAAAGATCAGGGACACCCTAAAAGAGATTAATTATCCGGCCTCATAGGGGCCGCCCGAACCTGGCTGCCTGTCAACTAAAGAGGAACACTTTATATGGATATGAAACCCCTCGATTTTTTGAAAAAACAATCTTGTCATGAAAACGGGCCCACAGAATCGTTGACCGGCAGTTGCTGACCCGGGAATAAAAAGGTTCAGGTGAGCCTTCCCGACATGAAACAGCCGTTTATTATCGGCTCGATCCGGACACCGATGGGTGACGTGCCAAAAATTTCCTCCGCGTTGGTTTGGGCGGACCGGTGGGGCAGCATCAAGGCACGCTGGGGTGTGGGCCGCATGAATTATACCGTGGATCCCGGCCTTTATGCGCTTGGAGAGCCGAATGATCGGTCGCCGGTTCTGGTTACGGCCAATTACAAAATGAGTTTTGACCGATTGCGTGAAGCCCTGCCCGAACGGAATGCATGGATTCTGGTTCTGAACACACAAGGGATCAATGTCTGGTGTGCCGCCGGAAAAGGAACGTTCGGAACCGATGAATTGGTTCAGCGCATCGACCTCAGCGGATTGATCCGCGTGGTGTCCCACCGGGAGGTCATTCTTCCCCAGCTGGCAGGTCCCGGTGTTGCGGCGTACACGGTTAGAAAACGATCCGGTTTCAAAGCGATTTACGGCCCGATCCGGGCCGCTGATTTGCCGGCTTTTCTGGATGCCGGTCTGAAAGCAACGCCGGGGATGCGGCGCAAGACCTTCCCGGTTAGGGAAAGAACCGTTCTAATTCCCATCGAACTGGTGAGTGTTTTAAAATGGTCCCTGGTTATACTGCCTGCTTTTTTTCTGCTGGGAGGAATGGGAGCACCTTCCGGATTTTGGAACGGTGCAATGAGCGATGGCCTTTTTGCGGTGCTCAATCTGCTGGGAGCACTGGTGGCCGGTGCAGTTTTAACGCCGATTCTTCTCCCCTGGATTCCGGGTCGCGCCTTCTCGCAGAAAGGTTTGATCATGGGCCTGTTGACGACACTGATGGTGACGGTTTTCAGCGCAGGATATCTTAACCCACGGCACAATTTTGCTGAAATTCTGGCTTGGTTTTTCATGGCTCCGGCGGTGTCAGCGTATCTTGCCATGAACTTTACCGGAGCCTCCACATACACGTCCCTTTCAGGAGTCAAAAAAGAGATGAAGTGGGCCGTTCCACTTGAAATTACCGCCGGCGCAGTCGGATTGTGTCTCTGGCTGGGGCCACGATTTATTACCTGAATCTTTCATGAAAATTAATGAGAATCTTTATAATCCTTAATTGAAGCGTATTTAAACAACATCATAGGATCATACATTTTACCCAAATGGTAAGAAGGTCTTGTAAAATGAATGAAATGATATATCTCAAAAATGTCGCAACACTGGAACTGGACCCGGAAAAATGCTCGGGTTGCGGCATGTGTTTGATCGTTTGCCCTCACGCGGTTCTGAGCATGAATCATGGAAAAGCTCAGATCAACAACAGGGATTCTTGCATGGAGTGCGGGGCTTGCGGACTGAACTGCCCCACCGATGCCTTAACCGTGCAAGCAGGGGTGGGCTGTGCCGCAGCCGTCATCAACGCAGCGCTGGGCAGAGATGGGGCCTGTTGTTGTGTGGTGGAACCCCCCGGCGATTCTGAAAATAACCCCAGCAAAATCTGTTGCTAAAAACGTGCTTAAAAATTACGCGGTCAGCGTTCGGCCTCTCTGATGGTCTGCATAACTTGTTGTTTAGTTTAGTAATATTTCGATTTTTTAAACATCAGATTTTAAAAAATTAAAAC
>JAAXQD010000117.1 GCA_012974475.1 Desulfobacterales bacterium
TGTCCGGACCTATGTATTCAAAAAATTGTCTGAGCGTCTGTTGGCTTCGGCCTTCACCGGACCAAATCAGTTTTTTGGTTTTAAGATCGTAAACATTAGTAAGGTACTTATGGCCTTTTCTTCTGGCAATTTCATCAATCCCGATATGGGTAATGCCGGAAAGATTCCTGTGTTCAAGTCCGTATGTAACAACGAAATCAACGGCTGCAGCCACCGTTCCCCAGGAACACTGATACAATCGAGCCACCTCTATCCAAGGCAAAAGCCTGGCCCAGTTGGCCAGATAGTAGGCAAAGGCATCTGTAAGCCGCCGCTTTCCCGAAGCCCAGGGGATGCGTTCAACACAAATGCCAGCGCAGTGTTTGCACATCACCCGTCGCGGTGAATAAATTAGAAAAACAGGTATGCCCCATAGCGGAACATGTCTGAACTGTCGCTCTGGCCTTTTATCTCTGTATTTTCCAGTTTGGCCACATCTGCCGCAACGGGGCCTGTAACGTCGATCGGGAACTATTTTGATACTAATTCCAAAACAACATCGTTCAATTGAATCAACTCTAAAACCTTGCAATGAGATTGTTTCTTTGATTAAAGATCTAATAGGCATGAGTTCCTCCTGGATAAAAGTGTGTTGGCGAATACACTAACTATCCGGAAGAGCTCATGCTTTTCAATTCTTTATTTAAATTTTATGCACCTTTTTGTGTGAGGAACCAAAAGATAAAGATGCAATAATTACGCATTTTAGTAGCCTGGAAGGCTAACCCCTTGAAATCCTTAAAAAGAAAGTTTGAACAATTATTGCGACTACCATAAGGCATGTGATCGTAATGCCGGTGATAATATCCTTTGAGATATCCCTTTGAATGGTTTTCATGGTGGCACTTTCTCACACAAAAAATGTTGTTGGGTACCGGCGCTTTTAAAAATGGTAAAAAAAATGTGACAAAATGTGACATAAATTAATCTTATTGACTATATTCTTTCTATTGTTTATACATCCCCCTTGCTGATAAGCTACTAATATCAAATAAAATAACAAGTTACCGCTGACCCCATGAGCTGACTGGCAGTCATGAGGTCAGGGGTTCGAGCCCCCTCAGCTCCACCAATTATTACAGGGGGTTGGCTTAATCAGCGGCCCCTTTTTTGGTGGAATAATCATGAATGGGTGGCGGCAGGCCGAAAGTCCAGCGTATTGTTGATGAGATGTATTTGATTCGGATTGATGAATTCCCTCGTTTACGGTGTTATTGCAGAGATCTTCAATCTTTAAAAAAAATAGGAAAAGAGGCCGATGACAGCTAACGATAAAAAATTAAGCATCACTGAAGTTCGGGGCCGTTTGTTTGAATTAATCTTTAACATGCCCGAAGCAGAGACGCGAGACCTCCTGAAAAAAATGGAGATACGATGGCTGCCCAAATACGAAGAGAGACGGAAACATCCAAGGGAATCCACCTTTGTTCATGTCGATTGTTCAGGTAACCAATGCGCTTTTACGGATTTTATTCAAAATTTAAGTGCTGGTGGACTGTATATTGACACGCAACTTCCTTTCTTCCCCGGACAAGAGCTTTCAATGACCTTTTCGGTTACCAACGGTGAAACTCCGATCAAAATTACGGGAAAAATCGTTCGAGTGGATTCAAGAGGAATCGGCGTCAAATTTGATGCGCTTTTATCTGATCTTTAATTCCCCGTATCCAAAGCATCAATATCCATACATTCCGGATGATCCAACATGTTGACATCCATCCGGGTATCCTGAAAAATGTAAATATTTCGAATATTCTATCTTCGTAAAGTAAATTCTTATCCAAAATTCAATCCAGAAGTTTCTTTCGGAAACGAGTCTATCAGAAGGAGGTTTGAAATGAAAATAAACTTAACCCCGTTGTTTATAATGCTCACGGTCGGTTTTTTTATCGCTGGAAATAGTCTCGCCGATGAGGTCCGGTTAATAAACGGGGACAAACTCACCGGCCAGGTGGTCAGGATGGAAGAAGAAAAGCTGGTTCTGAAAACCACCTATGCCGGGGAAATCGCCATCGCTTGGGGGTGAGTTGGCCAATGAGAAAGCGGATGGTGAAACAACCTCTGAGAACTGGCTTGCCTATGGAAATTACAGCCATTTCTTGGACAAAAAATGGTATTTATATGCCAACACGCTCTTGGAACATGATAAGTTCAAAGACCTGAATCTCAGGACGACCCTGGGTGCAGGGGGAGGGTATCAGATATTCGAAACACCCTTGCTGAACCTTTCAGTATCCGCCGGCGCCGCCATGGTCGACGAGAACTTTGATGTGGCCGAAGACAATGACTACCCTGCCGGTAGCTGGTCCGTCAATTATGATCAGTATTTTTTCGAGAAATTCGTTCAGCTTTTTCACACTCAAACCGGATACGTTAGTCTTGAAGATGCAAAGGACTGGTTTCTCAAGACCCGTACGGGATTTCGATTTCCTCTCTACAAAGGATTTACCGCAACACTTCAATATAACTTTGACTGGGACAATCAGCCTTCGGAGGATGCGGAAACCGAGGAAGACACGAAATTTCTCTTCCTGCTGGGCTACCAGTTCAAAAACTAAAGACTGTCATACCTCGGTCGGGGGTAAACGAAAGCTGATAACTATAAAAGGAAATGGTTTTACAGATTGATATCCTCCTATAAATCGGTTTCGACAAAACGAGTATAGAAGCGTTATCATCAGATGTTTATTTTATATTGTAAATAAATAATGTTGATAAAATAATTACTTTATGATATTTAAAAAAGACTAAGAAATGAGGACGATCTTTTTCGTTTTTGCTTAAATGCCAATATGTTATACATGATCATCTGCCGCTGCCTGGAAATTTAACGACCCTATCATGCACGAAGCCAAACCTGGTCCGATCAGCCAAAAAAATCTCTTTGATTCCAAATATAAAAAGGAGGAGTGGCATGGCGCAACAGATTTCCTTTACCAAGTACGAGAATGAAGTCCTTCCCGACTTCAGGAAAAAACTTAACTTGGCGGAGTCCACCGAGGATGTAATAAATTTCTTCGCCCATACCACCATGGAATTATTCAAAAGTGTTTTTGCGGACAAAGTAGATTTTGGTCATGAGGACATTACGCTTATCTTAGACCGTGAACCTCATTACAAGGTGAACAAGCGTCTCTTTGCCTCAGATGAGTTTACGTCCATTTGGAACGATTCCGATCTCCCAAGAGTAATTGGTCGCTTTGCAAAATCAGCCATGAACCGCTACAAACGTCTGGAAAAATATTCGGAAAAGACCGACACCAAAATTAGGAAATAAACCCCGGATCCGTCCAATTTTTTGCATTCGAAGATTTCCTTGAGCCCGCAACGGGGAATCTCCGACGGCAAGGAATAAGGGCAATCTTTTAATCGCTCGCCAACCCCACAGGCCGTTGAAACGATATCTCTGTCCCAGTTAAACAGAAAAGACCGGTAGGTTTCACCCCCGTACGATGGTAAGCACCGTGCCCATTTTGCAATTGTGGTTGGACACTACCTAGGGGGCGGGTGGGGCAAACTTTGGTCCGACATGCTGTGACGAATGCACTCGCTATTTCAGCTCAACCGCATAATTTTCTATCTGAGGTGTTTTGTTTATCAAGCCCCGGGCTTTTAGAAATTTTGCAAAGCGCTCATAACGGGCGTGATCCAGCGCACCCGGGCGAAGTGCAAAACGCGGAAGGGTATCCCGCCATGCCAAACGATTCAGCTTATTATCCAGATCCTTTCGTCCACGAACAAATAACGTCCAACTTTCTTCCGGATGATTGACCAAAAACTGAACGCCTTCCTCCATTGCATCAATGAATTTTCTCAAATTTGGTTTTTTGAGATTATCGTGATGGGCAACAAGTATCAGCTCGTCATAGGGGGGAATGCCATACTCCTCGACAAAAAAAGCCCGGCCGGGCCGTCCTTCAATATCCATTTGATTCAACTCAAAATTTCGATAGGCGCCGATGACTGCGTCCGTCGCTCCGGAAAACAGGGATGGGGACAGGGAGAAATTAACATTCACCAGTTTGATATCATCCAGAGACAGCCCTTGGGTATGGAGCATGGCCTTGAGAATAACGGTCTCAAAACCACCGATTGAATAACCGACTGTTTTTCCTTTAAGGTCGGCAATCGATTTGATATCACTGTCTGCCAGAACGACCAAGGTATTCAATGGGGTTGCGATTAAAGTGGCGATTCGAACCACCGGCAGGCCCTGATCGACATGAAGGTAATGCTGGGGCTGGTAAGACACGGCAATGTCGGCCTTTTTGGCTGAAACCAGTTTTGGCGGATCATTCGGGTTGGAAGGAACTTGAAATACAACATCCAGTCCCCGCTCTTTGAAGAACCCTTTTTCCAAAGCCACAAAAATCGGTCCATGGTCCGGATTCACAAACCAGTCGAGTACAACCGTTACTTTGTCTGAGGCGTGTATCTCAGTGGAGATCCCTCCCAACAGGGCCAATATGGTGAAAAATAATGTTAAGGACATTCGTTTCATACGTTCGTCTCCTCTTATTCCGCTTCTTCTTTCTGCCAATAAACGATTTTTATCATTGCCCAGTCCACTGAAAAGTAGATGGTTAGGGATAGGACCCCGAGAACGACCAGTGCCGCGAACATGATATCGATTTGCATGCGAGCATTGGCGTGAAGCATATAAAAACCAAGACCTCTGCTGGACCCGACCCATTCCCCGACAACGGCGCCAATGGGGGCGACAGCGGTTGCAACCCGCAGGCCTGAAGCGAATGCGGGCAGTGCCGCAGGAATCCGGATATGCCGAATCACCGCAAGGGGCTTTGCGTTCATAACTTGGGCAAGCTCCAACCATTCGGGTTCGGTACTGCGCAATCCATCATAGAACGCTGCTGTGACCGGAAAGAAAATTATCAGAACAGCCATGGCAATCTTTGAACTCATGCCGTAGCCGAACCAGAGGACCAATAGCGGCGCAAGGGCAAATACAGGGATCGCCTGACTGATGACAAGTACGGGGAGTAGCCATCTTTTTAGAGAAAAGGACGCAATCATGGATAGGGCGCTTATCGTACCCAATAATGTTCCGAGCAGTAAGCCGGCAATAATTTCAAACAACGTTGTCATGGCATGATCGAATAAGGGCCCTGCATGGGTCAATGCGGCTTTAGCGACATTTACGGGTGCCGGCAGAATATAGGGGGGTACATGGGTCAAAAGGACAACGGTCTGCCATACCAGGACCAATCCGACGGTGATGAAAATAAGACGTATGATTCTCATGGGTTGCCTCCTCCCACAAGCCGGTGGAGCAATTTCGCCTGTAATGATACAATTGCAGGATCACCGGGCTCCCGGGGCGGGGATCCGGGGGGAATCAGGACCTTGCTCAGCGTTTCAGGCCGGTGGGTCATCACGTATATCCTGTGTCCAAGACGTAATGCCTCCAGGGGATCATGGGTCACCATTAAAACGGTTGCACCTTCAACCAGGCTTGCTGCAAGGTCCTGAAGTTTGAGTCTTGTCAACGCATCGAGTGCTGAAAACGGTTCGTCCATCAGGATTACAGGACGTTCTTCCATAAGCGTACGCAAAAGTGCCACGCGTTGACGCATGCCACCGGAAAGCTCTGAAGGGAGTGAATCTGAATATTCGCCCAGGCCGGCATCTTCGAGCAGTGAAATCGCTTTTTGCCGTTTCTGATCGGACATTTCGCCCCGCAAACGTGAACCCAGGCAGACATTATCCAGGACGCTCAACCAGGGGAGCAGTAAATCTTTTTGGGCCATCCAGGCGGTACGTCCATTATGGCTGTCGCCGTCGCTGAAGTGAATTTTGCCGGAAAAGTTCTTACCAAGGGTCCCGGAAATCAATCTGAGCAATGTAGATTTCCCACAACCACTGGGACCGATAAGGCATGTCCACTGGCCGCCCTTCACCGTAAAATTCAAATCGCGAAAGATCTGTTCGCCGGGATATGAAAAAGATACATTTTCCAGAATAACGCTCGGCGCAGATGGACGTTTCCCATGCCCGGCAACGGTTTTGGTGCTGTTATTCATGGTGCAATATGCAGATTGTCCGAAGTTTTACTGAAGTTGTGCCTTGGGCTCGCGAAAAAATAACTTCACATTTTTGCATCTAACCTTCAGCCCATCTTTGGCCGATACCTCACTCGCAAAATCCTTGAAATAGCTCGCTATTCCTGTGGTTTTGCTCTTTCGGATCGGCCAAACCTGAACCAAATCTGAGCGCCAATTCTGCGAAGTTGTTTTTTCGCGAACCCTTAAACAATGGAATTATTTCCGTATGGATCGATGCCGGAGAAAGGAGAGGAAAATAAAGATGTGTTTTTATCAACTTCCCTACGCCGGCATGATCCGGATCAGGTTCCAGGGGTCGAGGCCTTAAGCCTCCTCTCAGCCGATGTGCATTCGGCTCCCCCAGTGACTCAATGGTTGATTGCTAACACGAGCATTTCTGTTTGTCAAACACGTAACCGGTGGGTGGATAATATAAAAAACTTGCTAATTTTTTTTCAGACTGATAGGGGATGATCAAAATCCGGATAGGGGTGTTCTGATTTTATCGCAGAACTGAGAGCATACCCTTTGAACCTGATACAGTTCGCACTGTCGTAGGGAAATCGGAGAACCATGCATGACGTTTTTACTCCGCCATTTTTTTCATCGTTTTTCAATTCCCCTTATCGATATTGTGCTTTCGTGTTAAATTCTTGACGATCACACCGGATCAGGAGGTTTTTCATGCGAGTCGCCCTTACCATTGCGGGTTCCGACTCTTCGGGCGGTGCCGGAATCCAGGCGGATCTAAAAACATTTCAAGCCCATGGTGTTTTCGGTATGAGCGCCATCACCGCTGTAACCGTTCAGAATACTCAGAAAGTTTATGACATTCAGGAGATACAGCCAAAGATTGTGCACGATCAGATTATTTGCCTGTTTGATGACATAAAAATCCATGCCGTGAAAATCGGAATGGTCTCGAGTATCGAGCTGATCCAGACCATCGCAAAGGCACTGACAGCTGTAAAACCGCCGCCGATCGTTGTCGATCCGGTGATGATTTCAAAAAGTGGATATCGCTTGCTCAATCAAGATGCCCAGGATGCTTTGACACACTATCTTTTCCCCTTGGCTGAAGTCGTCACACCCAACATCTACGAAGCTGAAGCGCTCATCGGCAGAAAAATTGCCACTGTGGATGATATGAAACGTGCGGCCCTTGACATCCTGAAGCTGGGCGCCAAAAAAGTGGTGGTCAAAGGGGGGCACCTTGAAGAAGACCGCGCCACTGACATCCTATTTGACGGTCTGGAATTCAAGGAGCTGAAAAGTCATTGGGTGAAAACCAAGAATACCCATGGCACGGGGTGCACATTTTCTTCGGCCATTGCAGCCAATATGGCATTGGGAAAAAGTTTTTTTGAAGCCGTAACCCTCTCCAAGACCTATATCACCGGTGCCATCGAACATTCGCTATCCATTGGGCAAGGCCATGGCCCCACACATCATTTTTTTGATTTATATGATAGAGCCGCATTAAACACTGAATGAGCGTTAACCGAGTTTTCCGAAAGTGGTTTTCACATGCAATCCCTAAACAACTCAGATCATCGTAAACCCTCCTTCTTTGGCCGATTTTTCCGGCAGATGGGGCCTGCTTGGGTTATCAGCGCGGTGGCCTGTGGGCCGGCCACCATGGCCAGTGTATCCATCGCCGGCGCCCATTACGGATACCAGTTGTTATGGGTCGTGGTTTTAAGCGCTCTTTTAGCCTTTGTGGTGCAATTCATGGCAGCAAAAGTAGGGCTGATCGGTGGAAAAGGGATTATTGCTATCGTGGAGGAGCGCTGGGGCAACGTATGGGCCTGGATCTTGATGATCGATGCGCTTTTGGCGACCTGGCTGGCGGCTGCGGTGTTGATGAAGGCCCTTGTGGGTACCACCGGTCTTGTCACGGGGGTGCTCACGCCCTGGTGGTCTCTGATCTATGTGGTTCTGATCTTTTTCCTGGTCGGCGTGGGAGGGTACCGTTGGGTGGAAAGGGTCTGCAAGACCCTGGTGTGCATTGTGGTGGGCTGCTTTATTGTCACCGTGATCATGATAAAGCCGGACCTGAGCGGGATAACCAGAGGGCTTGTCCCTACGTTTACCGCTGGTTCCCAAGGCGCACTGATGATGGCCGGAATTATGGGCGGTGCCGTTCACGTTACCATCATCGCCATGCATACCTATAACGTAAACGCCCGAAACTGGGGACCGGACGATATAGGTCTGGCTTGGACGGACACCTTTCTGTCCATGTTCTTAGCCTTCGGTATTTACAGTGTCAGCATATTTGTGGCGGCGGCCTCGGTTCTGCATCCCCAGGGAATCGAAGTCAAAACAGCCTTTGATCTGGCCCGGCCACTCAAACCGGTGTTGGGTGTTTATGCCCATGGTATCTTTCTGGCCGGTTTCTGGGCTGCCGTATTCTCCACGATCATGCCGACCTATCTGGCTGCCGGTTATTTCATTGCCGACAAAATGAAATGGACGATCAGCGTCCGCGATACCCGGTTCAAAGTTGTTGTTTTTTTGGGATGTCTGATTAGCCTTGTGGGACCGTTGGTAAAGGGCAGTTTTTTGATACTGCTGGTGGTCATGCTGGCCCTGGGTCTCTGCGGTACGCCCTTGGTGGTCTTTATTCTGCTTTTCTTGCTCAACCAGAAGGACTGGGCCGAAGAGCATTGCAACGGATGGCTGCTCAATCTCATCGGCGGTGCGGCCCTGTTGATTACGACATTGCTGGCCGTGCGCTTTATCCTGGCCAAAACCGGGGTCTGGTCCGGATAAGCCGAAGCTACCCCATCTTCAGCGTTGCCAAGGGTTCGCAGTAGCATACTGCAGCATCACCCTTGGACGCCTTGAATCTGGGGCATCTTCGACTTTTGCTCAATTAGGGTGCAATAATTTAAGAGAAAAGGGAAAGTTGTGAATAGGGAATAATGGACACCATCGAAGAATATATGGACCGGCGAACCCTCATCGCAGGAGACGTCAACTCCGGTAAGACCGGCCGAACGATGAAGATACTGCAATGCTTCTTAAGGGAAGGGTCTGGGAAAAATATCGCAGTACTCGACCTTGCCCCGGATTCCGTACGCGGCGTCGGCGGGAAAATGGAACCGCCGCCGGATGAACCGCTAGTCTATTTAACGACATCCATCTCAGCGCCCCGTCTTACCGGCAGAAACGAAAATCATATCCGGCAGCTGGCCGAAAATAATTCAACGGCCATCGAAAAACTCTTCGTAAAATTATATCAGCAAAAAAGAGCGATCCTGTTTGTCAACGACGCGACGCTATACCTTCAGGCCGGACATTTTCAGCGATTTGTGGAGATTCTCGACACCGCTTCCACACAGATCATCAATGCCTATTACGGAAATACATTCGCTGATTCCAAACTCACTCAACGAGAAAAAAACCGGACGGAAGATTTGATGAAAATCTGCGACAAAGTCATCAAAATGCCCTGTCGAACACCTTAAAATGGATATGGATTTTTTCAGATTATTGCCGGCATCCGGCGTAAGCTTTAGAAGTGTCCAAATGGGGTGGGTGCCAATGAAGGGAATTTGCTCAATGTCGGATAGGTAATGAACTCTTTAGTATATTTTGATATAAAATGAGTTTGCGAAACCGGAAAATTTAGTCTGATAAAACTTTTTTGCGGCCTATTTAGAGAGGAGAATCAATGAATTCCAAGCCATTTTCACGTAAAAAGATAGCCGTCCGTTTACTTTATACCATACTGTTTCTGATTGTATTTGAGATTGTTAAAATTATCATACAGGTTTCTGTTATATTTCAATATGTTTACTTGCTTATTTCAAAAACCAGCAACAATCCAATCAGAAATTTTTCAAACAAGGTGTCTGTTTATGCGTACAGGGTTCTCCGGTATGTTACTTTGAATGAAAATGAAAAACCCTTTCCCTTTAATAATTTCCCAAAGGAAATCGAGTTGCCGGACAAGGAAGTTTTTTTTGAGTGATGTGTCTATCTAGTACGTTTGAACTTTTTCTTCAATTTCTCGTTGACAATGGGCGGCACCATGCCTTTAATATCACCGCCAAACTGTGCAGCCTCCTTTATTATTGACGAGCTGGTGAAGATCCATCGCAAGCTTGTCATCAGGAAGACGGTCTGAACTTCTCTGTTTAGCTTGCGGTTCATGAGCGCTAGCTGAAATTCATATTCAAAATCAGAGACAGCGCGCATCCCCCGCAGTATGGCAATCGAATCTTTCTTGGCCGCATAATCCACAAGGAGCCCGTCAAACGTTCCCACTTCAATATTGGGATATTCTTCAAAGCTTGACTCCAGCATCTCTATCCGCTCTTCGACGGTGAAGAGAAAATCTTTTCCCGGGTTGCTCAAGATGGCGACAATAATTTTGTCAAAGAGTCTGAGTCCTCTTTGCGCAATATCAACATGACCGTTTGTAACAGGATCGAAAGACCCCGGATATATGGCAATTTTTTGCATCAATTATCTTCCTTCTCCGGTGTGATGTATAGCCCCAATTGTACAGAAGCGTAAGCCCAAGGCTGTCTGTTTAGTTGTTATCCGCTAGGCGAATGTCAGACGGACAGTGACGATTTTTAAAAAAGTTTCTCATATCACATAATTTAAGAATGAAACAAGGGTTTTCCCGTATCGTCTCTGATCTGTGAGTTCAAATGCCAAAAGATCCGTGGGAATAGGTTCCAAAGAAGCGTGTTCGACAACGATGCAGGACCCATTTTTCAAAGATTTGCTTTGATCCAAATTAAAAAGGGTCGGTTTTAGCAAATTTTGGTGGTAAGGAGGGTCTATAAATACAAGGCCAAAGACGGTTTTCACCGCTTTTAAGCAATTTAAATTCTTTTCGATGTTCCATTTAACAATGTTGGCCCGGTCATCGAGGGCACACGATTCGACATTGCGCCGTATCACCGATAAAGATCCTCTGCTGTTGTCCACAAACACGGCTGATTCAGCCCCGCGGCTCAGGGCCTCGATACCCAAAGCCCCTGTTCCGGCAAACAGGTCCAGAACAATCGTTCCCGGAACTCGATGGGAAAGGATATTAAACATCGATTCTCGCGTTCGGTCTGCCGTGGGCCGGATGGTTTTACCTCGGACCGAGTAAAGCTTCTTTCCTTTAAATTCGCCTGCGATGATTCTCAATCCCATATCTCTTTCGTATGTTCAGTCTTTCGTCTCCTGTTTCACGGATAGTTTCAGGGTTTTGAGCCGTTTATTCAAATAATTCTTCTCAACCCCCATGGATTTAGCGGTTTTGGGGATATTGTTATGGTTTTGCATCAGCTTTCTTTTTATAAATTCTCTTTCAAAAGTTATTTTGGCGTCTTTAAAAGAATCGCTTAAAAAAAGCTGTGCTTCAATCGATGCTGTTTCGTCTCTTGAATTGGGGTTATAGGGCGCAGGGATCTCTGTTTGATCGACGACTTCTTTTCCAACCATAATGGCCAGACGCTCAACCAAATTTTTCAACTCCCTGACATTGCCAGGCCATGGATATTTGCACAACAGATCAAGTGCCTCCTGAGTTATATCTTTCTTTTTACTCCGATTCTTTTGGGCACATTCGTTTAAAAAAATTTCTACCAACTGGGGAATATCCTCAAAACGATTTCTTAAGGGTGGCACCTCTATGGGGATCACATTCAGCCGGTAGTAAATATCTTCTCTGAAGGTACCCTTTTCGATCTCTTTTTCAAGATCTTTATTGGTTGATGCAATGACCCGAACATCAACACTCAATGTTCTACTGCCACCGACCCGCTGAAACTGCTGTTCTTGAAGAACCCGAAGAATCTTTGACTGAGTTTTTAAACTCATGTCACCAATCTCATCAAAAAAAATCGTGCCTTTATTGGCCAGTTCGAATTTCCCGATCTTTTTTGCCATGGAGCTGGAAAACGCCCCCTTTTCTTGGCCAAACAGTTCACTTTCAATGAGTTCTTCCGAAATTGCAGCACAGTGAACATCAATTAGGGGATACTCTGCTCTGGAGCTGAGCTGGTGTATGGTGCGTGCAACCAGTTCCTTGCCGGTTCCATTCTCCCCCGTGATCAATATCCATGCCTCTGTCGGTGCTGAAATGGCGATCTGTTTTTTCAATGCGGCAATGGGGGGGCTGTTTCCGGTAATGGAGTTTTTTTCTAAAGTCTTTTTGCGCAGATATCTGTTTTCTTCCTCCAGTCGTCTGAAATTTAATGCGTTATTGATCGACACAATGACTTTGTCGATGGAGAGTGGTTTTTCGATTAAGTCGAATGCACCTAGTTTTGTGGCTTTTACAGCAGTTTCTATATTTCCGTGTCCGGATATGATGATGACCTGTATGTGCGGATTGTCCTTCTTTATCTCTTTTAATGTTTCAATACCATCGATACCCGGCATCCAAATATCGAGCAACACGAGATCCGGCGATTCGGTATCAACGATCTTCAATGCCTCATATCCATTGGCGGCAGTTGTGACCCCAAAGCCTTCATCTGAAAGGAGCCCACCTAAAGACTGAAGTATGGAAGGCTCGTCATCTACAATTAAAATAGAAGGAAACATATTTTAGCTCCTTGGTTGTTAATTACACGGGCAAATCGATAACAAATTTGGCGCCCTTGGGCTTGTTATCCTGAACACGTATCATTCCGTTATGATCCGTAATAATACTGCTTACGATGGTAAGTCCTAAACCCATCCCGGCTTTTTTCGTTGAAAAATATGGCTCAAAAAGGCGTGTCTTATCGATATCGGAAATGCCCACCCCATCGTCAGCAACTTCTAATCGAACGATTTTCAGAATTGGATCATGGGTGAGTATTATTAAAATATTCCCTTCATTCCTTATGGAACCGATGGCATTATCGACAAGATTGATCATCGCCTGCTTTATTTGCTGACGGTCAAGGTTAAGGCGGGGAATATCCTCTGTAATATTGAAATTAAAATTGATCTTCTTATGCCCCTCCTTGTATAATGCCAGTGTCTCTTCAATGATTGGCGGTAAATTACAGGGCTTTGGATTTGCCGTGGGGAATCTTGCAAACAAAGAAAATTCGTCCACAAGATTCCGTATGAGTTCCACATGATCTGTAATGGTCTGCGTACACTCATCGAAAACCGGCTGTTTGATCTGATCCGAATACTTTCGTTTAAGGCGTTGGGCTGAAAGCGATATGGGGGTTAATGGATTCTTAACTTCATGGGCAATCCTTCTTGCAACCTCGCGCCATGCGGCCATACGCTGAGCCTTTTCAAGCTCGGTCAGGTCATCGAACACCATCACGATACCCATATGCTGTCCCATGTCGTCTTTAAGGGCGTTTATATGCATCAAAAAACTCATGGGACGTCCGTCTATGGCAAGCTTTAACGGCAATCTAACCGCATCATTTCGTGACGTTTTCAGCTGCTCCATAACTTCTTCAGCCAGATCCAGCATCTCTCCGCTAAGAATTTTTTTATAACTTTTCTTGATAATATCTTCAGATTTGAGATTCAGCATCTTTTCAGCCGACTTGTTCATGGTTGAAATGAAACCGCCGGCGTCCAGTGTTATAACACCGGCGGACACGTTTTTCAGTACGATCTCCATGTATTGCCGTCTTTTTTCAATCTCGACGTTCTGGTCTCGAAGCAGACGGGCAGAAAGCTCAAGTTGATCCCTGCCGATCCGCAAATCTTTGGTCATTTTGTTAAAAGAGTTGACCAGACTCCCGATTTCATCATCCGCCACCATCTCGATGCTGAAACTCAAATCTCCTTCGGCCACCTTACGGGTTCCTTCAGCAAGCTCCCTGATGGGTATGGTAATGGTTTTGGCAAGATAGAAGCCGAACCATACCGCACAAAATACCACCAGTAACGCCACGATGGAGAGGGTTATGTAGTAGGTAATCTGAATCGGTTTTTTAAGAAGTTTTATCTGCTGGTATTCTTCATAACCCCTTGAAATTGATGCCATGTTTTCTGCGAGATCCGGTGGCATCAGATTGGCCAGCGCCACAAAGGCCTCTGCAGCTGGAGGCGCTACGCCAAAGGGGATGGTTCCGATGGTTCTGATGAGCTCGCCGGAGGATATCCTTTCGGAAACGGTCCTGACACTATTCAGCGGTATATTTTTTTTGAGGTCGTCAGAGGAAATCACCGCAAAGGGCTTATCTTCCAATCCCGGGGCAAGGGCAAATGTCAGACGATCCGCATTCGCTGTATAGATTTCTACCGCATTCAAATTAAACTCACGCTGGACGATTTGTATATAGCGGAAAAGGGCTTTTTTGTTTTTGGGATCTAAAAGCTTCTTCGCTTCTATCTGATACGACATTCTTTCCATAAAGAAGCTGCTGGTCTCTTCAGCATGCCAATATAAACTTCGTCCCACACGCAATGAATTTTCGAGGGCCTGCTCTACAGGAACGTTAAACCAGAATTCAATGCTGGTGGTAATAAAATTTATGGAAAAGAAAAAAAGAACAATGGTCGGCAACAGTGAAAGCGTAATAAAAGCCACGACAAGTTTTGTTCGAAGCTTTGCCCCCATCACCTTTCGTTTTCTGTCATAAAGCAGTTTTACCAGATTTCTGAAGACAAGAAAGATCAACAAAATGAGCAAGAGTAGATTGATGTTTATCAGAATAAACATCAGAATGGTATTGGAAACGGGGATGCCGGCACCAAAGTGCATGATTCGGTTCTCGGCAAAAGTGAGTAGTGCAATTACAGCAATGATGACAACACTGATAATGACTTCGCGCTTTCGCCGGTTCCGCTCTTCTTTCGAGATATAGGATGCTAACTTTTTATATCTGTTGTTACTCATAATAACCGATTGTTTTAGTAGGTAAAATCTATAGTATACCAATCAGTTTCAAAGTCCCAAAGAGAAACAAAAAAGAGGACATAATGTAAATAATAGGGAAGGGTTACTTTGCTGAGTTCGGCTTTGGCTCTTAATTGATAACGTTGATTTTTTTCAAGCTGTTCGAGGGAGACGATTTCCAGACCGTCGATTTCAGTTATTAATTTCTTGGCCTCATCGAAAGATCGCAAAACCCGGGGTCCGTTTTTTTCCCAGGAGCGTTTTATGGTAAACTCTTCTTTAAGATTGTCGTATTTGACGGTATTTGTAACCATTACATCGGTTATCTTTTTGTCGAACCATAGCGTGCGGACTTGATAAAGACTGACAAAAAATGAAAATCTCGTGGGAACACCACTTAAGATGGCCTTTTTCATTTTTTCTTTAAAGGCACCTTCGACACTCAGATAAACAAGAAGCTCGTCCTGTGTATTTGTGACGATGATATCTGTCAACCTGGCATCTTGGGCAAAGCCCGAACTCTGAACAAAAAAAAGGATAACGAGGAGCAGGGCGAGCGTTTTTCGGCTCATGAATGACATGGTTATAATTTTGTATTTCTTTGCGTAACAGATATAAGAGCGGCCATTAATATTCCCAAATCAATACCCGATAACGTGCAATGCCGAATCAAGCTTTCACTCGACGCAGATTTTTCCCCAACATGCAAGTCTCAATGCCTTGGATTAAGGATCGAAATTTTAGCAATTATCTCCAAAGGATACTAAATTTGATTAATAGCGGATACCTTCTTAAATGGCAAGTGATTTTGATTGAACGGAAGGCAATTCGTTTGGATCGTTGATTATGAGGGTTTCCCATGATTCTTTTTGGACAAAGAAATTTTTAAGAAAAGCATGGTTGAAGGCATGACCGGATTTGCTGGCGACCACATGACCTAAAATAGGCATGCCCAGAAGTGAAAAGTCACCGATGCAATCGAGAATTTTATGTCTCACAAATTCATCCTTATACCGCAAGCCCCCCTCATTGAGCACATCCTCAGCATCAATGGCGATTACATTTTCCAGGGAGACGCCACGGGCCAGACCGTAACGTTTTAGATATTCGTATTCATGCACAAAACCAAACGTTCTGGCACGACTTATTTCATTTTCGAAAACATGATCCGAAATGTCCGCAGAATAGGACTGCTTTTTAATGAGCGGGTGATCAAATTCGATGGTACAGGTTATCTTATAACCCGGATGTGGATATATGCCGACCATTTTTTCGTCTTTTTTAATCTCGATCGGCTCTTTGACCACAAAAAAACATTTGGGCGCGTCTTGATCCTCTACCCCCGCTGATTTTATCAATGAAGTAAAAGGACCGGCGCTACCGTCCATGATCGGCATCTCGTACGCATCGATCTCCACCAGGGCATTGTCGATGGAAAGGCCGGCAAAACTGGCCATAAGATGCTCTATTGTTGAAACAATAAAGCCCTCATACCCGATAACAGTTGCCAGGCTTGTATCCTGTCTCTTATACACATCT
>JAAXQD010000122.1 GCA_012974475.1 Desulfobacterales bacterium
GAAACTTTTTGCTTGACAAAATACAACGTTTAGCTTTATATCATACTAAAATTATATATATTAACCTAATCTATATTACAACTACTATTTTTAGGTATATGAAACTTACAAAAAAGACCCGCTATGGAACGCGATTGTTACTTGATTTGGCCCAATATCAGGCCGGGGGTGCTGTCCAAATGAGTGAAATTTCAATTCGACAGAATATTTCTGTTAAATATCTCGAGCAGATCATCCGTCCCCTTAAAAAAGCCAAGCTTGTCAAGAGCATCCGCGGGCCTAAAGGTGGTCACCTGCTGGCAAAAAACCCGGAAAAAATTACCTTGGGCGACATCACACGACTGTTTGAGGATCAGTCTGAACTTGTTGACTGTATCAGTGAACCCGAAACGTGCCCAAAGAGTGATGATTGCGTGGTGCGACTGGGCTGGCAACAAGCCACTATCGCACTTTATAAAGAATTAGACTCCATTTCCATCGCAAATCTTTTGAAGAGGAAAAATTCGATCACTTAATTCCCCTTAACCGATGTAGTCTGGCATTCGCGATGATTTGGGCTTCGATTAAAAAGACATATAATTTGAGGAGGTACATATGAAAAAAATTGTTATTTTAGGTTCAGGTGCCGGTGGAACGATGATCGCCACCAAGTTACGAAAAGAGTTAATTGATCGGGAATGGCAAATTACTATCATTGACAAGGATCCGCTCCACCATTATCAGCCCGGATGGCTGTTCATCCCTTTTGGGATTTATACGCCTCAAGAATGCGTAAAGCCTAAAGCTGATTTTATTCCGCCGGGAGTCGAACTCGTTGTGGACGAGGTTGTCAATATCGACCACGATAAAAAGCAGGTCAAGACCAAAGGAGGGCAGTACGCATACGACTGGCTGGTCATCGCAACAGGTTGCAGGACCGTGCCGGAAGAAACCGACGGCTTGATGGATGACTGGAGAGGCGACGTCCATGACTACTACTCGCTGGATGGTGCTACAGCTCTTTACAAGAGATGGAAATTCTTTAAAAAAGGAAGGGTAGTGCTCAACATAGCTGATATGCCCATCAAATGCCCCGTTGCGCCTCTGGAGTTCGTCTATCTCGCGGACTGGTTTTTTAAAGAAAATGGCGTTCGGGACGACATCGAAATAGAATTGGTCACGCCGTTGGATGGTGCTTTCACAAAGCCTGTGGCGTCAAAGATTCTTGGGGATGTCTGCGAACAAAAGAACATCAAGGTCACTCCCAACTGGTCTATTGACCATGTGAACGCCGGTAAAAAGACCATCGAATCTGTGATAGGCGATGAGATTCCCTATGACCTTCTTATTTCCATCCCGCTGCACTCCGGCGCACAGGTGATTTCAGACAGCAGTCTCGGTGACCCCATGGGTTTTGTCAATACCGATAAAGGCACTTTGAAGGCCGCTGACTTCGACAATATCTATGTGATCGGTGACGCAACCAATGTACCCACATCCAAGTCCGGTGCGGTGGCGCACTACGAATCCGACATCGTCGTAGAGAACATCCTCCTCGAGATAGAGGGGCAAGCACCAAAACCTGAATATGACGGGCATTCAACGTGATTTATAGTCTCAAGCCATGGTATGGCTTATTTGATCGATTTCAGTTACGATACGGAGCCCCTTGCCGGAAAGTTTCCCTTCCCCGGTCTCGGCCCCTTTTCTCTTTTAGGTGAAAGTCAAGCAAACTATATGGGCAAAATGATGTTCAAGTGGGTATACTGGAACATGATGTTGAAGGGTTTTGAATTACCGCTTGAACCCCAATTCAACATGGCTGGCAAGTTGCGTCAGAGTTACTAAAAAGGAGGCATCATGACGAATGAAGAATTGATTCTTGAGCGACTGGATCGCATTGAAAGCCGGATGGCCCCTTTGTCTGAAACCGCCATAAGTATGACGGAATTTAAAAATGATTTGATGGCAATGGCGCAGCCGGTTTCCAGATCGTTAATCAAAGATCTGGAAAGTGTAGAGTCCGCTTTTCAGTTGGAAGATCTGGGTACCTTGTCCAAGCGGATGCTCAGAAGTGTCAAACACTTTATTTATGCGTTGGATCAACTGGAAAATATTATCGACTTTGTCACAACCGTAGAACCCGTGCTTAGACTGATGGTTCCTCAACTCATCGAGTATCTGAATAGTTTGGAAGAAAGAGGGGTTTTCCGCATTATTAAGGCGACGTATGATATTCGGGCCAAGATTGCTACAGCTTACACGGCTGAAGACATCGAACAGATCGGAGACGGTCTTGTTGCCTTGCTCGGCATTGCCAAAAAGCTTTCCGACCCCCAGCTCGTAAAGTTGCTGGAAAATTTCGCCGAAATAGGCACGAGTGTGGATCTGACCAAAAGTAAAGATGTTGGCCCTTTTGGATTTTTCTCTGCCTGTTCAGGAGGGGAAGGCAAAAGAGGATTAGGTGTTTTAATGGAATTGACCAAAGCAATGGGTGATCTGAAAACCAGTAGCCTTACATCTCAGCCTGAGCAGTAAAAGGCGTATACGGATGATCCTCGGAACAAGATTTATCATGCTATTGGGTTGAACGCTATGCCAGATTAGCTCCTAATAAAAGAGGGGCAAAAGTACTACAGCAAATAATTGCAAATCGTTTAGTCTGGTGATTTTGAAAGAAAGTTGTGGCTATATTTTATGCTTAAATATCTGCTTATCAGATATTGACCTTCTTGCAAAAGGCCGTTGAAAATCCAGCCACTATAGACCTGTCAGTCAGCAAAAAAATCGGCCCGTGGGGCCTCCTGTCCGCTGGTTCCAACGATGAGGTCAAGGAGGGACTGGGTGTTTTGATCGAGCTGACGAAGGCATTGAGCAAATTGAAGGAAAACGGTGACATTGCCGCCTCCGTTGAGGAACAAGGAAGTGTCGAGCAAAAATAAGATGGCCGGTCATCCGGTATCGACTGTTTAAGATACGTCCATAGACGGCACCTCTCGAATCGCCAACTGTGAATATCAACACCGTCCACGCTCAAATAAAATCCGGATGATCCGCAATCAACTTCCGCGAAAGGTTAGAATCTCTCTTTAGCTTGTTGGAGCCCAGCGAAAATCCCGCCTTGCGGAGCTTCAGGAAGCTTCAATTATTGTTTAATCCGGCCTCCACATCACGTTTTCCCCTTAAACGTTGAACGCTCAATTTAAAAATTCAGGAATAATTTGAATGAGTTCATCTTGTCTGTACAGCTCCGTCCTTTTCCCGGTATTCGGCGTAAAGATCGCCGGTTCAAGTTATTTGTTTTCCATAATAAGTGTTGAAAATGTTCTTTTTATCTGTTTCAATCAACCCAAAAACCATAATTCTTTTTGCCCGTTATAAAGCGATATGCGTGGTGACTTAAAAAAGGTTCTATTTCAGTATCCCGGCAAACTGCTTTCAACCGTATTATGGCTGGTAGCGTTACATTCAATTGCCATAGGTTTGGCATTGATTGCTCAACCGGCCCTACTGATGAAGCTATCAGGGTTCAGTTCTGAGTGTGAACGTTTCTTCCCTGCTCAAGGCGGTGTTTTTCATATCCTGATGGCCGTTGCCTATGTATTGGGCGCAACAAACATTGAAAAATATCATTATTTAATTGTATTTTCAATTATCGTAAAGGCGTTGGCGACGCTCTTTTTGGTGGTTTACTGTTTTGGCGTTGAATTTAAATGGATCGTCCTGTTATCCGGAATCGGCGACGGAGTCATGGGATTGATAATTTTTATAGCGTTACAGAATTATCTTCATTTGAAGACAACGTACGGCAATAGGTATGTAAAATGAATGAGATATTGCCGGGAATTCTGGTCACCGGAGCATCCGGTTTTATCGGAAGGCATTTTGTTATCGCCGTATCCGGAAAGTTCCGCCTGTTTTGCATCGCACGACGCAGTCAAAAAGAAGTCGGCATACCCCATCTGGCCAATATCCATTGGCTCCAGGTTGATATCGCAAACCGAAAAAATCTGCTGAATGCCGTTAGGCATATCAAAAATCATGGCGGCGTCGATTATGTTTTGCATCTGGCCGCATATTACGATTTTACCCTCAAAGAAAACCCTGCCTATGAGCAGATCAATGTCACCGGAACACGCCATATTCTTGAAATCTCAAAATTGCTGGGAATAAAGCGTTTCATTTTTCCCAGTTCTCTGGCCGCCTGTAAATTTCCTTCTCATGGTAAGGGACTCACTGAAGAGAGTCCTGTCGATGCGGATTCTCCTTATGCGCGGAGCAAAAGGAAAGAAGAAGCAATCATTGGGGAATATTCGGAATTCTTTCCCTGCTCAATTGTCCGATTGGCAGCCGTATACAGCGATTGGTGTGAATATCCCATGTTGTATATGTTGTTAAAGTATTGGCTGTCCGGAAACAAACTCATGTCAAGAGTTGTGACCGGACGTGGAGAATCGGCCATACCGTATATTCATATTAAAGATCTTATTAAACTATTTCTACGAATTATCGAAATCAGCGATATCCTGCCGCGTCTGGCAATATACATTGCCAGCTTTCAAGGGAGTGTATCCCATAACGAGCTTTTCGAAACCGCCACCAGGTATTATTACTGGCATGATATCAAACCGTTTCAAATACCGAAACTTGCGACGGTTTTGGGGTTGATCATCATCTCGTTCTTAGGCCGGCTTAGCGGCAAGAAAACTTTAGAACAGCCCTGGATGGCAAAATATATCGATAAAAAATTGAGTGTGGATGCTTCTGCCACATACAAGGCTTTGGGTTGGAAGCCCACAACGCGCTATCATATATTGCGGCGATTATTGTTTTTGACCGAAAAAATGACCCGCCATCCTAACAACTGGACATTTCGCAATGAAGTTCTTATAAAAAAGGTTGCCTTCAGAAAAAGCACCACAATTTACGATATCTTGACGGAACTTCGTGAATCATTGGTTGAAAAAATCGAAGCAGAAATAACGAACCCGGCAAACAAACACCGTTTTCCAAATTACCGGGAGATGTATAGTGAACTGCTTAAATGGTATGTTACCCTGAACTATCAAGTTGTTGCAGCTACCGTGAGAAACCGAGACCGGTCCATCATACCGATCTATGCTAAAGAAATTGCTTTCAAACGGTATATGGACGGCTATGGGGCAAAAGAAGTCAGGGATTTTTGGTTGCTGATCGGGAAGACCATGAGGGAATCTCTCCTGACGAGACCGGAATTAAAAGATTCAAAACGGCAGGTGGACGATTACATCATCTTGACTTCACAGCTGGCTGCCGATGAATTTGAAGACGCATATGAAATACTCGAGAATCAGCCGCCGGAGGAGTTACCTTCAACTAAAGTTGCACAACTGACAAGCATTGAAAATCTTAAACGGATTGTACAGCAGCTCGAAGATGTTTACAGCGATTCATTGTCAAACCAGCTCAGGAGGGAAGATACCTTTAATAATCACAGTTTTTTGATAAAATTATCCACCCAAGATAAATAATCGGACACACTGTCAATTATCAAAGGAGGTTTGATTGCCATGCCGAAATATCAAAATATCCTGCTTGTATATCCGAGGATTCCGACCAATACTTACTGGAGTTTCAAATACGCGCTGAAGTTTATTCACAAAAAAAGCGCCATGCCACCGCTGGGACTGCTGACCATCGCCGCCTTTTTTCCGGAAGCGTATCACTTAAAACTTGTGGACATGAACGTCACGCCATTAAAAGACAGCGATATCATCTGGGCGGACGCTGTTTTTATCTCTGCCATGATTGTTCAGCAGGATTCCATGATGGAGGTGATCCGCCGATGCAACCTGTTTGGTAAAACCATTGCCGCCGGAGGGGCTTTTCCAACTTCAAGGCATGAGGATATCCCGGGCGTTGACCATTTTCTTTTGGGGGAAGTGGATAAAACCTTGGTAGATTTTTTGAATAACTTGGAAAACGGGACTGCCAAACCTGTATATGAGCGGCCGCCGCATCCGGATATTTCCCGTCTGCCGGCTCCGCGATTTGATCTATTGGATTTGGACGCTTACGGTTCCATGTCCATCCAGTATTCCAGAGGCTGTCCATTTCACTGTGAGTTCTGCGATATTTGGCCGGTTTTCGGCAACAAACCGCGCTTAAAATCGGCGGACACGCTTCTTCGGGAAATTGATGTGCTCTATGGTCTGGGCTGGCGAGGTCCGGTATTTATCGTTGACGACAACTTCATCGGCAATAAAAAAAGGGTTAAGGCCGAACTTTTGCCTGCGTTAAAATCCTGGCAAATCGAGCATGATTATCCGTATCATTTTTTTACCGAAGCCAGCATTAATTTGGGAGGCGATGAAGCGTTGTTGACCGCTATGCGCGAGGCCGGCTTCAATCAGGTGTTCATAGGGATTGAAACCCCTGATCCCGAGGGGCTTGAAGAAGCCGGAAAGACCCTGAACTTAAAGACAGATATGGAAAAATCGATTCGGACGATTCAACGACACGGGATGGAAGTGATGGCCGGGTTTATCATCGGGTTTGATAGTGACAAGGAAGATATTTTCGATCGTCAAATCGCTTTTATCCAGAAAAACGCCATTCCAAAAGCGATGATCGGCTTCTTGAACGCCCTTCCCGGCACCCGCCTTTATCAGCGGTTACTGACGGAAGGCCGGATCTTAAAAGCCTCCATCGGCAACAACACCCACAACATGGCCACCAACTTTAAAACTGTTATGGATGCGGAACGGCTGAAAGAAGGATATCAAAAAATTCTCGCCGGAATATATGACTTTAATCTAAAAAACTACTTTGAGCGCTGCAGTCGATTTTTGGACAATCTCGAGTATACGGACTATTTTCAGCGAAAAATTCACTTTGACGAAGTGAAAATCTTATTCAAATCTATTTACTGGCAGCTCTTTACACCTTACGGTTTTCAGTATCTCAAGTTTGTTTTTCGGAGCATGATCAAACATCCCAACATTTTTGGCGAAGCCATTTCTTTGAGCATTGTCGGGCATCATTTCCACACCATCACACACCAGACGCTGAAAACGGAAAAAATCGCATTAATCCTCGATGAGAAATACCATTATTTTTGCGATTTGATAAATCAATATTCCGCGGAAATGATGAACAATTCAAAAGAGAATTTTCAACACATGTTTAAACTCTGGAAGGAACGGACCAAGATACTCAAACAAATACAGCGCAAAATCGACAAAATCCATGCGGACTACCGTTATGATATCATCTGGAAGTACATGGAAATCTCAAAACAGATGCGGGAAAAACTGAAGAATTTTGAAATCATGGTACAAAGCACCGCTGCAACATATAGGCAGTAACTGCATGACTCAATTTGTAACATTTGAAACGAAAACCCCAGTCCCGTGGTAATGCCGTACCATAACAGCGTTCAATTCATTGGTTCTCAAAAACCTGCGCTTCTTAAAATCAAAAGAACCCACCCGCCACTCCGAGGATCAGAATTCTAGCATGAAATTATTTCTACGCAATTTTCTATTGACATAATATACCACGTAGTGTCACATACTGTCAGGTTGATTCCATGGATGTCCATCTAACTAAAAATTCAAGGAGAAATTAATGGACGACAAAGAATTTGCACGATTTCGAAAAAAGCTGGGCAAAACACAGAAACAGATGGCCCAGCTGCTGGGTGTGTCCATCAAGGCTGTACACAGCTACGAGCAGGGCTGGCGATCCATACCTGCCCACGCGGAGAGGCAGATGTTGTTCCTAATCTCCAATAAGAGAGGAAACTCCAAGGCGAACAAGCCGTGCTGGGCTATAAAAAAATGTCTTCCCAAGAAGAAAAAAGAGTGCCCGGCTTGGGAATTTAAATCCGGAAAACTATGCTGGTTTATTAACGGAACTATTTGTGACGGCATTGTTTATAAAGATTGGGGGGAAAAGATGAAGTCATGCCGGTCTTGCGAAGTTTTTGCCAATATCCTATGACCCGGCATTTCCCCTGACTCCATAGCACACCCTATTCCATGAGGATTTTTTTAAGAATTTTGAAATTATGCAGAATACAGTTTCACACCAAAAAGGAATGGCCGAACACGAACCTGGAAAAAAAAGAAAGTTAATTGGCGACAGGGGGAATTACTTCCTTGACAGAATCCAGGGGGAGGCAGGAGTTAATATTTCGGCATGTTTTCAATGTGAGCGCTGTACCAATGCCTGTCCTGTCAGCCATTTTATGGATATCAAGCCTCACCAGGCGATACGCTATATTCAGCTGGGGTGGCGTGAAGACCTGTTAAAATCTTCAACCATCTGGGTGTGTCTGTCCTGTGAAATGTGCACGACGTACTGCCCCAATGAGGTGGATGTCGCAGAAACGATCAATCATTTGCGCAATATGGCGGCGCACTCGTCCATAACTCCTAAAGAAAAAAGTCTTGCCGTATTTCATCAAACATTCCTGGAAGTCCTTCGAAAATCCGGGAAGGTCAACGAATTCCGATTGATGAACGCTTATTATTTAAAACCGGACATCTTCCAGGAAAAATTAAAAAACGGAACCCTTAAAGAAGAGCTGCTGCTGGGCTTAACGCTATTGCGTAAAGGGAGGCTCAAAATATTCACGCCCAGGTCCAGGGCCATAAAGGACATTCAAAAAGCCTATCATCAGGCTCGCGGAGAGATCGGTTAATGAAAATATCCTTTTATCCGGGATGCTCTCTTGAAGGGATGGCAAAAGACTATTTTCACGCCATCGATGCGGTGTTCGAGGCGATGGATATCGACCTGGTTGAAATAGAAGATTGGTCTTGTTGCGGCGCCACGGCAGCCCATAGTCTCAGCGAGGCGATGTCGGTAATTCTGCCCGCAAGAAATTTGGCCGCTGCTGAAAAAATGGGACTCGATATCGTTGCACCGTGTGCCAATTGTTTTAATCGTCTACGGTATTCCCAGCAGATAATCAAGAAAAAGGTTTTTGATATACCCTGGCAGGTTACAGGAGACATCCAGGTCCACGATATGACCCGTTTTCTGGCAGAATCATCGATGATAAAATTGATAAAAGAACGGGTCTTAAAACCTTTAAACGGACTAAAGGTCGTGTGTTATTACGGCTGCCAGATGGTCCGCCCACCAAAAATCACCGGCTACACAGATTACGAAAATCCCCTAACCCTGGATCGCATTGCCGCTGCAGCAGGTGCTGAAGTGATAGACTGGTCTTATAAATCGACCTGCTGTGGTGCAAGTATCGGAATCGCTCGCAAGGAGATCGGAGAATCTCTAACCATGCGGATTTTGCAAAAAGCACAGCAAGCCGGGGCGGAAGCCATCGTGGTTTCATGTCCTTTGTGCCAATCGAATCTCGATATTATCCAAAAGGATCGACCGGATAGACGAACCCCGATATTTTATTTTGCGGAATTACTCCGTTTGAGTTTTATAGCGCATGGAGACCCAAAATGGTTTAAAATGCATTTTACGGATCCGGTACCACTTCTAAAAGCAAAGGGGTTGTTATAGAACGTTATGGGATCCTTTGTTGAAAATCCGGTGGGGAAAGTCATTGTTGTCGGTGGAGGGATCGGCGGAATTCAGTGCGCCCTTGACCTGGCGGATACGGGTTTTTATGTCTATCTTGTGGAAAAAACGCATACTCTCGGCGGAACAATGGCTCGCCTGGACAAGACTTTTCCCACCAATGATTGTTCAACCTGCATGTTTTCTCCAAAACTGGTGCAGGTGGCCGGCCATGGGAATATCGAGATTTTGCCCCTGACCAGGATTCTTGAGTTAAATGGAGGGCCCGGACGATTTGTGGCACAGGTTGAAAAACTGCCCAGATATATCAACGAAGAAAAATGCATTTCATGCGGCAAATGCGCTGAAAAATGCCCCAAAAAAGTGCCCGATCCGTTTAACGGGGAGCTGGCAACACGCAAAGCGGCTTTTCTGACATTTCCTCAGGCCGTCCCTTTGAAATATGCACTGGATGCAGAAAATTGCCTTTATTTAATTAAAAAAAAATGTGGTATCTGCAAAAAGATTTGTCCTGCCGAAGCCGTTGAATTTGACCAAAAACCTGAAATTTTCCAAATCGAAGCCGGTGCGGTTATAATATCAACCGGTTTTGAACCGGCTTTGACGGCTCAAGAAGGCGAATTCGGTTATGGAAGATATCAAAACGTTGTAACGTCACTGCAGTACGAACGCATGTTATCGGCCACAGGTCCCTATGGCGGACATCTCCGGCGACCGTCTGACCATAAGGTCCCGGGGAAAGTTGCCTGGATTCAGTGTGCCATGTCACGGGATCCGGCCAGAAACAGGCCTTTTTGTTCTTCAGTCTGCTGTATGCATGCAGCAAAACAGGCCGTATTAACACGCAGTCATGAGCCGGAGACCGAGGCTACCATCTATTTCTTGGATATCCGGGCTCACGGTAAAGGATTCGACGACTATGTGGATCGTGCCCGTAACCAGCACGGTGTGCGATATCGTCGATCCATGATTTCTCAGGTTTATCTGAATCCTGAAAATGACAATCTGATCATCGAGACATTTGATCATCATTTAAACCGAAAAAAAGAGGAAGAGTACGATCTGGTGGTTCTGTCGAGCGGTTTCAAGCCGTCGGATGATTTTATCGATCTTACAAAACAGATGGGACTGGTCACGAACCCTTACGGGTTTTTAACCACCGAATTTGATGAACCGGTTGCGACGTCCCGCCCGGGTATCTTTGTGTGCGGCGGTATTGAGGCGCCCAAAGACATCCCCGAGACAGTCATTCAGGCCGGTGCGGCCGCAGCCGAGGCTTCCATACTTATCAGCGATGCCAGAAATACTGAAATAGTCGCTGAGGAAGTTCCCGTTGAAAAGCCCATAGAAACAACGCCCCGAGTGGGCGTGCTGGTTTGCCATTGCGGAACCAATATCGCCGGTGTTGTGGATATACAGGAGGTGTTGGATTACGTAAAAACCCTTCCGTCTGTGGTTTTTGCCACTGATTTCATATTTACCTGCGCCACCGAAACTCAGCAGGACATTATCCAACTGATTGAAACGCATCGTCTAAACCGAGTCGTGGTCGCTGCTTGCTCGCCAAAGACGCATGAGCCTCTGTTTCGGGATACGCTAAGTGAGGCGGGTTTAAATCCTTATCTATTCGAAATGGCAAGTATCCGGGATCAGTGCTCTTGGGTCCATGGGAATGATCCTGAAAAAGCCACCCAAAAGTCTAAAGCGCTTATCCGGGCAAGTGTAGGACGGGCGATACAACTGGAACCGCTGTATGATAAATCGTACAGGATTGTTAATGAAGGGCTTGTTATCGGTGGCGGTGTGGCAGGCCTGACTGCCGCTTTGACCATTGCGGACCAGGGATTTCGCGTCCATCTTGTGGAGAAAAACGACCATCTTGGCGGATTTACAAGAAACCTGAAATTCACTCTGGAAGGGCACTCGCCGGCACGGTTGATTCGATATCTCATAGAAAGGGTCTCGCATCATCCAAAAATTTCAGTGTATTTAAAAAGCAGGCTAATATCACACAACGGACATTTGGGGGCATTTAACGGAACCGTTCAGAAGGAGGACGGGCCGGTGGATATTCGGTATGGGGCGGTCATTGCTGCCACCGGAGGCCGTCCGTATGAACCCAAGGCGTATCTTTACGGACAGGATGAACGGGTGCTTACACAGGTCGAGTTTTCAAAACGCCTGTTGGAAGATCCAGTCTGGGCACGCCGTCTCAACAGGGTTGTGATGGTCCAGTGTGTGGGGTCACGGGAACCGGACTTTCCCTATTGCAGCAGAGTATGCTGTTCTGCAGCCGTGAAAAACAGTATCAAACTGAATGAGATGAATCCCAATGCTCAGGTCGTGGTTTTGTATCGAGATTTAAGAACCTTTGGATTCAAAGAACTCTATTATTTAAAAGCCAGAAAAAAAGGCGTCCTTTTTTTTCGGTATATTCCCGAAGAAAAACCACAGGTTTATAATGACAACGGCAAAATGCTCGTAGATTTCACGGATCGAAGTTCCCATCAAGACTTTCGTGTCGAGCCCGATCTTGTGGTGTTAAGCTCCGGGATTCGACCTGACGAAGGTGCCAAACAGATCGCCCGTCTCTTAAAACTCCCGACTTCCGATGAGGGTTTTTTCCTGGAAGCCCATGTAAAATTGAGGCCTGTTGAGTTCGCCAGTCCTGGAATTTTTCTGGCAGGATTGGCCCACAGTCCCAGATTTCTTGAAGAGAGTATCACCATGGCCAAAAGTGCCGGCCAGCAGGCCATGAAAATTCTGTGTAAGGAGGAGATGAAGACTTCAGCGGCTATCGCCGAAATCGATACGGATATCTGTACCGCATGCCTGGTTTGTGTTCGAGTCTGCCCTTATGGTGCGCCGTTTATTAATGAAGACGGTGTGTCTCAGATCCCTCCGTCAGCATGCATGGGCTGCGGAACTTGTGCTTCGGAATGTCCTGCAAAAGCAATTGTATTAAAGCACTGGACCGATGATCAGATACTGGCAAAGATCGACGCGCTTCTGGAGCCGACATTTTAAAAAGATAAAAAAATCAGTTAACTGTGTTTTTAGATGGAGGACGTCATGAATATTTTCAAGGATGTAAATTCTACTGTTGGTTCGACGCCGCTGGTGCACCTCAATAGAATTGCCGATGGGCTGGGTGCTGAAATATTCGCCAAAGTTGAGTTTTTCAACCCGCTGGGGAGTGTAAAAGATCGAATCGGTGTTTCAATGATCGAAGCGGCAGAGGCAAAAGGACTGATACGCTCAGATACCACAATTGTGGAACCGACCAGTGGAAACACAGGGATTGCCCTGGCTTTTGTCTGCACGGTCAAGAACTACGATCTGATTTTAACCATGCCGGATACCATGAGTATAGAGCGGAGAAAACTCTTAAAACATTTGGGTGCCAAGCTCGTACTGACACCTGGATCCGACGGGATTAAGGGGGCCATTGCAAAAGCCGAAGAGATTCTGAAAAACACAGCCAACGCCTACATGCCGGATCAGTTTTCCAATCCGGCCAATCCGGAAATCCACCGGAAAACCACGGCAGAAGAAATCTGGCGCGATACCGACGGCAAGGTCGATATTTTCATTTCAGGGGTTGGTACCGGGGGTACCATTACCGGTGTATCCGAGGTGATAAAAGCCCGGAAGCCCTCATTCAAGGCTGTGGCGGTGGAACCTGCAGATTCACCCATTCTATCAGGCGGCCAGGCCGGACCTCACAAAATCCAGGGGATCGGTGCAGGATTTATTCCTGATGTTTTAAACACCGAAATAATAGACGAAACGATTACGGTCACCAATGAACAGGCATTTGAAACCGCCCGCAGACTGGCTGTATTGGAAGGGATTTTGTGTGGCATATCATCCGGTGCCGCAGTATGGGCCGCCCTCGACCAGGCCCGACGACCTGAAAACCGCGAGAAGCAGATCGTCGTCGTTTTGCCAAGTACGGGTGAACGGTATTTGAGCACGGATCTGTTTGTTGCTTAACTCCATTCCTCAGGAACCATGCAAAAAATCAAATTGAAACTGTTTGACAGCCACTGTCATCTTGATGACCGGGCATATGACAACGATATCGATGACGTCGTCCATCGTATGCACGCCGCCGGTGTTGCTTCGGCCATGATCGTTGGAACAACCCTGCAGCGTTCCATCAAGGCCGTTTCCTTAGCAGAATCCTTTTCAGAGCTGTATGCTTCAGTAGGGATTCATCCTCACGCTGCAAAAAGCTGCAGCGAAGAAACCCTTGAAGATCTCAGAAATCTTGCCCAGAAATTTAGGGTGCATGCCTGGGGAGAGATCGGTCTCGATTTTAACCGAATGTTTTCTACGAAAAAGGATCAGGAAAAATGGCTAGTCCGGCAGCTTGATGTTGCCGATGAAATGGATCTGCCGGTTATATTTCACGAGCGCGACAGCAACGGTCGTTTAATCGAGATCCTTAAAACACATTTTAACAAAGGCCGAAACGGGGTTATACACTGTTTTAGCGGGGATAGGAATGAGTTGGAACAATATCTCGATATGGGCCTTTATATCGGCATCACCGGCATTGTTACCATCAAAGGGCGTGGTGCGGATTTGCGCAAGCTTGTACATTTCATCCCTGTGGACCGTATCCTTGTTGAAACCGATGCCCCTTATCTTATTCCTGCACCTGAAAAAAACGACATCCGTCGGAACGAACCGGCCTTTGTCCGGTCTGTTCTGCTTAAACTGGCAGAAATAAAAAAAGAAGATCCCGCCCATCTTGCTGACAAGATATGGAATAACACCTGCTGCCTGTACAATGTCCGGTTTTAGTGGGAATCGGGGGGAGTCCCATGGCTATCCCGGTGTTACCATCGGCCTTTAAGTTCTTTCTGTGATTCCGGCTTCCTTGGATCCCACGCTTTGCCTTCCGTTCAGGACCATCGGGCGGGAATCGGAGCGTAGTCTGCATCGGAAATCGTAATTAAGACGGGATTGGCCCCAAATCACCGGTAGAAGTAGGGTCGATGCCGGTAATGCCCACGGCGGCAGGGTCGCCCATTGTAAAAGGAAAAGTGAGGTACAACCGGCCATCCCAACCATCCGAAGTAATACGCCGGCGGTGGCGGAGGGGCGTAATACCGGACCCGGGGTGCCGGAGAACTGCAGACTTCTTCGACGGTCTCCTTTACCAGCTCGCCATTTTCCCAAACCCGCTTTCGCACTTTCTGACAATTGGGATCCGCCGTCTCCTCAGGAATGGCTTCAACGGCATGGCCGTTTTTATCATAATAAATCACAGGTTTGCCATACTGAGCCGCATCTCTGGCTGCCTGATAATCTTGATCTGCCGCATTGCCCACTAGAGCCCCGAGTATGGTTCCTGCAGCCAGTCCGATTAAAGTACTCTCCGTATTGCCACCAATGGCCTGGCCGATCAGCGCGCCCATGCCGGCACCGACTGCAGCCCCTTTCTGGGTATTGTATCGGTCAGGGGGATAATGCGCACAGGACACAAGGAAACAGGATAACGTCATTGTGATTATAATTAAATGATATTTCTTCATTTTTTCCTCCGATGAATTATCCGATCTTTTTGGCCGCCTTCAGGTTGCTTAGGTCTTATTCACATAAAATCCATGTTGTGTTCATCACATGAAGATCATTTTCGTTGCTGATAAATCCTTTTTTATTTTACGTTTTTGTTTTGCTTTATCATTAGACGTCCGACGACAAAAAAAGTTTACCGTACAAAAGAATTGATGGAGATAAGTTGCCGTTACAGATAGATAGGCATTTAGAACTGTGGAATAATATTGCTCAGGTTTCGCGTCGCCTGCTGACGCTTCCAAGGGGAAATCAGATGTCGTTCTGTCTCTGAAAACAAAAAGGCTGTAAGAACCAATGGGGTTCTTACAGCCGTAGATTGTTGGCCAGCACGGACTCGAATTTAAAGCTTAACGCACTAATTTTATTTGTATTAATTATGAATAAACAACAAAAATACCGTCACAATCTTTTTGCTACCTCTTCAGAATGTCTTTCAAGGATGGCGGATGAACATATATTTCATCGCTGCTGGCAGTCGGGTATGGAATGGATAGCGCGTAAACCTGACCTGCGTCGCATAATACCACATTATGTTTGAGCTGTCCATGATACGCCGAAAACCTTAACAAAACTTAACAACCTGCCCAACCTGGAAAAAGTGTCACAGCCCCAGTTGCTAAACATAATATTCTCTTATCAAAGGATTGGATGGAACTGTGATCTATAGATGATATTTCAGGAATCGTAGTGATGATTTGAACCCCAATGTTCACGATATGCAGGATCACCCTCATACATCAACAAGGCAGGCTTACAAAAAGAGGCTAACCAGTTAAAACTAAAACCACAATATGTTGATTTTTCCTTTCTCAGTCCAGCCTTAAAAATGAAAACGTAAACAGGGGTGATACTCATAAGATATCAAATTCATTAAGGGATTTTATGCCACGGTGATAAATTGCAGATATCACAAGTTTATTTGATGTTTTAATAAGTTGGAGATATATGAAATCTTAATAGCTGCTATAAACTGCGGGGAAAGTGCTTCGTCGCTTTCCCCAACAGTTTTTTTACTTAGCCAAGAAATTACTGTGTGCACGATAGGAGCTAATTTCACTTTGACGCTGGAAAACCAGCGGCGGTTGGCAGGTGCTGTTTAGTCGCCTATGGACCTGTGCCGTATCTCAGTCCTTCACTTCTTCAACTGGAACTTGAAGTCCGTCCCGTGCTTTTTATTGAAGTCAGTGTAAATCTGCTCCGCCACCCCCTGCATCTCTTTCGGCCATCCCGCCAACACCGAGTCAGGTGTCTGATATCGATCACCGCCGGCCTCCATTTTTTTCTCCTTAAGCGGTGGCGGCGGATAGGCTTCCGGATTAACCACAGCCAT
>JAAXQD010000097.1 GCA_012974475.1 Desulfobacterales bacterium
CTTTCACAATCATCAATCATCAATCTTAAATCGTCAGGGTCTCGGTGTCAGGCCTGCCGATTCGACGATTTCAGCGACGATTTCCTCCCATTCAATGGCCATAATATGAACCCCGTGAATCCCTTCGATCTCACGCAACTCGGCGATGGTTTCCAGGCATATTTTAAGGCCTTCTTCAACGGCCTTTTCCTTGGGAACGCCGGCCATTCGATCGATCAACGCTTCGGGCACATCCATTCCAGCCACCTTGTTGTTCATAAACTTTGCCATACCGGCAGATTTTAAAGGGGTGACGCCGCCAAGGATATGAACCTTTTCAGTCAGGCCTTCTTCTCTGGCCATTTTCATCCATTCCTTGAATCGATCCATATTATAAATACACTGGGTCTGAATGAAATCAGCGCCGGCGTCGATTTTTTTTGCCAGTCGAATGACGCGATATTCAAAAGGGTCGGCAAACGGGTTGGCGGCCGCTCCAATAAACATACTGGGGGGGGCGTTCAGTTCGAACCCGCTCATGTCTTTTCCGTCTTCCCGCATGGTCTGCACGGTTCGGATAAGATTCATAGAATCGATATCAAATACATTCAACGCATCCGGCTGGCTGCCGAAACTCTGATGATCGCCCGAAAGGCAGAGTATATTTTTTATCCCCAAAGAATAGGCACCCATAATATCCGATTGCAGGGCAATCCGATTCCGATCCCGGGTGACCATCTGCATGACCGGTTCCAGACCCATTTGCAGAAGGTGCGCACACGCCGCTATGCTGGACATTCTTACGATTGCGGTTTGGTTGTCGGTGACGTTGACGGCGTCTACCCACCCCTTTAATAATTCGCCTTTTTTACGGATGACCTCGGGATTCGCGCCCCGGGGGGGACCGCATTCGGCGGTAACGGCAAACTCTCCGTTTGATAAAATTTCCTGTAACCTGCTTGAAGCTTTCATATTCATATCATATGATCCTCTCTCACTAATTTTCTTGGACCGCCTGAAAGGCTGGTTTGCCAATTTTTTGGGGGAACATAGATTCTCAAATTATCCATCTGTCCCAATATCCCGAGCCGTTCGATGATCATCTGCCAGGCGCAGTCGGTTTCAGGATTGACCTCACATTTGCCGTTCTGTGATCCGCCGCAGGGCCCGTTCAAAAGCTTTTTGGCACATCGGGTGACCGGACAAATTCCTCCGAATATGTCGAGTCTGCAATTGCCGCAGCCGGAACACTCTTCGGTAAAGACACCCTGTTTTTCCAGAACACCGATGAACATCGTGTTTACACCCGGCAAAACCGGACTTTTAGCGAACCTTCTGGCAATGGCCTGAACGCCGGCACCACAGGCCAGGGATAAGACCCCATCATTGCGAGAGATGGCCGGTGCACTTTCCTGAATAAATTCGTCTTCGCATTGGCGTTCTACAGTAAACTCTTCGATTTCAATCTCCTTGCCGTCTTTTTTACAGGCCAGTCTCAGTGCGGATGCCAGAACCGCAACTTCGTCTTCACCTCCGGCAAAACAGGTTTTCACACAGGTGCCGCAGCCCAGAATGAGAATTTTCTTGTAGGGTGCGATGATTTCCTTGATTTCCAATATGGGTTTTTGTTCTCCAACGATCATAGCAAGTATCCTTGTTTGTTTTTGTGTTGGGAGCGATATCAAACAGCCGGGTTGGGCCCTAAGTCTTCAAGATCTTTCAATACGTTCTGTATAATCTGAGATGCTGCGACGTTATTTCCGGCAGATATGTTGCTTAAGGACAGCCGCCGGCCGCCGAGACCGATTTCGTCCAGCAGGTTCCGGACCCATGCCACACGTTTTTTTGCTCTTATATTGCCCTCTACATAACGGCACTGTCCTTCAGGGCAGACCAGTACGATCACTGCATCCGATCCGGCTTCAAATGCCCGCAACAGAAAAACATCCTTTACCATACTTGAGCATGCCAGCTTGACGGTTTGCAACTCAAAATTATCCTGGCCGGTCAAGGAGAAACCGCCAATTTCGGGAACTGTGTTTATACAGTGAAACAGTGTTATTTTGGGTGTAAAGTTGTCATTCATATTTATGCGCCAATCTGTTTGTACAGTGTTTATCCATCTACATCCTTAAGGCCGGAAGAGACGGCGGTTTGAATGAAATAAATATCCGGGTTCAGAGGGCCCGGCTTTGGATTACCCCTGGAAGGGGCTGTTTTACTTAAAGCCGTACAAATTAAAAGTGTCTAAGTGATCTAAAGTGCCTAAAGCCCGCCCTGGTGCGACTTGTTAGTATATTTTGACTGGCCAACGCATCCTTCCAAACCTGACTTTTTTAGGTATAAAGTAGTTATAATCGGTCTGGGCCAGGGTTATGGAGTCGCTCCCGCCTGCCATTGCAAGGCACGAGCGGGCAGGTCGCTCCGCTGATTTTATATAATTGGCAGAATTCCTTAACTTCAGCTCACTTTAAACTCTTCCAGCGATTCTTCAGGCAGAGCCATAACTCTCTGACCTGGCCCTGAGGACCAGGTTTTTAACAACCAAATAAAAAAAGGCGTCCACCCAGCAGATAGGGGTGCAGACGCCTTCGTCATTTTAATGTCAAATATAACTTTGTACACCGTTGTGCAAAGCTATAAAAAATCTGAACACGAATATCTATTTATTCTTGTGGGGTTTGTCAAGGAATATTTTTTGATTTTTTAAAAAATCGTCACCGGTTGTCCGGATTAGGTTATGGGCATATATTTTTCTATTTCGTACTGGCTGACATGGGTTCGATACATATCCCACTCGATCTTCTTGTTTTCCACAAACTTTTTGAAAACATGCTCACCCAGGGCATCTTTCACCAGTTCTGATTTTTCAACTTCTAATATCGCCTCATAAAGATTCCCCGGAAGGGTTATAATGCCCTTTTTGTTTTTATCTTTTTCGGACATTTCATAGATATCCTCTTCGATGGGGTCTGGAAGTTCATATTGATTCTCAACCCCCTTTAACCCGGCTGCCAGCATTACCGCAAAAGCCAGATAGGGATTACAGGCCGGATCCGGCGCCCGGAACTCGATGCGGGTGGCGACTTCCTTTCCGGGCTTGTACATGGGAACCCGAATCATGGCCGAACGGTTGCGTCGGGCCCAGGAAATGTAAACAGGAGCCTCGTAGCCGGGCACCAGCCGTTTGTAGGAGTTGACCCACTGATTGGTGACGGCGATGATCTCCCGGGCATGCTTCATAATGCCGGCAATATACCCCTTGGCCATTTTGGACAAATGGTATGGATCGTTTCCATCAAAAAAGAGATTTTTGTCTCCGGCAAACAAAGATTGATGCACATGCATGCCGCTGCCGTTTTCGCCAAAGATGGGTTTTGGCAGGGACGTCCGAGACCTCCTGTGCTGGCGCGCGCTTTCTTTGACCGCGGCTCGATTCGTCACGGTTTTATCTGACATGCTGAAGCCATTGCGATAGCGGAGGTCGAGCTCTTGCGTATCAAGCCCTTCGGGCTCCTTATTGCTTTTGAAATAGAAATATTCCAGTTCAGGTCCCACATAAAATGTATATCCTTTGTCTCCTATTTTCTTCAAAAGCCGTTTAAGCACATACCGTGGGTCTCCCTCATACGGCGTATGGTCCGGGTTCACGATGTCGCAGAACATCCGGGCCACCGGCCTTTCGCCCGAACGCCATGGGAGCATTTGAAACGTGGTAGGATCCGGCATGGCAACCATATCGCTCTCATGGATGCGCGCAAAACCCTCGATGGAAGATCCGTCAAATCCCATACCCTCACTCATGCCGGTTTCCAGCTCGGATTGAGTGATTGCAAAGGTCTTGAGCACCCCAAGGACATCTGTGAACCAAAACTGAATAAAGCTGACATCCTTTTCCCTGACAAGTCTTAAAACATCTTCTTGGGTTGTGCATCCTTCACAACTCATTAAAGCACCTCCTTTTTTAATACCCTGCCCGATCATCGAACAAAGTGATACTGGCGGCGTCCTGCTGGATAAGGTACAGGCACCTAAAGGCATGCCCCCCCTTGTTTACGATCAATTAGGGTTCAAGATTTCATCTGTGAATGGTTGTTCCAGTGGTGAAATCTCCTGTGAGTATACTTTCAAGTGTGCTCGGCCCCTGCCACTGGATAATATGAACCCGAGGGACGTTGTTGTCGAGTGCCTCAAATGCAGATTCCATTTTGGCGACCATCCCGCCTTTGATGGTGCTGTTCCCAATCAGTGCTTTGGCTTTTTGAACCGTAAGGGAAGGACAGATTCGCTCTTCCACCAAAACTCCCGGCACATCGGTTATAAAGACGAGATCGGTACACTGTGCGCCGGCGGATAGAGCGGCGGCGGCACTGTCGGCATTGACGTTGTAACTTTCTCCGCTTTCATCGGCAGAAATCGGCGAAACCACCGGCACGCGTCCGGTTTTGAGGGCATCCAGGACATTGATGGTTTCGGACAGTACATTTTCGACAATTTTAATATCTTCGGCTTGGGTGATGCGAATGCCGTCGATGAAAACAGATTCACGATGGGCATCTTTGAGGGCCTGGGAAATTTCAGCCCCTCCCCCATGCACGATTATAATTTCAGCATGTTGTATAGATCGAATGGCCTGGGCAAGATCCTTGAATCCGTCTTCACCGTTAAAGGCTAGACTGCCAATTTTTATTAGAATCCTGGGTGTCATAAATACGGTTCCTTTATATGGGAAAATAAGACAGTTTTCAATTTTGACAACAGATTGCTCAGAGATGAAACGGAGCCTACATATTCTCCAACACCTCTATCCCCAATAAATTCAAACCCTTTTTTAACACAATGGCCGTTGCTTTGATGAGTGCCAGTCTGGCCGTTACCAGCGTTTCATTTCCCGCACGAAGCACATGATGTTTATTGTAGAACTGATTGAACGCTTTGGCCGTATTGAATATGTGAACGGCAATTTTCGACGGGTTGAATCCCTGGGCAGCGTCATGTATTTCTTCCGGAAACTGAATCAATCGCTGAAGCAATGAAAGCTCTTCCGGATTTCCGAGAAGAGAGAAGTCGCAACCTTCAAGATCGGTGCCGCTGTTTTGGGCTTTGGCCAATATCCCGGAGATTCGCGCATATGCATATTGGCAATAGGGACCGGTAAATCCGTCGAATGAAATCGATTCTGCCGGATCGAAATTGATGGTTTGGGCCGGTCGGACCCGCAACAGATAAAATTTTATGGCACCGATGCCGATTTTTTCCGCACGATGGTTTATTTCATCATCGGAAAGTCGACCTTCAGAATCGCGCTGGCGAATTTCATCGGCGGCCAGTTTTTTCATTTCAGCGATGAGAATGTCGGCATCAACGATTTTCCCTTCTCTGGATTTCATTTTCCCTTCCGGCAAGTACACCATGCCATAGGAAAGATGATGGCAATCCTTGGCCCATTCATAGCCCAGGGCGTCGAGGATCTGAAAAAGGCATTTAAAGTGGTATTCCTGTTCGCTGCCCACCACGTAAATGGAAAAATATAACTTGTGCTCCTCTATTTTTAAAATGGATGTGGCAACATCCTGAGTAATGTAAAGGCTGGTGCCATCCGGTCGTAAAAGCGTTACTTTTTTGGCTTCACCGCCTTTTTCCTGACCGAATTCCGCAACCGGCAAATGAAATACCGTGTTATCATGATCATCTTTCGAGAAAACATGCTCTTCCAGACCTTTTTGGATGACATCCTTGCCCATTTTATAGGTGTCGGATTCATAAAAGAATACGTCGAACTCGAGCCCGAAATTTTTATATGTTTCGGCAAATCCGTCGTATACCCAGGTGTTCATGGTTTCCCAGAGTTTTAGGGTTTCCGGATCACCCGCTTCCCATTGTTGAAGCATTGTTTGCACGTCATCTTCCAGGGTTTGGTTTTCAACAGCCTCCTGGGCAAACCGCACATACCAGCTGCCCACAAAATGATCTCCTTTCAAACCTTCGGATTCCGGAGTTGAACCGATTCCCCATCGTTTCCAGGCCAGCATACTTTTGCAAATATGAACGCCCCGGTCATTGACCAGGTTTGCTTTGACCACCCTATGACCGGTTGTTTCGAGTATTCTTGAAATAGATAATCCCAAGGCACCATTGCGCAGGTGCCCTAAATGCAGCGGTTTATTTGTATTCGGAGACAAGTATTCCACCATCCCCCGTATGCCCTTGCCAACGGAGGATTCTCCATATTTCGTGTTCTTAGAAATTATTTCGGAACAGAATTCTCCGAAAAGGACCCCTGGAAATAACCTTATATTAAGGTAGGGGCCCGAAGCATTTACTTTATGGATAACGTCATCCGGCGTAATTTTTTCGGAAATTATTTTGGCAATTTCCGCTGGAGATTTCCGAAACTGTTTTGCCAGCGGAAAGCACCCCACAGCAAAATGGCCCAATTCGGTGTTTGGGGGAAAATCGAGTTCAAGGGGTTCCGGGATTTGCCCCAGGGCTTTCTCTGCAGCGCTCTCAATTTTGTTTAAAATGGTTTCGTTGAGTTTCTGAACAGACATAACCGCGTCCTTTGTTAATCCGAACCTTGCATAAATAACAGGGTTGGTATTAATAAAAAAATAACCCCTTGATTTTGACAACCATTTCTTTGGGGTGAATCTCAATTTTTTTCAGGACCTGCAAGTATGGCAAAAAACCGATAAGGTATCAAGTCATAAAATCCCTCGGTGTCTGCCCGGTCGGTTCACGATGTCAACCACCGTAACAATATTCTATCTGCTTGATTTTTCAAGTGCAACGGGGTTCTTTATTTTTTTGATGGTTGTTCGAGGTCGTTTCCCGAAGCAACGTACTTCAGACGCTGGGATCTCAAGAAAAAATAATGAAAAAAGTTGAAATTTTCTTTCAATCATGTAATTGCAATTGATCAAAAGAATTCCCAATACGGTGGATGACTGAGCTTTTTTGGTGACAAAAATGGGACGAATTCATGCAATGCTTTGTAATCATTAAGTTAAAATTTTATGAAATATTCGGGTCGACAAACCATGGGTTATCCGTATTTTCGCTTCAAGAAAAAATGGAAATTTGATCCCTTTGTTTCAGAGGCGCTTTTAACCCTAAAAAAACTGAATTCATTATGAAAGCAAGTTTAATTTTATCTGACGGATCGCTGTATGAAGGGCTTTCCCTGGGTGCCGAAGGGACCACCACGGGAGAGGTGGTGTTCAATACTGCCATGACCGGATACCAGGAAATTCTGACGGACCCTTCGTATCATTTCCAGTTAATCGCCATGACATATCCGCAAATCGGAAATTATGGCGTCAACCGAAAGGATTTCGAATCAAAGGGTATTTACGCGGCAGGGTTTATCATACGCGAATACAGCCCCATCGTCAGTCACTGGCAGGCGTACCAATCCCTTGATGCGTATTTGAAACATTACGGCATTGTGGGGATCAGTGACATCGATACCCGTGCTCTGACCCGTCATTTGCGTGATCACGGGGCTCAAATGGGAATGATCACCACCACCGATGAACCCTTCGACACCTTGTTGGAGCGTCTGAGAACCGGTGAAAAACTTGTGGGAAGAGATATCGTTAAAGACGTTACAACGGACAGGTATTATGATTGGCCGTTATCCGGTGAAAGCGATGGCAATGGAAAAAGTTCATTCAGAGTCGCCGTCTACGACTACGGCGTGAAATTTTCGATTTTAAGAACACTGCACGATTACGGGTGTCGACTCCGTGTATTTCCCGGCCATGCTCCCCCTGAAGCGGTGCTCGAATGGAATCCCGATGGCATCGTTCTATCCAACGGTCCCGGCGATCCGGAGCCTGTTGAATACGCCGTCAAATCGGTTCGGCACCTGTTGGGCAAAAAACCGATTTTCGGGATTTGTCTGGGCCATCAGATTTTGGGACTGGCGCTGGGTGGCCGAACAACCAAGTTGAAATTCGGGCACCACGGTGCAAACCATCCGGTAAAAAATCGACTCACCGGCGTCGTTGAGATAACTTCTCAGAACCATGGTTTTATCATCGATATTGACAGCTTGGCGAAAAGCGAGGTTGAGATCACCCATATAAATCTGAATGATGGAACTCTGGAAGGAATCAGACACCAACCCCTGCGGGCTTTCTCGGTTCAATATCATCCGGAGGCATCTCCGGGGCCCCATGACAGCCGGTATCTGTTTGAGGAATTTATAAAGGATATGAAGCAGTTCGATGCCTAAAAGAAAAGACATAAAACGAATACTTGTGATCGGGTCGGGCCCCATCGTCATCGGTCAGGCCTGCGAGTTTGATTATTCCGGAAGCCAGGCCTGTAAAGCGCTGCGTGAAGAAGGGTTTATCGTTATATTAATCAACAGCAATCCGGCCACGATTATGACAGACCCTGAATTTTCGGATAGAACCTATATAGAACCGCTTCGAGCAGATGTGATTGCAAAAATCATAGAAGATGAGCGCCCCGATGCGCTGCTGCCCACCCTTGGCGGCCAGACAAGTCTTAATCTTGCGGTTGAACTTGCCGAAAGTGGTATTTTGGAAGAATACGGCGTGGAGTTAATCGGCGCCAAGCTCGAGACGATCCGTCTGGCCGAGGACAGGAATCTCTTCCGCAATGCTATGGGGGAAATCGGCTTGAAGGTTCCTGCGGGCGGGTGTGTCAATTCTCTCGAAGCGGCGGAGGCACTGCGTGATGGAATCGGCTTTCCGCTCATCATCCGCCCTTCGTTTACCCTTGGCGGTATTGGCGGGAGTGTCGTTTATAACAGAGAGGAGTTCAGCCGGGCGGTCCAGTGGGGATTGAGCGCCAGCCCGGTCACCGAGATATTAATCGAGGCGTCCGTGCTCGGGTGGAAGGAATACGAGCTGGAAGTGATGCGGGATGCGGCGGACAATTTCGTGGTGGTGTGTTCCATCGAAAACTTCGACCCCATGGGTATCCACACGGGCGACAGTATTAC
>JAAXQD010000006.1 GCA_012974475.1 Desulfobacterales bacterium
GTCACGAGGATAAGATGGGATATCCCTTCTTTGGCGCCGATGGTGGCGATGGCCTCGGTATCCGGATCGATATCGACGTCATACCGGCGTTTATACCAGCTTGAAATGGCCATCCTCAATTTGGTAATGCCCATGGATGCGGAATATCGATGATTTTGCGATTTTTGGGCGGCCTCGGTGAGCTTGTCCACGATGTGCTGTGGGGTTCCGAGGTCGGGGTTTCCCATTCCGAGGTCAATGATGTCCTTTCCGGCGTGTCTGGCATCCATTTTAATCTGGTTGACGGTTGCAAATACATACGGTGGGAGACGATCGAGCCTGGCAAAAGTTTTCATAAAAATAACCTCTTTAAAATAAATGGTGTAAAGATCTCAACACACGTCGTACTATTGCGTCACTTTTGGATAAGTCGTTTCACAAACTCCCGTTCGTGAGTTTGTGCCTTTATTTACAATACAAACTATTTTATGTCAAAAAAATTGTTTTGACTTTTAAACCCACCCGGATTAATTTTTGATGGTTAGAGACATAACCCGCCAATTTTTTTTACGATGGACCATCATTTTGTTTGGCCGCGTTAAGGGTTGCTACGGTTATAGTTATATGCCACCATTTCAATAAAGCCAAATTGACAAGATGCTTACAGAGGGATTCAAATGACAAAACCACTGACGTATGCGGATGCCGGTGTAGATATTGACAAAGCAGACCGGTTGGTCGAACGCATTAAAAAAATAGCAAATCGGACTTCCCGGTCGGGTGTGATTTCTGAAATCGGGGGATTCGGCGGCATGTTTTCACTCAACATCGCCAGCATGGAAAATCCGGTTCTCGTAAGTTCCACCGATGGGGTCGGGACCAAGCTCAAGATCGCGTTTATGATGGAAAAACACGATACCATCGGCATCGATCTTGTGGCCATGTGTGCGAACGACATCATTGTCCAAGGCACGAAGCCGCTGTTTTTTCTCGATTATCTTTCCATGGGAAAGCTGGAGAACAACATCGCTACGGATGTCATCACCGGAATCGGTGAGGGCTGCCGGCATGCCGGCTGTGCACTGATCGGTGGGGAGACCGCCGAGATGCCGGGATTCTATCAGGACAATGAATATGACCTTGCCGGTTTTATCGTGGGGATTGTCGAAAACAGTAAAATTATCGATGGTTCGGAAATCCGCGTGGGGGATCAACTGATCGGAATTGCATCCAGCGGGCTTCACAGCAATGGATATTCACTGGTGCGCAAGATCTGCTTTGAAATTCTGAAAATGAAGATCGATACCTACGTCCCTGAATTCGGTCAGACCCTCGGTGAAACGCTGCTGACGCCGACGCGGATATATTCAGAGACCATTCAAAGTGTTATCAAAGATCTGTCCATTTTTGGACTGGCCCATATCACCGGCGGCGGGATGACCGATAACATTGTTCGTGTTATTCCGGAAAGCTGTTGTATCGTATTGGAAAAAAACAGCTGGGATGTACCCCCCGTGTTTACGTATCTAAAGGAGGCCGGCAACATATCGGAACACGAAATGATGCGTACATTCAACAACGGCATCGGCATGGTTGCCGTTGTACGTGAAGAGAGCACCCAGGAAATCCTGGATCGTCTTCTCGCCATGAAGGAACAGGTCTTTATCATCGGAAAAGTCGCCGAGCGAAAAGCGTCCACCGAGCGGGTGCAGTGGGTATAGTCTCCGAGCGGTGTGAATGGCTGGGTTCCTGACGACGCTGAAGTGAACGAATGATGGTTCAACCCCGATTGCGGGGTCATTCCGGCCACCCCATTTTGGCGGTGGTCGTTGTTTTTAATAATGAAAAATTACAACATGGACAAAAAAAAGAGATTGAAAAAGATCGGGAACCCCTTCTTGAAATTGATGGAATGGATCGGGGGTGCACAGAAGGGGAAACGTGTCTGCAGCAGCTGAACAGGCAAAAAGGCCGGCACCGGGCGTGTGTCGCGTAAGATAAAACCGTTATGATCGTTCTCGGTATCGAAACATCCTGCGATGAAACCGCTGCAGCGGTGGTCGTTGACGGCAAACAAATATTGTCGTCCGCCGTTTCATCCCAAATCGAAGTTCACCATCCCTATGGCGGCGTGGTCCCCGAGCTGGCTTCAAGGAAACATATGGAAGCCATCATACCGATGGTGGATCAGGCCCTCGGTTCTTCGGGTATCGATTCAAAAACCCTTGATGCCGTTGCGGTGACCTGTGGTCCCGGACTCGTGGGCGCCTTGCTGGTGGGGTTTTGTTTTGCCAAGGCTTTTGCCTATGCACTGGATGTTCCCTGGGTGGGTGTCAGTCACCTCGAAGCCCACGTGAATTCAGTATTTTTGGAACCCGATCCGCCGCCCTTTCCGTTTGTGGCACTTCTCGTGTCCGGCGGGCATACCGGCGTCTACCATGTAACCTCCCACACGGACTTCGAACTCATGGGGCAGACCCGGGATGATGCTGCCGGAGAAGCCTTTGACAAGGTGTCCAAAATGCTGGGTCTCGGTTATCCGGGCGGGGGTGTGATCGACCGGCTTGCCAGACAAGGCAATCCGGAAAATATCGTCTTCCCCAGACCGTTTCTGGATAAAACCATGTTCGATTTTAGTTTCAGCGGCCTTAAAACCGCGGTGCGACGATATATCGAGATCCACCCGGACGATCACCTGGAGCAGATTCCCGATATTGTGGCCGGATTTCAGGAAGCGGTGGTGGATGTTCTGTCCCACAAAATCGTTCATGCCGCCACGGTGAAAGGATGTGACCATATGGCCATCGTGGGGGGCGTTGCCGCAAACAACAGACTGAGGGAAAAAGTCCGGCACCAAGCCGGCCTCAACGGGTTGGCGGTTCATATCCCTTCGGTTGCGCTTTGCGGTGACAATGCCGCCATGATCGCCGCAACCGGGTACCACTATTTAAAAAAAGGCGTCGTGTCGGGCCTGGGTGACGACGTCTATTCGAGGATCAGCGGAAAACCCTGAAAAACCCCAGCGGGCGACCTGTGCCGTTGCCGCCATGTCCGTTTTAGCCTCGATTTCTCGCCCCTGAAGAATTTACCTTGTATTTTTCCGTTAGATTTGATTAAAAGGCTTGGTTTTACTAAAAGAACTGGAATCGACGTCCGCATAATTACAAGGTTTCCGCCGTTTGCCGAACCGTTTCGCGATTAATTGAGCCATGGGAATTTTAAAATCCATAGTCCGGTCTCCCGCCCGTGCGACAATTATCGGATTCGCACTGTTGATTTTAACGGGGACGATCCTGTTGATTCTCCTGGGTCCCAACGATGCCCTTGATTCGATCCGAAAAAAGGAGGAATAATATGAGAAGATTCGAAAAAATGAAGATATTAAAGGGGATGTGTACCCGTGGTTCTCTGGGGATTTTGGGCAGACAAGGGGTGTGAAGCGGTGACTTGCCAATGGGGTGCGCGCCAATGAAGAGATTTTGCTCAATATCGAATAGTTTGTGAACTCCTTAGTAAATATCCGGTAACAGCGCATCGAATTTCACGCCGATCCCTTGAGAATCGACCCGGACAACCATACCGCTGACGGTAATGTCTTTTTCAGAGTTGGGGATGGAAAAAGTCATGGAAATTTTCTGCTCCACATAAAAGTTGCCGTTGGTCTGGATAAAAACACCGCCATGACTGATATCCTGAATGACATCCGTAAAGTTGAGCCCGTCACTGGTGCACTCTGCAGGGATAAAGGTGTTTTTCCGAAAATACTCCCTGAGCTCCAGCCGTTTGGAGTGGTGCCAGTTCTCCAGCTTTTCCAAAAGGTCCTGCCTTTTTAATAGGGGCAAATTGATAATCGACTGAGACAAATCTTTTCGATTTTCGCCCTGGGTCCGACCGGGTGTCAAGACGGAATGGAGTTCCAGCCTTTCGGTTTCGGACATATGAGCGAGGATTTTAAACAGGCGGGCGTTGACTGCATAGATGCTGCTTTCATTTTCGACAGTAATCATGGAAACCCCGATGCTGGATAACTGATTGATTTCATTGGTGGGCCGTATTGGAATCGAACCAATAACCTACTGATTAAGAGTTACTTGTCAATCCCAATCATTTCAACCCATTAACTCTTGCCTGGGTGCGCTTTGGGTGCATTTTGCGCGTTCAATACTTCATTTTTTTCATCTTCTCTTTAAGCGTTTTTTGGACAATAGCCGTATAAATTTGAGTTGTGCTAATGGCTGAATGTCCAAGCATTCCCTGAACATAGCTTAATTCAATTCCGGAGTCAATCATTTGTGTAGCCGCCGTGTGTCTTAAATGATGGAGATGAGCGTCCTCAATGCCGCAAGCCCTGGCGATCCGCTTAAATGTCTTGGTGTATCTTGCGAGATCGTTCCAATGTGAATCACTTGGAAAGCACTTTATTCAGGCCACTATTAAACATTTTTCCTTTAATGATCTTGAGTCAGCCAAGAGTTGGGTGTCACAAGTTTAGGAAGTCTTCATTTTAAATTAATATCCCGACAACCAATTTCCTCCCGATACAATTTTGCTTTTTCTTATATTTCTTCAACAGACTGAACAAACTGACAATAATAGGCAAGATTGTTGTCAAACATTGTCATAATCCCTTCT
>JAAXQD010000260.1 GCA_012974475.1 Desulfobacterales bacterium
TAACCGGATCGACCAGTATATCATCGAACTTAAACGTGTTGCACAGTCCAAAAACAGTGCTTCCGAAGATGTTTTAAAGAGGCTCGTAGCGCTTCCCGATTACAGTCAATTTGTCGAAGCATTCCGAAAAATTCCCCAAAGCCTGGTGGATGAAAGTCCAAAAATCCATTTGGGCAATCAATGGAAACTCATTTTTCTTTTCCATATTATGAACATTTCCGGTTTATCGTTGATCCATGAGGAAGCCTTAAGGGACATCAACAGAACATTGAGTCGGCTCATTGCCCATGAGAGTCACCTGAATATCGAGAGTCTCATTCATAAAACCTTTACCATATTAAAGACCCGAGCCGGAAAGTATCCTGCAACGGCATTGAACTGTATTCTGAATATGGGGAAAGGTGTTTATAAAACCGATGACAGCGATCTTGTAAAATTGTTCATCGATTGCGTCATTGATCTGGGCTTTCAGTCGCCGATGATCGGAGGTGTCGGAAACGATTGGCAAATAAAGGCCAATCCCACCCATATTCTCAATATAAGGATATGGCTTGAACTTATTGAACTGAACCCCATCTGGTCCACCCGGCTTATTTCCTACCTTATCATCCATATTTCTATTTGCGGTGTATTCATAAAGGACATCGACCTGTTTCCCCGTGATGTTACCCAATTGTTGAACAGCCGTATCGAACCCGTCTATAATCTGGCCAAACAACTCTGCAGGCTTTTCCCGGTGTATTTCAACGATATCGGGGCCGAGGGGAACCTGAGGGAAATATCCACAAGGATCGATGAAATATCCCATCGAAGAGATCCTCTGATACATTTTTTAAGGAAACAGAGTCATGTGGAAAGCAGCAACCGGATTATCGATTTTATGAAGGCAACCCTTAAATTCTGGGGAACCAAAGAAAAAGAAATTCTGGAAGCTTTTGTTCCACCGATTATTTACACGGCAATCGAAATAGAGAGCCCCTATGTGGAAGGTGTTCACAAGGTAATATCGCGGTTTAAAGAAAAAGGGATAGCCTTGCCCGAAGGTCTTCTCAAACTCAGAGACGACGAAATCAAGTCTATTGTTGAAGGGGTTTCAGGCGTATCAGAGTTAGATATAGAGCGGGTGGAACTTGCCATCGCCTTATATAAACTTTTTGATCAGAAATACAATCTCGATTTTATTGAGATAGACAAGTATATTGCCCAACTCCAGGCCGAAGCCTTCCCGGATTTGAACAGGCTGCGGGATGCCTTTAAAGAGCCCGATTTAAATAAAAAAATATACAAACTCCTCGACTATCTGGAAGCGCTGAAAAAAATAATACTTTCCGAACAGACCTACGAAATCAAGGAGGACATTTATAAGAAACGGCACATTACCATAGACATCCCTTCCATGTACGGCAGTTACCGCGAAAATAAATTTGACTGCCTCGGGCTTGCATTTCGAGTCAAATCTCTGGTGAATGTGCTTTTTGAGGAGTTGGTGGATAAAATTGATTTAACCCTCATTACAAAAGCCACTTTTTACCAGATTTACAGCCGGCTGAATCTGTTTTACAAAGCATTGAAACTCGATGGAATCCCGTCGGTGGAAATCGAGCGCCAGCTGGACATGTTGGCCCAATCCCTTGAAGCCAGACAACTTACTTTTACACAGTATCTTGACATCTTCAAGGGGTTTGCCCTGGCTGTAAGGAACATCATCAACGATTATTTTAACAACATTCATGGGGAAAACCTGAGTCATATTCTGTCTCAGATACCTGTAGAGGAGATCCTCCCGAAATACCTCCCGGTGAGCGGTACCATCGATGGCGAAAAGCTGAAACACAGGGTTTCTGAAGTTTTTTTCCGGGAACGCATCGCGTTTTCATTGGGGCTCCAACAACTGGATCTGTTCTTAAGCCGAATTCTGAACACCCTCTTTCAACAGTCGAATAAACTCCCCAAGGACAAACTGCATCATCTGCTTCTTTACGATCCAAAACGGGCCATGACGTCTATGGATAAAATTCCCAAGAGGGTTTCCGGAATCATTTATCTGGGGAGTAAAGGATTGAATCTCGTTAAACTGAAAAAATTCGGAATGCCGGTACCTCCCGGTTTTATTATCACAACCGAGGCGTTTCGCTGTAGAGAGATCATAGACGGTTATCCTCCGGCAGAACAAAACTTCAAAGAACAGATTTTGCAGCAGATATCCGACATCGAAAAAATAACCGCCAAAAACTTTGGTGATCCCGAAAACCCCTTGCTCTTTTCGGTGCGGAGCGGATCTGCCATTTCACAACCCGGAATGATGGATACGTTTCTGAATGTCGGGATGAATGAGGAGATTGCAACAGGCATTGAAAAACAAACCGGGAATGCCTGGTTTGCCTGGGATAGCTATCGCCGGTTTCTGCAAGGTTACGGCATGGCTTCAGGACTGGAAAGAGATGACTTTGATGCCATCATCAGTGAACTCAAGCGAAGGGCCGGCGTTCCGTTTAAAAGGGAACTCACCGGCATGCAGATGCGGAAGGTGGCGATGACCTACAAAAAAATGATCATCAACGCCGGGATTGATGTCATCGACGATCCTTTTGAACAGCTTTATTTTACGATTAAAAAAGTCTTCGATTCCTGGGAGGGCGCCAAGGCGAGAACCTACCGTAAAATTATGGGGATATCCGATGACTGGGGGACGGCCGCCACCGTACAGGAAATGGTTTTCGGGAACATTTCCCTGCAATCGGGAACCGGCGTCTTCTTTACCCATAATCCCAGATGGTCAGAGGACAGCCTGAGGCTTTGGGGTGATTTTACCATCGGAAATCAAGGTGAGGATGTGGCGTCAGGTCTTGTCAATACACTTCCCATATCGATTATACAGCAGGATATCGAAACGAGGGAAACCGATATAACCCTTGAAAGTCATTTCTCCGAGATTTTCAAGGCATTGAAAGAATTGGCCAATGAGTTGATCCACATCAGGGGATGGAGTCCTCAGGAGATGGAGTTTACCTTTGAAAGCCCTCGTGTTGAAGATCTGTACCTGATGCAAACCCGGGACATGACCATCCGTGAACGGAAGAAAGTTTTAAACTTTGACCTTGACTATATCACGGAAGATAAATTGTTGGGGCATGGTATCGGTGTCAGCGGCGGAGCGATGAGTGGACGGATTGTTTTTGACCTTGAAGAGATCGACCAATGGAGAACCGCAGAGCCTGAAACGATTTTGATTCTTGCAAGGAACGATACCGTTCCGGATGATATTCGGGAGATCTATGCCGCCGACGGCCTCCTTACGGCCCGGGGCGGGGTAACGTCCCATGCCGCTGTCGTAGCGTATCGGCTCGGGAAAACCTGTATTGTGGGATGCGGAAACCTCGTCTGCAACGAAAAGGAAAAAAGCTGTCGATTCAACGAGGCGCACTTTAAATCCGGAGACTATTTAAGTATTGACGGCAGGGAAGGATCGGTTTATCGGGGTTTGATAAAGGTTCAGGAATTATAAGAATCGAAAATAACCAGCCCGGAGAGGGGGAGTAAACAAATATGCAAACTGGAAGCAGTGGTGGATTTAAGCTTGGAATAAACGGGTTCGGAAGAATCGGTAAGCTTACACTCTGGCACCATGTGGCGCGGAAATATTTTAGTGAAATTATCATTAATATCGGTCGAAAGGTCGGCACGTCCCTGGAAGACATTGCCCACTATGCCGAAAGGGATTCAACCTATGGGTCGCTCCATGGGTTCCTGTACGGCCAAGCGTCAGAACCGCTGATCGAAGATCTGGATGAACAAAACGGCACCATGAACATCGATGGGGTCAAGGTTCGCTTTTTAAGGACGTCCAGAAATCCGGCCGAGTTGAACTGGAAAAAACAGGGTGTAAAACTGGTTGTCGATACCACTGGAAATTTTCTTGATCCCACACTTCCTCCGGATCATCCCAAGGGATCTTTGCGGGGCCATCTTGAGGCCGGTGCCGAAAAAATTATCGTTTCCGCGCCGTTTAAGATCAAGAATAACGGGATGCCGATGCCCGATGACGTTGTAACCTCGGTAATGGGTGTCAATGACAATGTTTACGATCCCAGACGCCATATAATCATCTCCAATGCATCCTGTACCACCACCTGTCTGGCGCATATGATAAAACCGCTTCTCAATGCTTTCGGTCCTAAAAAAATCCTGTCGGCGTCCATGGCAACGGTTCATGCAGCAACCGGATCGCAGCAGGTTTTGGACAGGCTGCCAAAAACAGGGGCCGTCGATCTCAGGAAAAACAGAAGCATTGTGAATAACATTATCCTTACCACCACCGGTGCCGCCAATGCGTTGAGACTGGTTATTCCGGAAATGAAGGATATCGGTTTCATCGCGGAATCGGTGAGAGTTCCCATCTCCTCAGGGTCTCTGACTATACTGGTGCTGAACCTGCAAGAAGAGCTTTCCGGCGAGCCGATCAGCAGAGAATTGCTCAATGCGGTATACCGGGAGGCTGCAAACGACGATCCCAAGGGGTATCTCAATTATACCGACAAGCAGAACGTGTCCGGGGATATCATCGGCATGCCGAGGGCTGCAGCGATTATCGAGGGACATGTGACCCATACCCGAACCGCCGAACTTACCATCGACCTGGAAAAGGTTCCGAACCTGGAAAAAGACACCTTATGTTCGTTAAAGGACGTTATTATCAGAATACCGATAACCCAGGCGGTCATATATGGCTGGTACGATAATGAAAAAGGGAGTTATGTCAACATTCTCGGAGACAGGACGGTTTCCGTGGCCGAGGATATGTAACCGTATCAACCCCGGCGCTGCATTAAAACAGCGCCGGGGTTTGTAAAAATATAACAGAGTTATTCATTAGCAATCTCAAAAATGCTTCTAAGGGCCACCGGCTGTGTTCCATGCCGCCTCGAGACCTTTAAAAAACGCTTCCTTAAGCATAACCTACTATTTTTGAAACACCTTCAAGTTTTTTGCTGTTTTTCAACATCCGGGTTAAGTTGTTTTCGTACCCAATACCCCTCTAATACAGACACCTTGGTTTTTGTTTTTTTCTTTTTATTCCTTGTTTTTTTGTCCTGCTTCGGGAATGAATATGGCGCGAATTAAGGAGGATTTTCCCTTGACAAAAAAGAGATCTATAGGTACAAAGCCGTTTGTTCATTTTAATTGTTTTAGAGAGTTAGCCTGCATCGTGAAATCATCAACCACAGCTTGACGGAGTTTCTATGCATACTTTAGATGATCATGCAAAAGATATTTCTGAAGATGCCGCTGATGAAGCGGGACCAGATTTATCCTTGGAAATGAATTTAAAAGAACAAGATACGGGGGCCGGTGGAACCATTATCTTGTTTTTTATTTTGGGGCTATTTGCCAGCCTTGTTGTGGGATGGATCATTTTCCCCAAACTTCTTTATTCCAATAAAAAACAGCCCATTGACTTTAACCATGTCTTTCATGTCGAAGAAGTCGATAACGGATGCGAAAGCTGTCATTTTTTTCGGGCAGACGGTACCTTCTCCGGGGCTCCGAAGCTTGCCCAATGCATCGATTGTCATGAAGAGATTCAGGGAATAAGTCCTGATGAGATCAAATTTGTAGAGGAGTATGTCTCCAAGGAAAGAGAAGTTCCATGGTTGATATACTCCCGGCAGCCCGATTGCGTTTTCTTTTCCCATGCCGCCCATATCAAGGGCGCTCAGATGGACTGTGTTACCTGCCACGGCCATATGGGCGAATCCGAGAGTTTAAAGGTCTATGAGGAGAATCGAATTACAGGCTACAGCCGGGATATCTGGGGAAAAAGTATCGGCGGATTCAAGAAGAATACCTGGGACCGGATGAAAATGGACGATTGTGCTGAATGTCATCGAGAAAATGCCGCGAATATTGAAATAACAGATATTCCGACGCCCACCCAAAGACTGATTGATCATATCGTGAACCTGGTTCCTCCGGGTACATCGACCTTTGGCAAGGGCGGCAGTGTTCAGACAGAGAGAGATCCATGTTTCGCCTGTCATAAATAGAATCGACTTTTATGAATTTACCAATAGTTAAGGGGTAAAATAGATGAAAATTGGCAGAAGAGGTTTTTTGTCGTTTGTAATTGGCGGTGCAGCCGGTACAGCCCTTTCACCATTACCATGGAAGATGATGGATGACAGTTCAATATGGACACAAATGTGGCCGTGGACGCCGGTGCCGGAAGATGGTGAAGCCAGTTACGTCAATTCTGTCTGTACCCTCTGTTCCGGGCATTGCGGGATTACGGTACGAAAAATCGATAATCGGGCCGTTAAAATCGAGGGGATGAAAGGGCATCCTGTAAACAATGGCGGTATGTGCCTTCTGGGGCTGTCAGGCCTTCAACTTCTGTATGGGCCCATGCGGGTCAAGACGCCCTTAAAAAGAACAGGGAAAAGGGGGCAAGGGCAATGGAAAAAAATTTCCTGGAATGATGCGGTTTCAGAAGTCGTAGAAAAGCTCCGAGACATAAGATCAGAAGGGAATCCCCAAACCGTGGGATTTATCTCGGGTTCCGATCGGGGCACCGTATCCCGACTCTTTGATAGATTTCTCACCGCCTACGGTTCACCCAATTTTATGCGCATGCCGTCGGTTCGTGATTCCTATGAACTTACCCAATATCTGATGCAGGGCGTTCAGGCTTTGCCCGGCTTCGATTTTGAAAACGCCGACTTTATCGTAAGCTTTGGAAGCGGTATCATCGACGGCTGGGGATCACCGGTACGGATGTCCAGAGTCCACAGCGCCTGGCAAAGTGCCGACGTGAAAGTTATTCAGATAGAGCCGCGTTTGTCCAACACGGCAGCCAAATCAGACAAATGGATCCCCATCAACCCAGGTACCGAAGCGGCTCTGGCCATGGGCCTGGCCCATGTTATCGTAAAAGAGTCATTGTACGATGCTGCCTTCGTTAAAAATTATGTTGAAGGATTTTTTGATTGGAAAAATCGTGTCATTGATAAATACAACCCGGACACCGTAGCATCCATAACCGGGATAGACAGGGGTACCATTGTAGTTCTGGCCCGGGGTTTTGCCAATGCCTCAAAACCGCTGGCTGTTTGCGGGCGGGGCAATGGAACCACCCCTGTCAGCCTCGATGAATGTATGGCGGTGAATGCGTTAAACGCTCTGGTTGGCAACATCAATAAAAAGGGCGGTGTTTGGGCCGTTTCCGAACCCAATTATATCAATTGGCCGGAAATTGAAATGGATGCCAAGGCTGCAGCCGGTCTGCAGCATGAACGATTGGATGGCGCCGGGAGTAAAACCTATCCGTTTACCCGGTATCTGTTGCCCCGACTCCCGGAGACCATCGACTCAGGAGAAAAATTTCCTTTGCAGGCACTCTTTGTTTCCGGGGCCAATCCTTTGTATACACATCCGGATACCCGAGCTGTCAGGAACGCCTTTGACAAGATTCCCTTGGTGGTCAGTTTTTCTTCTTACATGGATGAAACGGCTCAAAATGCCGACCTTATCCTTCCGAACCACGTCTATCTTGAACGCTATGAAGATGTGCCAACGCCGGCAGGTATGATTCAACCGGTTATCGGCCTCTCAAGACCTGTGGTTGCACCCCAATTCGACACCCGGCATGTGGGAGATGTTGTCATTCAGATGGCCAAAGGGCTGGGCGGCAGCGTCGCAAAAACGTTTCCGTGGGACAGCTATGATTCCTGCCTCAAAGAGACCCTGGGCGACCTATGGAATTTTTTAATGGAGGAAGGGTTCTGGTCAAACACCGGGGCGATGCCTCCGTTCTTTGGAACATCGTATGAAACGGCTTCCGGAAAGTTCGAGCTGATAAACAAGGATACCGGGTCAATTCCCCAATTTAAACCGGTGAGCATCGAGGGCGACGAAAAGGATTATCCCCTGCTGCTCATCCCCTACGATTCCATCAGACTGGCATGTGGTTTTATAGGGGATCCGCCGTTTGTTATGAAAACGGTTGAGGATTCCGTCCTCAAAGGCAAGGATGTTTTTGTTGAACTCAATCCAAAAACTGCCAGAAATCAAGGACTGCGTGAAGGCCAGCGGGTCGTGTTGACCACACCCAAAGGCAAAGCAGAGGTCAAAGTTCATCTTTTTGAGGGTATTATGCCCGGCCTCGTTGCACTGCCGAGGGGGCTGGGCCATACAGCCTGGGACGAATACCTGGCAGGCAAGGGGATAAATTTCAATGCGCTCATCGGTCCGGTTGAAGATCCGGATTCCGGTCTGGATGCGGCCTGGGGAATCCGGGCGAAGTTAGAAAAAGCCTGATCGTATTACGGTTGAAGATAGAAGATTTTCTGACGCATCGGACAATCTTCACGTTAATGTTGTCAATCTAAAGAGGTTCTGATGAAAGAAGGACGTACACACAAGAAATTTCAGAAATTTGGGATGGTCATCGATCTGGATAAATGCACCGGGTGCGGCAGCTGCATGGTGGCTTGTATGGCTGAGAACAATGTGCCCTTTAGAAAAGATGAGTCGAACAAACTTCTAAGTATAACATGGATGCGCGTCTATAAATTGACCAACGGAATGCCTTTTCCGAAAATAGATGTATGCTACCTTCCCAGACCTTGTATGCAGTGTGAAGGTCAACATGAAGGACATTCACCCTGCGTATCGGTTTGTCCGGCCATCGCAACGGACTACAGCATGGAATCCGGGATTGTCAGCCAGATCTATACCCGTTGTTTTGGATGCCGTTACTGTATGGCGTCGTGTCCGTATCATGCCCGCTATTTCAACTGGTGGGATCCGATCTGGCCCGACGGCATGGAAAAGTACCTGAGCCCCAACGTATCGCCCCGTATGCGCGGCGTGGTCGAAAAATGCAGTTTCTGCTTTCACCGATACCAGCTGGCCAAGGACAGGGCATTTATGGAAGGAAGACCTGAGCTCCAAGAGGATGAATATCAAACGGCATGCACCCAGGCATGCCCTGCCGGCGCAATTACCTTCGGAGATCTCAACAATCCGAAGCATACGGTGTCCAAGATGGCCGAACCCGACCCTAAACACAGCGGCCGGCCGAAAAATCCCAATGCATTCCGCTTGCTGGAGCGGCTGGGCACCAATCCCAAGGTCTATTATCTTTCAAGCCGCGAATGGGTGCGGCGCGCCGGCGATAATTATCTGAAAAACGAAAAAAAAGTCAAAAAGCCGGTACACCACGGTTAACGATTAACAGGAACTGAAACTGTATTTATTGAGGAGTACATGACCTATGGATTCTGCATTAATACCCAAAGGCGTTAAGCGCTGCCCGTTATGGCAATTTCTCTTGTTCATCGGTGCAGCCGGCATTGTGCTGCTGTGGGGCGTTTATGCCATGTTTCTCTGCTGGTTCAAGGGGCTTAACCAGACCAACATGAACGATTATTACGGGTTTGCACTGTGGATCTGGGCCGATCTCGCCGTAATTGCGGTTGGGGGCGGTGCATTTTTTACCGGGCTGCTGAGATATATCTTCGGAAAGGATGCGCTCAAGAACATCATCAATTATGCAGTTCTGATCGGTTTTATCTGCTACAGTTCGGCGCTGCTCATTTTAGCCATCGACATCGGGCAGCCGCTGCGGGGATGGTTTATTTTCTGGCATGCCAATGTTCATTCCATGCTGACGGAGGTGGCGTTCTGCCTTTCCTGTTATTTCGGTGTGTTGACCATTGAATATATTCCGCTTATTCTTGAAAACCGCCAAATCGACAAGGTGCCGTTCTTTCATCATCTCGGTCACAACATGCATGAAGTCATGGCGGTATTTGCTGCAACCGGTGCCTTCCTTTCCTTTTTCCACCAGGGCTCTCTGGGCGGTGTCGCCGGTGTTCTCTTCGGACGGCCCTTTGCCTTTCGGGAAGGGATTTTTATCTGGCCGTGGACGTTCTTTCTATTTACGTGGTCTGCCGCTGCATGTGGACCGTGTTTTACGATCTTGGTTACAAAAATTACTGAAAAAGTGGTCGGGAAAAAACTGGTAAAGGACTATGCCATTGAGCTTCTGGCCAAAATTTCAGGGTGGATGCTTCTGACATACACCATTGCCAAGTTTATCGACACCTGGTACTGGGCCACGGTTTTGGCGCCGTCCCAGGGATTTACACTGATGGATTTTTATACCAACAATCCTTTGTATGGGATCTGGATTCTTATTACGGAAATTGCCATTTGCGGCCTTGTTCCTGCGGCCATTCTGATGACCCCAAAAGGGCGTAAAAACCCGGTGGCACTCTGGATTGCCATAAGCCTTGCGGTGGCCGGAGTTTGTCTCAATCGCTGGGTCATGGTGCTGCAGATCATGGCGGTTCCCGTCATGACCTTCGATAATTGGGTTCTGTATTTTCCGAGCTGGCAGGAAGTTGCCACCACCATACTCCCGGTGGCGTACGGTGTTATTCTCATTGCAATTTCATACCGTTATCTGCCGGTATTCCCCAATGAGGCGGAGCTGAATCCCATCGAACCCTTGCCGGCAGAAGAAGCGGAAGAAAAATCCGTCGATCCGCCGGTTGATTTGGAACTGGAGTTGAAGCCGGCTGAAGCTTAAAGCAAACAGGAGGACGAGGTATGTTCCCTTTTAATTTTGAATGGATCTGGGACATGGGACATGTGGTTTTCATGGGCGGCCTGTGGTATGCCCTCACCATATTGGGCATTGGTATGACCTACTGTATTATCAAGGCTGCCATCGATGCATCCAAAGACAATGGCGACCCTCACCATTGACATTCGAAGACATTTCTGGATTAAAAGCGCTGATCTCGCCATAAAGCCGGAGAAGCGCTTTTTTGTTTGAACAAGGTTTTATATGGACAAAATACTGGTGGAAGGCGGGCGTCCCCTGGAGGGAGAGGTCAGAATCAGCGGTGCTAAAAATGCCGCCCTTCCTATTCTTATATCTTCTCTGCTTGCCGATGGGTGGAATACCTATTCCAATGTCCCGGATCTCAAAGACGTCCAGAGCACCAAAAATTTGCTTTCCAAACTTGGCGCCAGGATAGAGACAGACGGCGATACCATTCGAATCGATACAGGGAATGTTCGCTGTCACGAGGCGCCGTATGACCTCGTCCGGAAGATGCGGGCTTCAATTCTGGTCCTGGGTCCGCTGGTGGCAAGACTTAAAAAAGCAAAGGTGTCTTTACCGGGTGGATGCGCCATCGGTGCGCGTCCCATTAATCTGCATTTAAAAGGGCTTGCCCGTCTCGGCGCCAAAATTGAATTGAAACACGGTTACGTGGAGGCCGTCGCCGACGGTCTTCACGGAGACGAAATTTATCTGGACATGCCCACGGTAACCGGAACCGAAAATCTTATGATGGCAGCGGTTCTGGCCGAAGGGGTCACCGTTTTGAAAAATGTGGCCTGTGAGCCGGAGGTGGTGGCACTGGCGGATGTTTTGACCCGAATGGGCGCGAAAATCAAAGGTGCCGGTACTTCGGTGATCACCATCCAAGGGGTATCCATGCTGAAACCGGTATCTGTTTCCATTATACCCGACCGAATCGAAGCCGGCACGTTTATGGTTTCTGCAGCCCTGACCCAAGGGGATGTGACCCTTTTAGGCTGTGAACCCGACCATCTTGAAGCGGTTATCCATAAGCTGAGACTCAGCGGTGCCGACATAACGGTCAAGGATAAATCCATCCGGGTCAAGGGCGTCGATGAAATTGTCAGTGTCGATGTAAAAACCTTGCCCTATCCAGGATTCCCCACCGACATGCAGGCGCAGTTTATGGTGCTCATGTCGGTAGCAAGCGGTTTTAGCATTATTTCTGAAACCATTTTTGAGAATCGTTTTATCCATGTCAGCGAGCTCAAGCGCATGGGCGCTGACGTTAAAATATCAGGGAATACCGCAATGATCACCGGGGTGCCAATGCTGTCCGGTGCACCGGTGATGGCTTCGGATCTCAGAGCCAGTGCTTCCTTGATTCTGGCCGGGCTGGTTGCACAAGGTACCACCGAAGTGCATCGCGTGTATCATCTGGACCGGGGTTATGAAGCCATCGAACATAAATTTGCCCGCCTCGGGGCAGCTATACGGCGGGTAAAAACCTGAAAGGTCCTTGAAAAAAGTCCCCTTTTGCCCAATCCTTGGGTTCGGCAAAAATAATAATCTTCAAAATACTCAAGGTATTCCTCCGGTTAAATTTCTGGCCTGCCTTGGCCTTGAGCAGAAATGAACATTTTTCAATGGTCTTTGTAAGTAGGCTGTTACATCCGACCCATGACCGATAAATTTTACGCTCGCCCTATCATTCCCTTATTGTTATCGATGATATCCGGTATCGCTGTGGGCACCGGGCTTCCGGGCTACGGGACCTGGGCCTATATCGGTGTTGGGGTATGTACCGGCATCCTAGTCTATCGGATCTGGAAAAAAAGAACGGCTCTGATTTGTCCCCTGGTCCTTTTGCATGTCTTGGGATATCTGTCCATACTACCGTGGACGGCGCCCGGATTCCCTTCCAGCCATATCATCCATTTTGTGGATATGCCGCCATGGAAAATCGTCGGTGTCATCCACACGCCGGTTGCAATATATTCAAACCGACAAAAATTCATATTGCGTACCGAGTCCCTCCAAGGGAGCGATGGGTCTTTTCCCGTGGTTGGAAGGATCCGTTTAACCGTATCCGGGGAGGGTCCGAAATTTCAGAAAGGAGACCGGATTGCTGTATTCGGCAAAATAAGATCCATCAGAAATTTCAACAATCCCGGGGGATTCGATTATAAAAGATATATGGTGTTTAAAAAAGTTTGGGGAACCGCCTATGTTTCATCCCGAAAGGTCGCCCTTCTGGAGAAACGATCCGAAAAAGGGGTTGGCACGATCATCGCGGAAGTCCGCAGCAAATTTTCCGATCTGATCGACGCAGCCGGTACCGGAAAGGCGCACGGTTTAATCAAAGCCCTCATCATCGGAGACCGGAGTTCGGTTTCGCAAGATTTAAGGGACACGTTCAACCGAGCGGGGATCGGCCACCTTTTGGCCATTTCAGGGCTTCACATCGGAATCGTGGCAAGTGCAGCGTTTTTATTTTTCAGCTGGATGCTGTCTCACGTTAAGCCGCTCCTGTGGCATGCATGGACCCAAAAGGGGGCCGTACTTTTATCCGTGGTCCCGGTGTTGATATACGGTTTCATTTCGGGAATGTCACCATCCACTCAGCGGGCGGTCATTATGGAAAGACTCGCTTCACCTGCTTATAATTCCAATAGCTTAACCAATTATTGATAGCCCCTTTTCTGTTTGTAGGCGCTCAGGGTGCAGATAGGGTGCAGATGGGTGCATAAAATCAGGATCGTCCAACCCGTCTACCTCGGGTTTTTTCTTGCCCGGAACCCAATGATAATAAACATCCCAAGTGAGTTTTACAGAATGATGCCCAAGCTGGTTTGCAACATCCGCGATATTATCACCCTTTGAAATCCTCAAGGTTGCATAAGTATGTCGCAGATCATGTATCCTAATTTCTCTCAACCCTGCCTTTCGGAGTGCTTTTTTAAAGACCCTCCGCCGCCAGTTGTTCGTGTCATTCGGCTTGCCTTCTTTATTGGTGAATACATATTCCGGCAGATCTCCCAAACCCAGAGCGAACCCCTTCTTTTTGCTGACCATCTCATGTGCTTTTAACGCTTCTGCAAGCTGCAGGCTCATGTCGATGCGTCGGCTCTTTTTGTTTTTAGGAGTTGAAATCTTACCTCTGACATAAGATCGTTTAACTTCAATAAAGCGCCTGTTAAAGTCCAGATCACCCCATTTTACGGCCATTGCTTCGCCAATACGCATACCGGTTCTTGCCAGCAATAGAAACAAAGTGTAATGCTTTGGAAAATACTTATAGACGGTATCCAGTAACAGTTTTAATTCATCTGATGTTAATGGATTTATGTCCCCCTTGTAATCCTTTGTCGGCAGAAAACCCCTTCCTAATTGTTGCGCTGGATTTGCCAGAATTATCTCATCATCAACCGGAAGGCTTAAAACTCCGCTCAAACAGTTCCGAAAATGCCCGACAGAACTTGTGGCAAAACCTTTATTAAACTTGCCATGCAGAAAGTTCTTAACTTTGCTTTTGGTGATTTCACTTACTTTGAGTTCTCCAAAAACCGGCAAAACATGAAGCCTGAGTATGTCTTGATAATTACGAAGCGTCGATTCTTTACACGTTGCCGGTACAGTTGTCTTTATCCATGAATCGGCATACTCTTTGAAGGTAGGAATCGGTTTTTGCTCTTCAAAGCCAAACTCCCCAAGCTGAAGCTTTGCCCGGATCGTGCTGGCCACGGCCTCAGACGCCTTCTTATCACCAACCTTCCGGGACGTTCTTTTCCCGTTGTGGGATATGAACACCCACCATGGGTTCCCTTTGCCTTTTACCTTTTGTCTGACTCTTACTCCCATAATAAGCCCCTCACTTTCTCCCCGGTTAATCCACGGGCAGGGGATAGGGACGCCCTTTTCGGCCTGCAGCGCCTATCCCGTGGGTCGTTGTTATAAAATATCTTGACATGCCACAATGTGGCATTACCCTTAAAATAGGTCATAAGTCACATCTCTTATAGAAAATGACGACACCTCAAAGCATAAAGGAGGTGTAACTATGAAAACAATAAATAGCTTAATTCTATATGTCACTGGTTTTGTGTCTCTTGCCTTCATTGCCTTTGCCATCGTAGGTTATCCTTTTTTTCGTTGAAATCATGGACTGTGCTTGAAATTTTGCTGATTAGGGATTCCAGGTAAAGAGCTTGTTTTTGAGCTGCAAGCTGAAGCGCTTTTTTTGAAAATTTATACACGGGCAGGAAATCAGAGAATTTCCTTTTCGGAAGCGGCTGATCAGCTCGTGGTTGGATGATTAATCGTCTTCTTCGAATTTAGACAACCATTCTTCATTTATAAAGCTCAAGGTTCTCTGTCCGCTCTCAAAGTCAAAATCGTCATCTGTCAGTTCAAATCCGTTTTCTGCAAGGCAAGCTTTTAAATCCACTTCAAGTTCATCATAAATACTCACTTTTCTGATGTCGAAGTGTGTGTAGGTAATTTTTAATTCCATGATGGACCCCCTGTATCCATTTGACCTTTTCCTGTTTAACCGCTTAACATATCATAATTTCGAACTATTTTCTGGACTAAACTTCCGGTAAAAAAATTATTTCAGGCTCAGATTACAAGATTGAGCTGAACCTGGACGAGGTATAATAAAATGAACACAAACTCCATAAAAGAAATTAGAGAATCTTTAATGATAAGCAAAACCGAACTTGCCAGAAAGGCAAATATATCATCCATCACCCTGACACGGGTAGAGCAGGGGAAACCAAGCAGAATGGGAACAAAACGAAAAATCCTGTTAGCTTTAGGGTTGAAACTATCTGATAAGAACAAGGTTTTTCATTAAATTAAAAAGTTTTGCCGGTTTATCAAAGCGCGTGCCCTTGTCAGTCATGCTGGCAGGGGTTTTTTATTTAAAAACAAAAATGCCTGAAGGTTTTCCTCGGTTCACGGTAAAACCATCCACAAAGTCATTGCTTCAGGTGCCTTCAATGGCTATGTTTGACAATTCATTTTTTATTTTGCTATGGGTTCAGGGCTCTCTTTGAGTTTGCATGTTAACATGATAACATGTTGTATGCTAAACAAATTCTTTGCAATCACGATTTTTTTTGATATAAAACAAACTTGGCTGATAAAAAGATGCCCGCGAACGAGAAATAATCCTGGTCTTCTGAATGAACTAAAGCACCGCAGTATAGATACCGAAAAATTCATCTCCGTCCTCATTGACATCCAAACGGGCTTGCCATATTGCACTTAAAGGAGTTTATAGTTCTGAAAGTTGACCTGCATCTCATACACTTCTGCTATTAACCATTTCTTGTTCGGTTGATCTCACTGGCAATTTTTTCCTGGCTATACAAGGGTATAATTTTGTTTTTATCTGATCATTATTTCTCGACCAAAGGGAATAATAGCAGTGGAAAGAAAAAACTTTCAAAATAAATGTCCTGAATGCGCTTATATCACCCATCAACGAATCTGCCGAAAGTGGTGGATGCGTCTTATACTCGGCACGAAACATTGTTTTTGCATTAGGTGCAGATGCTATTTTATTATTATCTTTTGGAGAAGCGCCCTAAAGATTCGATAGAAAGGGGATATCAATGAAAGAGAGACGTCAATATGAAAGGTTTATTCTTCCACTCCCTGTAAGACTGGAAGGTATAACGCCAGGCAGAAAGAGGGTGTTAGATCTTGAAACCAGCGAGTGACAGCATCGAAGAACTTAAGGAGGTGAAGCGTTTGAGGGGCTGTACAGGACGCCGGGTGCGTTCTACCTCAAAAGGCGTGGCGATTCAATTTGACAGAGACTCTCAGATTGAAAGTTTAAAAGGTTCGTAGCAAATAGAAAATCAGGACCCAAAACTGCGGGATTAAACTTTATCTTGATTTTCCGATTATTAAACCAATAATATGGTTCGGATGCATATTGCAAAACCGAAAAAAAATTCTTGCCGAAGGTTATATGGGGATGAGTAAATTTGAAAAAAGATTGTGTATTTTCGCCATTGTATTTGTGGCAATTTATATTGCCGCAATGGTGATAACCGTTCACTCAAGGGTGAGTAGCCCGGAAAAGGTCACACGGATTGAGTCGGTAGACCCCGGTGCGGGTGAAGGTCAGATGATGCTGGCGGAACTTTTTCTTCCAATGGCAATATTTTTTTCGGTCACCGTCTGTTTTATAATGGTCAAAAACAAGCGATCAAAATCGGTTCTCGAAGCTGAAGAATCGGATGAAGAGTACCCATAGCCGGTTTGGTTTTTTAGGTCCGTTCGTTTGCTCCAAATGCCTTGTATCAGAATTGCCCTAACCGGTAAGCATTACGGATTCTATTCAGACAAAGACTCTTCAGATATCCGAACCATCACCAATTCACCCTTTGCACATACCGTTTCTTTGACAGAGAGCGTCATGGAAACAATCACTTTGCGGCCCCGGATTTCTTTCACTTTTCCACGGAGTTCCAAGGTTTCATTCATCGGCGTCGGAGCCAAATAATCCACATGTAAAGCGGCGGTGACATAGCGTGAGGCCGGATCTGTATCGGTTTTACTTCCGTTTTTAAGATACGTTGCTGCGTAAGCTGTACCGGCGCCATGACAATCCATTAAGGATGCGATCAATCCGCCGTATACATTTCCTGGAAAACCACCGGTATGATAGTGTTTGGGCTTAAAGCGGCATACGCTTTCTTCTCCATCCCAATAGCTTTTTATGTGTAAGCCATGTTCATTGAGTCTGCCACATCCAAAGCAGCTTGCGAAATTCTCCGAATAGTAATCTTGAAAGGCTTTCATGGTCATATGGTTATCTTTTTCTAAGGTTGTGTTAACGTTTTTTGAATTTTTTTTGCGGACAAAGGATCTATATTGTTCTTCAGGTTTCCTATTAAAGTATAACCTTTGGAGGCGCTTGCCAAGAACATTTACGACGATTCAGGGGATTGGCTAAAGTTTCTGTTGGCGTGCACGGCTGAAAATCCATTGCAGCAATGCGCAGATTTTCGCTTAATTTTCTGCAATGTTATGTTCGTTTATCCCGATAAAGATAAGGTTTTCAAACTGTTTGTTAAGGGGACCCAGTTTCTTTTGAAGCACATCTCTACCAAAAGGGTAAATGGTCTTTAGGTCGTTGGTATCAATAAAAATCTGATAGAACCTCTTGCCATGCGTAATTAACGTATCGATCAACTCGTGTGCAGAATTTCCGTCAAAATCACCGGCCAATTTCAGGTGGAGGGTGTCTCGGGTTTCAAAAGAAAAAATGTGGAAATTTGATGCCATGGGTTGGCCCCTTTGTCTGTATTTTAAATTGCATTCTATTTTATGCAATAATCATGCATAACCGAATCGTTTTATCTTCTTTAAAAAATTCAATTGGTTAGCTGAATGGAAAGGGGATTGGACCCATAATATTGTGAAACAAGCACCACAATTATTATGTAAAGATTTACATATTCAATAATGTAGAAAAATTGGAAAAGGCGGGGTCGATCGCCGGACAGTTAAAAGACCGCGTCATTGATCAGGTTCGGTGGTCTCTGTCAGCACGCCCGGTGTATTGGTCACCATGATGTTTTGCCGGGTTGCGGCATCAATATCGATATTGTCATAGCCCACCGCGATGTTGGAGATGACTTTGAGAGATGAAAGCTCGTCCATCACCTGTGAAACGATCCTGTCGTTCAATAAGCTGACCAGGCCTGCCTTTCCTCAATACTATCTGAACCGTCGTTCAAATTGCTGTTCGATAACCTCCGTACCCCACTGCATGCCACTGCGTTGTTCTATAAGTTTGAAACCATGCTTCTCGTAGAGATATCTCGCAGGATTCAGTCCCTCAAAAGTCCAGAGGTAAATTCTTCTGTAGCCTTTGTTACGGCAAAAGTCCACGGCCGAATGGATCAGCCGGTTGCCGATGCCTTTCCCGCGCATCGCATCGGACACGATGAACCAGCGGAGATGCGCACCCTTGCCGGTGTTGTGAATCCCGTCGATGGTAATGGATCCTTCAACACGGCCTTCCAATGAAGCCGTCCAGAAGCCATCTCGATTTTTGTCATATCTTCCGATGAATTCTGCAAGTTCGGCGGCCACCTTTGATTCGAAGAAGTGGCCGAATTCCCAATGCGCATGGTAGTAGGTTCCATGGAGTTCAACCACCCGGCCGATGGAACCGGGGATATGGCCCCTGGTTATATTAATGTCCGACATATGGACTCCGATTTAGTTTTTTTGATTGGAATAGAATGTTTGTATCCTTTGCATTTGAGCCGATCTTGGCAATGCCAGGTGATGGGTCCAGGCTTACGTATCGGCAGTCTATGATACCTGAATTTGGGATATCCCACCATCATTCTGCCAAAGCATTCGTGGCCTTTGAGAAGTGAGAATGCCTCTGTCATCAGGGTAAACCCTATTTCAGCGGAGCTGCAGGGTGCTTCATTCCAAGTGATAAATTTCTTGTACGATCTCCGCAAACCAGGGCGGCTTTTGAACGATAACGTATATTAAAACCAGGCCGATAATGGGTATCGGTATGACCGCATCAATAATTCCGAGAAGGCATAAAATCAAGAGGGATTTTGTTCTCATGTTCATAGTCTGAAGGTTCCCATATCATAAAAAAGGATCAAACCTGAATGTTCTATCCAAGAAGTGAAAATCGGAAATCACAACATTCAGCGCCTTCCATTATAGTTTTTGTTCTTCTTAACTCGATCTGTGGATTAAATCCTTTCATAAATGAAAAATCCCTGTCGCACGAAAGAAAGAATCCGATATCTTTTATACCCATTTTTTCATACATCTGTGCATATTCACAGTGGGTGACATCAAAGAATAGCGTGGTTTCATTTTCTTTGAGCATCTCTAGGGTCAATGCATTATCTTTTGCCCAAACTTCTTTTACGATTTTAGACAGTTCAGCTATGGTGTTCCCCGAATATGTCTGTGCCGACTTTTTCCCGGACGCGACTGCATCTTCGCCGATGACGTTTTTGGCGATTTCTATGGCTTTTTCATAACCGATCTCTCGAGCAAAACCGTAAATGAGCGAAGAGACAATCGGCGCTTGTATTTCACGGCACTTTTGATGCGTTATTTTCATTTCAGATGGACCCCCTTCCACGATCAGTCGTTGAGGCCTTTCAGCCAATTAAGGGCGTGTTTTTTGTCCCGGCAATCAAAGTGTCTTATTTCTGCACTGACAAAATGCCCGGCAACTCGCGGCAAAATCGACAAAAAACCACTGTCGGTCACCGCTGCAACTCTCTCGATGTGTTGATGATGATTTTTGACAAATTTTAGATGAGAGACCAACGCCGCAAAGTCATTCCATCCCGGGAACGACTCAGCGTAAATCATCAATCCGTTGAGTTTGCCTTTTTCTTCGATAAAAGGATCGATTTTTTTCGCCAGCCTCGCAAAATCCGACGATTCCAAGGGGCCATCGGGGGTTACGATAAGTATCCCCTCATCCTTCAACAATTCGTGATTCAGCATTTCAATATCTCCTGTTTATTGTGAATGGTGTTTTATGCATCTGAACTTGTAAATTAAACAGATCAGACATTCTTCTCGTTTTGTTTGCGCTCATTTAGGGCCAAAATTTTTTTCGGCAAATCTATACCTTAGGGCACAGATGAACACGGATTATCAATAAATTCAAGCTTTTGAACTCAGATCTGTTAAAATATACATCCCATTTAATTGATATTGACAGACATGGACACGACATCGCCAATGTTATTTGAGCGCCTCAAGTGCTTCTTTGGCGGCGTCTATCACCTCAACGGGGTACGGACCGTTCAAGAGCGTTTCTATCTTTGGGATGACCCCTTTATCCCCGGCGTTGCCCAAAAGGTAGAGAATGTCTCCTTTGACCGCATCTTCTGCCCGGGGAAAACAATCCCATAAAAATGGGATGGTATGGCCGGCCAGTTCACGGTTTTCCTCGGCTATGGTTTCAAACACGACCATGGCAGCCAGGCGAACCGGCCATTTTTTATGGACCAAGAGGTCCATGAAGGCCGGGAAGATTTCTCCACAGCCGAGCATCATGTTGGCAACCTCCACAGCGCTCCCTTCTTCAAACATGGCTTGCAGCGATGACGCACTGAGTTGAGAGGGATCCCGGTTCAATATCATATCGACCACTTCTTCGATCTGGATCGATCCGGTCCAGCGAAATTGATCTTCGAGTAAAACAGTGGGGGCGGAATGAATATTGTCGGATGCCGCTATTTCAGGAAAGAGCGCTCCATCGATAATGATCAATTTTATAGATTCGTTTCCCTTGGCAAGGGAGAGAAATTGCATGACCGTTTTCGGGCAAAAGGGACAATGGGGCATAATATAGATTTTCAGCCAGGCAGGGATCTGGTTATTAAAAAGCTTGGTCTGAAACGATACATTCACATGTTGGGCAGGGGTGTCACGGTTGGCCAAAACATTCAGAAAAGGTTCGAGCACCTTGCCTTCGGGAATCGCCTGGTATCGAACGTTGCCGACCTGGATTGCAGGGGGTGTCGATTCTTCGTCCTTTTCCGGTTTAACTTTGACGTTAGGGGCAATGCGCGTCAAATTGTCACAGAAATCACGAAATATTCCGCTGCGTTCATCTTGGGTCAAGATCAGATCGATGAATATATCATCATCAAGTTCTTGGGCCCATTGGGTTATTTTCTGTGCGTCTTCTTTTGGAATCATCTGTGCATCCTGGAACACACTCTGCGCGTGGAAAATAGCGTTAGCGAACAAGGGTGGATAGAAAACGTCTTGTTATCTCATTTTCCACCCATTTCATATCATTTTTGGTCTTTCCTCTCCGGTAAATACGGGTGATCGCTTCTGCGTAGGATTTTGCGGTATGGTACCCTTCGGCCACGGCTTGCTCTACAATGAGCCAGTCATAGGTATGTGTAAATTTTTGAAACGCATCGATTATTTGAGGAAATATTTCTTTTGTAAAACTTTCGAGGAACGCAACATAAAATGCCAGAGACGCTGTTTTCCGTTCTCTGGCTATATATGGAAGTGTTCCGTATTCGTTGGTGTCTGCAAGAAGGTCCTTAACGGTTCGGACGAGCAGTTCGATGGGTGTGTGAGGGAACGCCGCAATAATTTCGCGCCATAGGTGACGATCAAAAACAGTATCCTGAATTTCACCCAGCTCGTGGTAGATGTATTTGTCTGTTTCATCCACCGCAATTCTTGCGAAATTACGTTGTAACTCTTTGGGTGTCTGTTCTTTCAGCCCATAAATTTCAAAGGCAAACCTGAGAGCATACCGCCCGGATTTTTTTATATAAAATATTTGATCCCAGAGAAATAGTTTTGCCGGTTCTTGTCTTACAAAGATGCAATTGTCTTGGGACAGGGCAGGGATTGTCAGTAGATCACGGGCAAGCTCGTGACCGAGGATAAATACCGTGTATCCATTTACTTCTTTCTTTTCCTCGATGGAAGCGAGAAAAAATGTGGGTTTAAGGCTGCGAGCATACCCGCTTCCGTAAATGAATCCATGGGGCTCTAGAACCGCGTTGATCTCTGTGGCATCAAATGGGTCGAAACGACGTCCGAGAATGGTGATGTCTCCGAATTCTTTTTCCAGAAGTTTTTCCCATTTTTCTTCTTTGTCGCCAATCCATTTTAAGACCTCGGAAGAGTCCTTTTCAACCCAGGGATCCAATCCTTTTTCCCATTTATATAGATCCCGCAATCTTAATGCCAAACCGCATATGGAATAAAGACCGGCATGTTGGGAATCCGCAATATCGCAGTTTTTCAGGACTTGGCCGGTGATGTCATCTATTTTGAACATTGGGTGTCTGCCTTATCGGGTGGAAAATACCGGTTACCCGATATCTGCGCCCCCGAGAACAGCAAAGATATCCTTTGCAGGGATTGCGCCTTCTCTCAGAATTTTCGGAAAATCATGTGTAACATCGACGACGGTTGATCCGATGCCGCCTTTGAGAGGTCCGGCATCCAGAATAAGGTCAAGCGGGTCGGCAATCAGCGGGTCTATATCTGAAACTTGTGAACACCCTGAATGGCCCGTAATGTTTGCGCTTGTGGCGGTTATGGGGCTTTTGAGCGCCTTGGCGAGCGCCAGGGCAACAGGGTGTTGCGGCATTCGGACACCGATCCTGTCTGTACCGGCGGTAAGATTTGCGGGCAATACCTTTTTGGCCTCAAATACGATGGTCAGTGCACCCGGCCAGAAGCATTCCATAATGCGAATGGCTGAAGAGGGGATTTGTTGAACCAGCTTTGTCAGATCTTTTTGTTCGTGTATAAGGACAAGCAGCGGTTTATTATACGGCCGCTGCTTTATTTTAAAGACCTTGTCGACAGCTTTGATGTTCAAGGCCTCTGCACCCAGTCCATAGAGGTGCTGGGTAGGGAACATTATGACCCCACCGTTTTTAACGATCCGATAGGCCTCTAAGATTTGATCATGAGAGGGATTGAGAGGGTCAACTTGAATGATCTTTAAGCTTTTTTGCTTTTTGATCAACTTGTTTTGCAAGCTCCTTTTTATACGTTTCCAGCATTTTTGTAAGGTTCGGGTCTGCAAGTGCCAGTATCTGTACGGCAAGGATACCTGCATTTCTTGCACCCGGCTTCCCGATGGATACGGTGGCGACAGGGACCCCCGGCGGCATTTGAACGGTTGATAGGAGTGCATCGAATCCCTGAAGGCATGAGGAATCTATGGGAACCCCTATGATCGGCAGCGAAGTATGGGCCGCCATAAACCCGGCCAGATGGGCTGCGTGTCCGGCTCCGGCAATAATGACTTTTATGCCCCGCTTATGGGCGGAAGTGGCGAATTTAATCGCCCTTTTGGGACTTCGGTGTGCGGAGGCAACCGTCATTTCATAGGATACCCCAAATTGTTTCAAAACCGAAGCGGCTTCTTCCATTATTTTAAGATCGGAATCGCTTCCCATGACAATCCCGACTTCAGGCGGCCGGCCGGATTGTTTCAAAGTTTTTTTTCCTGTTTTCAAATAAACCTCCTTTTCAGGATATGCTGGCAAGGCTTTCAAGCAAATCTTGCTTCTTTTGAACGAGTTCCTTTCGATCAATCTTTGCACCTTTGGTCCCGCCATTTAAGGCAATCTCCGAAAGGTAATAATTTCCGTCGTCTGTAATCATAATATCCAAGTGGGCATAGGGAAATTTACCGCGTTCCATTACGGCATGACAAAATCTTTCTATATTCTCGTCCGGATCGTAGGGATAACTTTCTCCGCCCATGGAGATATTCATCCTGAAATTGTTGGGATTATTTCTGACATATGCCTCCATATAATCCCCAACAATAATAACCCGTACGTCAATAAAGTCGTCTAAAAAAGGCTGAACAACAAAAGGATATGAAGATTCGGACAAGGCCATGAAACTGTATAAGACTTCAATGGTGTCCCACTTTCGCACACCATGACCGCAGTGCATACGGTCTTCCTTTGTAATCACAGGGGCGATCTTGAGCCTGTTATAAATAGTTATCGTATCGAGAAGATCCGACCGCCGCACAATAACGAATGTATGGGGCAACATCCATTTTTTAAAAATGAGGACTTGCGCAGCCTTGGAGTTGTTCAGGACCTGTGAAAGGGGAGATGG